>CAZKOR010000145.1:0-9773 GCA_964554405.1 uncultured Bacteroides sp. | reverse complement strand
TATTTTTATATCATTACCCATTGAACCTCCTAGATTATCCAGAAATTCAAGAAATATAATTAGACTTAACAAAATTTTTCATATGTCTAACTTGATTAGTAAAATTTCAGAAATGTTAATTTTTTGCATGGTAAAAGGACTCCGAATAATTCGGAATCCACTTTTGTTTCTATTTTCAAATATTCAGTTTTCATCATCATTTAATGGAATCTCATTGTGCAGAATTGCACAGTGAAATGGTTAATAGTTAGATTTTCTTGAATTTCGGACTTTACAGCTTATTTTGATTGCTCTGTAATGGCAATTATTTTATAAGGCAGCAGGTCTTTATTTATTTTCTTCCAGTGGACACCACTCAGGACTTGTTTTAGATGGATCATCAACACTCAACTTTCTCATATCGTCAATTCTGTCTGAATGGTCACAATAATAAATCCTTCTGCTGTAATCGTACATCTTCATAAATTCACATTCAGCGCAATTCAATGCTTCATTATTCAATTCCATATGCAATTACTCTTCCCTCCGCATTTCCTCAATCACACCACTTAACAGCCTACTCGGATAAAACTTCATCTTTCTATGTTCCGGTACGATAGAATCATCCCCCCGGAAAGGCATTTTCTTTTCTTTAACCGTTATCATCTCAAATCTGCCAAATCCGTTAATCATTACTTTTTCATTCTCACTCATACAATCTAAAAGCGTTTCAATGAATAAATCAAATCCCTGTCTTGCTGCTTTCTTGGTAATGTCACCATTTTCTGCCATCCTGTCAATAAATTCTTTCTTCAATACTGACATTGTATTGCTCCTTTCTTATGTTCTTACCGATATTCCATGACTTTTCAGATAATTTATTGCTAATTTCAAAAGCTCACCATTATTGACTGTCTCGTCCATAGTATTCTGCCATACATGAGGTTTATGGTCTACTTCAATGCCGCCATGATAACCTTCATTTGCCCACTTAGCTACTTGATAACCAGTTACGCTGTTATAACTATTCATAGAATCATAATCAATATATACGCTTGCTCTTACGCCGCCTTTATACGGGTGTGCATCTACCTTTACTGCCGAATATAGAAAATCTTTTGATCTTTGATAGCTTGAAGGTTCATATCCGGAATAATAATCCTGTAAAAAATAATTCAATGTTTCGTATACCCGGTCTGCTAACTGATCGACCATTTTTATTAATGTCGGTTGTAATGCCTTTGATAATTCATTCATGTTACTTACGTGTGTTGCCATTCTTGCGCCTCATCCTTCTGAATATTTTTCTCTTTCTGCTCTTCTAAAAATGTTTTCACAAATCTTTTAAACTTCTTATCTGCCACTATCACTTTATCTGCATTGCAGGGCTTATGATGTTTGTGTTTCTTTTTCTTACGTGAAATCTCTGTTTTTATTCTCTTCTCTGGTGCATCAATTACCGTGATACTTTTAGCATTATAATCGCTCCTCTCATTCTGGAATGGTTTAAAATAAACATAATAACCTTTTGCGATTTGTTCACCATTCAAATTAGAATAATGAGCAAAATATGACTTCCTGTCTTCCCCTAGAATAAATCCATATCCTTTATCCGGAAAAGTTCTGGTTACTCTACCATACATTAATTGCATTCCTCCTTGTGATTTACTGTTTGATGTTGCCATGAAATACATGTTTTAAGTTGCCGTGGAACTGTTGTGATAGAATACCTTTCTGACGCTCTGTTAGGCTCATACAGGCATTTTTACGATTGACTTGTGAAATTTTGCGAATTTCATTAAGCCAAATAAATAAGCCCTCTATCAATCATATCGCTACAACTGATAAAGGACTTATTTAGATGTCCTAATAGTAATTATCACGATGTACAGAATTTCTCCTTTCTTCTACAATTTTGCTCCACAAACTAAATTGATTGGTAACCTATCAAAACCTATCAACACAAAATCTCTGAACCCCTTGATTTTACTGGATTTTTGGCACTTCAATAACGTGTCCGACTCCCGTATCCTGCTTTACCGAAACAACGGATGCCACGCACTGCGAGACATCCGTTGTTTAATAATAAGAAATAGCCGTTCTGCTCCTTGGAAAAGTAGACGGCTATTTCTTTTAGCTTAATATAACGCCGGGTCGGGTGAGGTACATTCACTTTCCGGCTCCCTTGTTAAACATATTATCCCGAAATGCGTATAAGGCTTTGGTAAACTGCAGTGTCTTTTCCCCCGCCATCTTTGTTGCCCCCATAGCATATCCATCGGGAAGCAACGCAGAATTACTTTCGGGCTCCCACCAGAATATCCCGGCTCCGCGCTCGTCCGGTATACTTTTTAAAGCCTTTATCATCGTACCTGCAAGGCGATACCCTTTTTCTTCCTGCTCCTCATCTTCCCCGATTTCACAAACCATGATATCCTTTTCGTACCGTTCGGACAACGCTTTTACATTTTCTACCGCGTTATGTATGCTCTCTTCATAATCACCGCCCAGATAACGAGTAACAATATAAGGATAGACGGAAAGACCTATGATATCAGTCTTTCCTCCGCACTCCAACAGAAACCGGTCAAAAAAGTCTTTGCAAAATGCCTTATCCTGCCCCTCTGCCACATGCGTAATAACTTTACTTGCCGGACTGACAGCCTTTACCGCCTCATACCCCCGGTTCAGCAAACCCGCCAGCCTGCAAAAATCCCCTTCAGCAGAACCGGCAGGCAGCATTATACCATTATTAATCTCATTTCCTATCTGGACCCATTCAGGAACAATACCATTATCTATCAATGTTTTTAAAACATAATATGTATGCTCATAAACATCTCTAAGCAGTCTGTCATAAGAATGCCCTTCCCATGCTGTTGGCATCAACTGACATCCCGGATCCGCGAAATAATCACTGTAATGAAAATCAATCATAATACGGAAATTTTTCGCCGCTGCTCTTTTCGCAGACTCCAACACGCTTTTTTCATCAGCATACCCCAAATAAACTATATCCTCCGGCGATTTTACCCAGACTGCATTTTCAGGGGGATTCACAAAAACCCGGAATCTCAGGGCATTCACTCCCATCGACTTCAAAATATCCAATGCATCCTTTTGTATTCCATTTTCATCAATCCACACATAACCCATATCCTCAAACTGCTTTAGCCACCCTATATCCGCGCCATATGCAAACATAACATTCCTCCATACTTTTCTTTTTCACCTATCCTTTAACACCACCGGATACCAGACCGCCCTGTATGAATTTCTGTAAAAGCAGAAAAATAACCATAACCGGAACGGAAGCCAGTACTGCTGCTGCCGCAAACATCGTCCAATGGGCATTAAACTGGTCGGCAATAAAAGATTGCAGCCCAATGGCAAGCGTATAGCTGTCCGGTGTCTGTAAAAAGACGGAGGAAATCACATATTCGCTATAAGTAGCTATAAAAGAGAAAATAAAAATAACTGCTATCTGCGGCATGGCAAGCGGTAAAACAATCCGCAGGAAAGTAGTCAAATGTCCCGCGCCGTCTACAAATGCACTCTCATCTAATTCTTTCGGGATGCCGTCCATATATGATTTCAACAGCCAGATATTATATGCGCTGCCTGCGGCAAGAACAAACACAATCGCCGCCATATTATTGACAAGACCGAACTTATAGATAATGACATAATATCCTGCCAATGCCATACTGCTTGGAAAAACCTGTAATACCAATACGGTCATCAGTCCTTTGGAACGCCCCGGAAACCGGATTCTTGAAAACGCATATGCGGCGGTCGTTGTCAGAAAAAGCTGCAACATAGCCACAAGAAAACACATTTTCAGGGAATTCATAACCCAGAGTCCAAAATTGGTCTCCCCAAACAACCTCTTATAGTTCACCAAACTAAGCTCATCCGGGAATAAGGAGGACGAGAAAAAACTGTCTCCTTTTGATAATGACGCCATCACAATCCACAAGGCAGGAAACATGACTGCCACGATTGTTATCCATATAATCAGTCTTGATAAAAGCAGATGCCGCTTCTGCGACGAACTAAGCCGCACTCTGCTTATTTTACCGTTCATGCTATTCATCAATACCACGCCCCTTTCCGCCTAATCGATTTCTTTAAATGCACCGGATAAATGCAGATTAATCAATGTCAGCGTTCCGACAATGGCAAAGGATATAACGCTTAAAGTAGCAGACAATTCATAGCGGTTAGACTGTGTTGTCATTTTATATATCGTGCTTGCCAGAATATCCGTACTTCCTGCAAACTGCGAACCGACTCTCGCCGGTCCGCCTCCGGTAATCATGTAAATATTGGAAAAGTTATTAAAATTAAATGCAAAATTTGATACTACAAGCGGAATGGAAAGTTTAAATACCATCGGAAACGTTATTGCTTTAAAACTCTGCCATCTCGTTGCCCCGTCCACTCTTGCTGCTTCATAATATGTTGCATCTATCGACTGTAAGCCCCCAAGGCAGACATTCATCATATATGGAAAGCCCAGCCAGAGATTCACAACAATGATTCCCGCCCGTGCCCAGAAAACATCTGTCATCCACGGCACACCCGAGCCGCCAAGCATCCTGAGCAGGGTATTGATACCGCCTGAACTCTCATTCAAAAGCCCCTGCCATGACAAAATTGCAATTGTCGCCGGAAGCGCCCACGGAATGATAAGGATGGATTTATATACCTTCGCCTCCAGCATATGCGGATTATTGAGAAGTACTGCCAGCCCGAGTCCGATAAGGTATCCTCCCGCAGTACACAAAATGGCAAATACAATCGTCCATCCCAACACCGGAAAGAAGATATCACTGATGCTTCCCGTTATCACGCTGATATAGTTAGCCAGACCAACCATATCATAGTTATCCAGATGATACATATTATAGTTCGTAAAAGAAATAAATACCGTATATATAATAGGCGCAATGGTAAAGACCAAAATAGAGAGAAATGCCGGAAAAATAAAACATAACGCTATTCTGATATCCCGTCTTTTTTTCATAACTGCTTCCCTGCCTTTCCCTGTCTGTTACTGACCGGACTGCATTAACTCGATTGCCTCTTTTACCTGTTCTTCAATGTATCCTGCCGCTTCCTGCGGTGTAATCGTTCCTGTAAACATCAGTTTCATATTATCGGAATATGGCTGCCAGATAAGCCCCATTTCGGAAACGGTAGGCAACGGTTCTCCTTTTGCACACTGCGCAATCTGTGCTTTTGTCACTTCCGAATCATCATTGATGGAACTCTGAGCCTCCAGAGAAGCAGGAATTCTGTTACCTGTTTCATAAAGCGCCGGTAAAGCATTGTCTACAATATATTTATAAAAGGCAAATGTTTCTGCCTGATTCTCTGATTTTACGCTGACAAAGCCAACATAGGTTCCTACAGGCGTAACAAAATCATGTCCGTTAAGCGTTGGCAAATCAGAAACAGCAAAAGGTGTGCCTGCTTCCGTAAATCCGGCTACGTCCCACGCACCGCCGATATAGAACGTCGCATCTCCGTTCTGAAAACTGCTCTTTGCCTGGTCATATGTAATATCAGATGAGAAGAAACCATATTCACTCGCCATTTGATTTACAAATTCATACGCTTTGACAGCTCCATCGTTTCCAAGTCCGATATCCGCCGTATCATATGCGCCGTCTTTATAGTTAAAAATGTAACTGTCATAGGCACGCAGTATACCCAGTGCATAATATACGCTGGTTGCCTCAAATACGACGCCGCCGTTATCTTTTGCCACACTCACCATTTCTTCCCATGTTGCCGGTACTTCCGATACTTTATCCGTATTATAAAACAAAAACGGAGTCTCTACGGAAAGCGGCACACCATACCTGATTCCGTTTGCATAACTTGCCTGCACTGCCGCATCTACGAAATCCGCATCCTGATATAAATCCGCCGGCACTTCCTGCGCCAAATTTGCTGAAATATAATTTGCCATTTCATCATTCGGGATTCCTAACATACCGTCCGGCCCGCCTTTGGAATTAGTTGCCTGTGAAAACTGCTGGACATCCGTATATTGCGAAATAACGGTGGCTTTGTTTCCTGTTTCCGCTCCCCATTTATCCGCATATTCCTGTAGCAAAGCCGCTTCATTTTCCATCATCTCTGTCCAGACTACAATTTCTTTGCCGCCTGAAACATTCTCTTCTGAAGCATTTCCGCCTGCGGCGCTGTCGTTTGAAGCAGAACTTTCCGTTTGAGACGCAGTATCTGCCGCTTTGCCATCGGACTGCGAATTGTTTCCGCAGCCTGTCAGCAGGGAAAATACCATTGCCGTACATAATGTAATACCCAATACTCTTTTTGCTTTCATAGCATGTCCTCCTCGACTTTTGTTTAATAAATTTTTATACTATTTTATTAGTAAATTATTTACTATTAAATTACCATATCATTACATAAATGTCAATCTATTTTTCCTGTCTGCGTTTTTATCAAAATTTTTTCCATAAAAAATCCACCGGAATGCTGCTTTGGCTCCGATGGATTCTTTTCTTATTCTGTTTTAACAGCTTTTTCTCATAATAGGTTTGCCGTTAATATAAACTGTTTTGGTAATATCTCTGTGCTTTATCATACGCTCATGCAGTAAATCCAACGCCGTCTCGCACATAATCGGGATATCAATATGATAAGTGGATAACGGCGGGGAAATATATTCGGCAATACTCGTATCGTTGATACTGAATACCGCAACACGCTCCGGCATCGCAATTCCTTTCTCATTCATTGCCTGCAAAAAGCCGACTGCCAATGTATCACTGCCGATACAGAAGGCTGTCGGAAGTTCTTCATCTTTCCTTTCCGCACAAAGCTTTCCAATACGATATCCTTCCTTTACGGTCAGATAATCTACGATAAAAATATTTTTTTCATCCAAAATATGATGATATTCCATGGTATTACGAAATGTCCATTCCCGGATATCCATAAGCGGCTCTTCCGTATTAATATCCATGTCGTGCACACCGATAAAACCAATCGACTTATGCCCCTTTTTCACAAAATATGTTACAATCTGACTGACTACCAAATCCAGATTCGGTCTTACGGAATCATACGTATTCTCATCCGGAGAAGAATCGATAAAAATCCCCTGTAATGTAATCTTTTTCAATGCTTCCACTTCTACCATCAGGAACCTGCCTATTCCGATAAAAACCTGTGTCTGCTCCGGAACAGCCTCTATGCCCTGCGACTTCTTAATCTGCACAATCTGCATATTCCGCTCTACTGCCTGCCGCTCCATCTCTTTGGAAAGTTCCCGGTAAAATTCATTCTCCAGTTCTTCCTCTTCATCCGCCCAATTTAAGATCGCCACATTATTAATTGGAGGGTATATTTTTTTCTTTTGATAATTTAACTCTTTCGCTACTGCAAAGATAGCATTCCGCGTTTCCTCACTCACAGATATCGTTTTGTCATAATTCAATACTCTTGATACAACCGCGCTGGTAACGCCTACTTTCTGTGCTATTTCTTTTATTGTTGCCATGTAATCCTCAATTCTCCTGATTCGTTCTATCTATTACATACTCTTCAAATAATAAAAACCGTACGCCGGAATATGCACATCCGCATCCCCTATCGCATGTCCTGAAATTATATCTTTACGTTTTCCGTCTATTCCCAACCTGCAAAGGCTCACAGTTTTATCATATTCGCTGAAATTAAATAATCCGGTAAGCTTTTCACCCTCATAACATCTTGTCATGCACAGAACCGCAGCATCACCTGTATCCAATGTCTGCGCATCCGCCTGTGTGACAAAGACTTTCTCCGATTTTCTAATTGTCTCTAAGCGGCACAGTTCACTGAAAATCTGATCCGCCACGCTGCCTGTATTGTCAGTCTGTTCTACCAATTTCCAATCCATGGCCCCGCGGTGAATATAACGGGAATCCGCCGCTTTGTCTGGGTCATCTTTATAAGTATAATCATTGATCTGTCCTACTTCATCACCGCTGTACAAAACCGGAATACCGGACTGCATAAACATATAAGCATGAAGCATAACATCCAGTCTGACCGCTTTTTTCACTGCCCCATCATCCTCTAAGGCAGCCGCTGTCTCAATGCCGCACATAGAGGCTGTGGTCCCGCAAAAACGGGCATCACCCGTAACAGGGTCCGCATTGTAAAGTTCTCCCCTGCTGTTACTCTCTCCCTCATATCCCTGGAAATAGTCATTTAAATACTTCTTATGAGAGCGCTCCTCCATACCATAACTTTGCAGCGTATCATAATCCAGTCCCCATCCGATATCATCATGGCAGCGGAGATAATTCAAAAAAACATATTCCTTTGGCAGCGCATTCACAATATCAAGTTGTTTTTTTAATAACCTGACATCCCGTGTTGCTACCGTATGCCATGTCGTAGCCATTGTCGTGACATTATAGAGCATATGGCACTCCGGTTTTTCCAGTGTTCCGAAATACGGTACAACCTTCTCCGGCTCCATGACAACCTCACCTAGCAGCAGCACCGCCGGACAGACGATTTCACTAATCATGCGCATCATACGCACAATCGTATGTACCTGTTTCAAATTCCTGCACTGTGTATGCAGTTCTTTCCAAATATAGGGAACCGCATCTATCCTGAAAATATCAATTCCCTTATTTGCCAGAAAAAGAAAATGATACATCATTTCGTTAAAGACTCTGGGATTTTTATAATTCAAATCCCACTGATACGGATAAAAAGTAGTCATCACAAATTGTCCGGCATCCGGAAGCCATGTGAAATTACCGGGCGCAGTTGTCGGGAATACCTGCGGTACTGTCTTTTCATATTCGGCGGGTATCTCGTCATTATCAAAGAAGAAGTATCTGCTCATATACTCTCCTTCTCCGCTTCTTGCCCTTTTCGCCCACTCATGTTCTTCCGAAGTATGATTCATGACAAAATCCATGCAGACGCTTATATTTTCTTTCCGGCACGCCTTTGTCAGACTTTCCAGATCTTCCATTATGCCAAGCTCCGGTTTAATTTTCCTAAAATCAGCTACCGCATATCCGCCGTCGGAACGTCCCTTTGGCGTATCCAGAAAAGGCATCAAATGGATATAATTGACATTACACCGCTTAATATAATCCAGTTTCTTCTTAACGCCTTTCAGGTTCCCGGCAAAATTGTCAATATACATCATCATGCCAAGCATATCATTCCCCTGATACCACTCAGGCTCATCTTCCCTTTTCTTATCCAGCGTTTTCAAGTCATCGCTGCGCTCAAGATAGAACTGCCAAAGATTATCACACAGTTCTGCAAACATGGAACCGTTATCATACAATTCCATATATAACCAGCGCAGCTCCTCCATATGCCTGTCAAGCCGCTTCCTATAAATAGTTTCCAATTTCTGTGGTTCCTGCTTTTTTCTGCCCATAATGTCCCTCACATGATTGTCTTTTTATTAATTCTTTTTGCGCTGTCCGCACAAACGCAGTTCTATCTGATACGCCGGATATTCTTCCTTCGGAAGCGGCAGTGGAAGTCCTGCTGCCATCAGTGCCGCGCCGTCATAGCATCTTCCGCTTCTTACGTCTTCATATACCGCATCTGCTTCCAGCCCTCTTAATTTTACAACAGAAATCTCCATATTGCTATGATTTTCCAACAAAACAACATTAAGAAGCGCTCTGCTTTTATCTTCAGCGGCAAACATCCATGCCGCATAATTATCTGCAAAAGGATTCGATAAGCGATAATATCTGCCCTGCCGAATCAATTCCTCATATTCT
>CAZKOR010000144.1:0-9799 GCA_964554405.1 uncultured Bacteroides sp. | reverse complement strand
CGTGTCACGACGGAAACCAAACTGGTATACAGTGATTATTTCAGTGCGCAGACAGGCAATAAAGTCTATTTAAAACCGGAAAATATGCAGTTTACAGGGGCATATAAGCTAAGAGGCGCATATTATAAACTCAGTACGTTATCGGAAGAAGACAGACAGAAAGGTCTGATTACGGCGTCTGCGGGCAATCATGCGCAGGGTGTTGCCTATGCAGCAAAATGTTACGGCGTTAGGGCAACGATTGTGATGCCGACAACGACGCCGCTTATTAAGGTAAACAGGACAAAAGGCTACGGTGCGGAAGTAGTTCTGTATGGCGATGTTTATGATGAGGCATGTGCCCATGCATACGAGTTAGCAGAGGAAAAGGGATATACGTTTGTACATCCTTTTGACGATCTGGATGTTGCGACAGGACAGGGAACGATTGCCATGGAAATCATCAAGGAACTTCCGCTTGTTGATTATATTCTTGTGCCGATTGGCGGCGGCGGACTGGCAACAGGAGTTTCTACACTTGCCAAACTGCTGAATCCGAAGATAAAGGTAATCGGTGTGGAACCGGCGGGTGCAAATTGTATGCAGGAGTCTGTGAAAGCGGGTAAAGTGCAGACGCTTGAGAGCGTCAATACGATTGCGGACGGTACGGCAGTGAAAACGCCCGGCAGTTTGATTTTCCCGTATGTCAGCAAAAATCTTGATGATATCATTACAGTGGAAGATGAAGAACTGGTTGTAGCATTTCTGGATATGGTCGAAAATCATAAGATGATAGTAGAGAATTCAGGTTTGTTGACAGTAGCGGCATTAAAACATCTGTCTGTTAAAAATAAAAAGATTGTTTCTATTTTAAGCGGCGGCAATATGGATGTGATTACGATGTCATCCGTGGTACAGCAGGGACTTGTGCTGCGCGACAGAATTTTCTCCGTATCCGTACTGCTTCCGGATAAGCCGGGAGAGCTGTCCAGAGTTTCCGATGTCATTGCAAAACAGAGCGGTAATGTCATTAAACTGGAACATAATCAGTTCGTATCTATCAACAGAAATGCAGCCGTGGAACTTCGCATTACAATGGAGGCATACGGAACGGAACATAAGAATCAGATTATTAAGGCATTGGAGGAGAGCGGCTATAAGCCGAAGGTAGTCCGTGCAAGCATTTAAACAGAACATAAGAGAATATGATGTGAGATAAATCCGCATACTATGAATGCCCAAAGTATGGGCATTCTTTTATAGATGTGGCAGCCATTGCTGACACTTCTATAGATGTGACAGCCATTGCTGACACTTCTATTAGGAAAGGGAAAGAGAATGGGAAAAGTAATAAAAAAATATGCGGTTATTACAGTGACGGCATTACTTAATGCAGTGGCAATCAGTCTTTTCATTGACCCGAATAATCTTGTTCCCGGCGGCGTAACGGGAATCGCTATCATTATCAGCCGGTTTTTGCCGGTAGAGACCGGTACTTTAATTTTTATCTTTAATATCCCTATTTTATTGTTTGCGATTTGGCAGTTCGGGATTAAATTCACCATATCCACAATTTATGCAATTACACTTATTTCCGCTTTTACCAATATTTTAGCGCCTATCGGACCGGCAACAAATGATATACTGTTAGCAGCATTAGCGGGCGGCGTTTTGTATGCCGTGTCTATCGGTTTCATCATGAAAATGGGTGCAACGACCGGCGGTATGGACATTATTGTAAAATGGCTGCGTACAAAACTGCCATATTTAAAGACGGGAGTGCTTTTTTTTATCACTGATGTTATAATTATAAGTATGTCGGGAATCGTTCTTAAAAATATTGACGCTGCACTCTATGCGGGTATTACCGTAGTCGTTAATTCTATTGTGTTAGACATTGTCTTATACGGTAAGGATGAGGCGAAGCTGCTTTATATTATCAGCGACAGACCTAAAGAGATTACGGAGCGGCTTTTGACGGAACTGGATGTCGGCGTGACTTATATTGAGGGGCGCGGCGCATACAGCGGAAAAGAGAAACAGGTGTTAATGTGCGTAGTCAAAAAACAGATGTCTCCGCGTGTGGAAGAGATTGTAAAAGAGGAAGATACGGACGCCTTTATGGTAATTTCCAGTGCGACTGAAATTTTCGGAGAAGGATTTAAAAGTTATTTCAGCGAACGCTTTTAGGGAATGTGTAAACACAGGAAAGGAATGTGGTTATAACTGATGCAGGATAATGATTTACAGATGAAAATAAAGAAAAGAAAACAGAGACGAAAGGAAAACAAAATACTGTTTGGTTCCATCATTCTTTGTATTGTGACATTAAGCGCCATTACGTTTTGTCTGATTATATTGTTTCAGTACCGTGCTTCCCGCATGGAGACAGAGGAAGCAATGGCGCAGGTGGAAGAGTTACAGGATAATTATACGCAGGATGAAGTGGATGCCATGATTGCGCAGGCGGCAGAGGAAGCGGCGAGGCAGGCATCGGAAGAGACAAAAGAGGAATTGATTGCCGAAATGAAAGAGTTGCTGCTTTCCGGAGAAGGCGCGCTGCATATGATTCGTCAGTTTTTCCCGGATGATATCATTATGGTTGACAGCAATGAATATTATTTTTTCCCGATTTTAGATACCCTCGAAAAACACTCCTACTTAGCAGAGAATTTTGTACATACGGACGAGGGGATTACGGAGTATTATGAGAATGGGGAGCTGATTTCCCATAAAGGAATTGATGTATCCAAATATCAGGAGAAAATCGAGTGGGACAAGGTTGCAGACGACGGTGTGGAATACGCTTTTATCCGGTTAGGAATCCGTGGTTATACGGAGGGCGACATTATAGAGGATAGTACATTTTCGTATAATATCAATGGCGCACTGAATCATAATATTGCCGTTGGTGTTTATTTTTTCACACAGGCAATCAGTGAAGAAGAGGCTAGAGAGGAAGCCGAATTTGTGTTGGAAACATTGGAGCCTTATGACATTACCTATCCGATTGTCATAGATGTGGAGACAGTTGCCAATAATAATGCGAGAACAAAAGACTTGACGAAAGAAGAAAGAACCAAATACTGTATTGCTTTTTGCGAAACAATAAAGCAGGCGGGATATACGCCGATGATTTACGGTAATCTAAAGACTTTTATGCTCATGCTTGATATAGAACAGATAGAGGAATATGATAAATGGTTTGCTTATTATGATGATGAATTTTATTTTCCGTATCAGTTTAAAGTATGGCAGTATACGGACAGCGGAAGCATAGACGGCATTAAGGGCAATGTGGACATGAATATCAGCTTCGAAGATTTATCCGGCGGATTCTGACATGGCAAAGTGTGAAAGGTGCGATTGTTTTGGAGGAAAAGAATCTGGAGCAATATGAAAAAACAGGATATTTGACGGAAGCATGTAAGTTTTTTCATATTAAAGATTGTGTGAAAAGAGAATTTCCGTTCCATTATCATGACTTTTATAAAATCATTTATTTTATAGACGGTAATGTCAGTTATAAAATAGAGGGAAAGACATACCGCCTGAAACCGCATGATTTCATTCTGGTAGATTATAATGCCATTCATAAGCCGGAAATAGAAAGCGATATGCCTTATGAGCGTTATATTTTTTATCTTTCCGAAAGTTTTATGGCGCGCGGCAGCAGGGAGGGCGAGAATCTGGATTATTGCTTTCAGACGGCAAAATATAGAGAGCCTGTACTTCATTTTGCGCCGGGCAGTTATGAAGCCCTGTTAGGCTGTATGATGCGGCTTGAAAAAGAGGAACGGCAAAAACAGGAATTTTTGAATGCGGCGATGTTGGAAGCAGCATTTCTGGAATTTATGGTATTATTCAACCGAATGTGCATTGCGCAGCCGAAAGCGTTTATTTCGACGGCGGTTTATCATGAGAAAATTGTAGATGTTATTTCTTATATTCAGGAGCATCTGACGGAGAATATCAGTATTGATTTTCTGGCGGAACATTTTTATATCAGTAAATATTATCTGATGCGCCAGTTTAAAGAGGCAACGGGATATTCGATTCATCAATATATCAATGAAAAAAGAATATTAGAGGCAAAAAGAAAGATTATGGCAGGGATGCCTGCGTCTAAGGCATGCTATGACTGCGGTTTTTCGGATTATTCTACATTTGCCAGGCGGTTTAAAAATATTGTAGGAGCGGCGCCGTCCCAGCTTACACAAAATCCGTAGATAATACATGAAAAAGTAGTTTTCAACTTACGCGAAATTTGCTACAATAAGAATAGAATGGGCAAAAGGAAACGACTGAAGTCGGTTCCTAAAAAATATAGGTGTATGACACCGGAATGGAGGAAATATGAGGTATTTTTTTGAGGCAAAAGTCGAAAAACAGGACAAAGGATATGAGATTCATCTGCCTTTTAATGTATGGGAGGTATGCAAGCAGAGGGATGTGATTCAGGGGGATTTGGTTTTAGACAATAAGATTATTGATTGTGAACTGCATCCTAAGGAGAAAGGAAATTATTACATTCGTATTGAAGATGAATCCGCAGTCAGCGTAGAGCCGGGTTCCACACATAAAATATTGCTGCATGTCAATGGTTCTCTGATTCGTATGGACCAGAACAGCCCATATAGCTTTGATAACCCGATTCGTAAGATTGACAGCATTGATGTTATCAAACTTGAAGAGGACGGACTTTGCGGTCAGGCTTGTGTGGCAATGTTAGCGGGCGTTACGATTGCAGAAGTTATCAGCGTTATGGACTGCAGGGAATGGCAGGCTACCATGGGACGTGTGATTTCCGCATTGAACTATTATGGTATCGACCATACAGATATTATCAATTATACTGAGGGAAGAGATACCGTACTCCCTAAATGCGCAATCTTAATGGAGAGAATGGGACGTTTCTGCCACTATCTGGTATATTTTGACGGAAAATACTATGATTCCCACGCAGGCGTGATTACTGAGTATGATATGAGCAAGTTGTTGGGGTATCTGGAAATTAAATGCTGAAAATGAAATACGAAAGAACAGGTATGTAATCATACATATAAAAGACCGGACGGGGTATCACTTGTCCGGTTTTTTGATAGTAAGACGATAGTTGTTATGGGAGGAGGGAACGGTAATGCAGGAGAGCAGATTATTTAAGATTGTATATTATTTGCTTGCTAAGGGACAGGCTACCGCCCCGGAATTGGCAGAAAAATTTGAAGTATCGGTTAGAACGATTTACAGGGATATCGATGCCTTAAGCGGCGCAGGTATCCCCGTTTATACAGAAGCGGGCAAAAATGGCGGTATCCGCTTAATGAATGATTTTGTTTTGGATAAAGCCGTATTATCAGAGGAAGAAAAGCAGGAAGTCCTCACGGCATTACAGAGTATCAATACCATGCAGAATAGAAAAAACAGCCAGACATTACAGAAATTGTCCGCAATGTTTAAACTTCATTCGGAAGACTGGCTTGAAGTGGATTTTTCCAGATGGGGCAATCAGGGAAGTGATAATGAAAAATTTGAATTGCTGAAATCAGCGGTTATTCATCAAAAGTGTGTAAAAATAACATATGCGGATTCTTACGGAGGAATGAGTGAAAGAATTGTTCACCCGCTAAAAATGGCGTATAAATCTATGTCGTGGTACTTAAAGGCATACTGTACGCAGAAAGAGGATTACCGCATCTTTAAGCTGACCCGCATTATTGATTTAGAAGTTCTGGAAGAAGGTTTTACCGGGCATACGTTTCCGGAACCGGACGATAAAGCAGGGCAGGATTATCGTACCATCGTGCTTTGTTTCCCGCAAAATATGGCATATCGGGTTTATGATGAATTTGATAAGACACAAATAAGCAGACAGGAAAATGGAGATTTGATTGTTTCTGCAAGGATGCCGGAAGATGAATGGCTGTTAGGGTATTTGCTGTCATTCGGAACACAGGTAGAAATTCTTGAGCCTGCTTATCTTAAAAAAGTAGTAGCTGATACGGCAAAGAAGATTTATGAAAAAACAAAATGTTAACAAAACCTGACATAGGGTGACAGGTTTTATGTAATATAATTTGTTTGTGTATTCTATTTATGAAACTGAAAGGAAAACGAACATGGGAAGACCGACAACAAAAACAGATTTATTAACAGCAGCAAGTGCAAACTATGAAAATTTGAATGCCTTTATTGCAGGCATGACAGAAAAAGAGTTATGTACGCCTTTTGATTTTTCGAGTAATCCGTCAAAGAAGGAAGCTCATTGGAAGAGGGATAAAAATCTTCGGGATATTTTAGTCCATCTTTATGAATGGCATCAGCTTTTGCTTAACTGGGTACAATCAAATCAAAATGGCGATAACAAACCGTTTCTTCCAAAGCCCTATAACTGGAAAACATATGCAAAATTAAATGAGCAATTCTGGAAAAAACATCAGAATACATCATTAGACGATGCAAAGGACATGCTTCAAAAATCCCACGATGAAGTTATGAAATTGGCTGAAACCTTTTCAAATGAGGAACTGTTTTCCAAAGGAGTTTATAGATGGGTTGGCGGAAGCGTTTTAGGTTCATATTTTGTCAGCAATATGTCAAGCCACTACGATTGGGCTTTAAAAAAGCTGAAAGCGCATAGGAAGAATTGTACCGATATACATCAAACAAATTGAGAGTTATACAGTGTACTGTAAAATCCCCCCTGCTTCAGCAATTCCTGATGGGTTCCCTGTTCGGTTATTTCTCCGCCCCTGACCACAAGTATGGTATCGGCGTTTTGGATAGTAGACAGCCGGTGGGCGATTACAAAGCTGGTTCTGCCCTTCATCAGTTCGTTCATAGCCTCCTGAATCTGAATTTCCGTCCGGGAATCCACATTGGAAGTGGCTTCGTCCAGTATTAACAGCGGGGCGTCGGACAGGAAAGCTCTTGCAATGGTGATTAGCTGCCGCTGTCCCTTGGAGATGTTTACTCCATCATCGGAAAGTAAAGTATCATACCCGTTGGGGAGACTTTCAATGTATTCGTTGATTTTAGCGGACTTGGCCGCCGCTTTCACTTCCTCCATAGTTGCATTTTCTCTGCCGTAGACAATGTTTTCAAAGATGGTGCCGTGGAAAAGCCATGTGTCCTGAAGTACCATGGTAAAGCTGCGCCGCAGATCTGCACGCTTGATTTTTAATGATGGTATGCCGTCCATCCGGATTTCACCGGAAACAGGGTCATAAAATCGCATTAACAGATTGATAATTGTGGTTTTGCCTGCGCCGGTGGGACCTACAATGGCAATCATCTGCCCAGGCTTTGCCGTTACGGAAATATTGTGTAAAATGGTAGTGTCTTTTTTATAACCGAAGGTGATATCATCAAGCTCCACCGATCCTTTTACCTGTTCGATATTCTGGGCATCTGCGGCATCTGCAGGTTCCGGATCTTCATCCAACACCTTAAATACCCGCTCTGCGGCGGAGAAAGCGGATTGGAACTCATGAAGAATATTGGAAAATTCGTTGATAGGACCTGCAAATTTTCTCGAATATTGGACAAACTGCGCTACTCCGCCCAATGTGATGAACAAAGCGGAGCCTGCCTGTATCAGACCGTTTTCGGAGTACATATATAAAATACCGCCGAAGATGGCAACCAGAGAAAGAGACGCATTGTTGATCAGGTTGATGGTGGGGAACAGCAGGGATGCCCCGTATTCCGCATTGTAGAATGCCTCCATTGCATCGTCATTATGTATGTTGAATCTGCCGGAGATTACATCCTGCCGCCCATAGGCCCGGATGCTGGCAGAACCGGAAAGCATTTCTTCCGCATATCCGTTCAGTTCGCCGTATTTTCGGGAGCGTGCGCTGAAAAGCGGTCGCACCTTTTTGGAGCGGTATCGGGTAAAAAGGATTGACACCGGCACAGTAAATACAAAAATCAAAATCATCGGTCTGGAAATCTTCCACATAAATATCAGGGAACCTGCAACTGTATAGATGCTTGTCATTACCTGCACCAAATCATTGGACAGGGAGGTATTTATCGTGTCGATATCGTAAGAGATACGACTGATGATGTCACCGGTGGCATTGGTGTCAAAATAGCCTACAGGCAGTGTATTCAGTTTTTCAAAGACTTGTTTGCGCATAATATACACAATCCGCTGGCTTAAGTATACCATAATGACCGACAGGAAATAGGCAATAATGGCGGAACCTGCGTAGCAGATAATCATATTAATCACGCTGTCCCAAACAATAGGAAAATCTACACCGGAGGGCAGAGTGATGGCATCAATGGCGGCGCCAGAGTATCTGGGACCTAAAAGGGACATCTGATTGGATACCAGTGTCAGTACCACAGCAAGAAAGAACAGATGCCATTGATTCAGAATATATCCGCACAGCCGGATCATAATCTTTTTATTGTCACGTTTGTGTCCCGTTGTTTTATCAGTCAAGAAAAGCACCTCCCATCTGAGAATCGCTGATCTGTCGGTATTCAGCGCAATTTTCCAATAGTTCTTCATGTTTGCCGCGGCCGATGATTCTGCCTTTATCCAGTACCAGAATCAGATCGCAGTTTTTGACGGAACTGACACGTTGTGCCACGGTAATAATGGAACACCCTTGTTCCATGGTGGAATCAGACAAGGACTCCTTCAGCGCCTGTCGCAGGTTCGCATCGGTCTTATAATCTAACGCAGAGGAAGAATCGTCCAGAATCAATATTTCGGGATGAGCGGCAATGGCGCGTGCAATCAAAATACGCTGTCTTTGACCGCCGGAGAGGTTCGTTCCCTTGGAGGAAATCATATGTTGAAACCCATCAGGCATGGCGGAGATGAAATCATACGCCTGGGCAATCTTTGCCGCGCGAACGATGTCTTCATGGTCAATTTCTCTGCCGAAACGTATATTCTCTTCAATGGTATCCGCATAAAGGAAGTCGTTTTGCAAAGAGACGCCAAACATGGAGGTCAGCTCATCCTGAGTGTAGGAAGATATCTTTTTACCGTTGATACGGATTGTGCCGGAATCTGTATCATAAAACCGAAGCAGCAGCTTGACGAAGGTGGATTTTCCGCTGCCGGTGGCACCGATGATGCCAAGCGTGCCTCCTTTGGGAACACTGAGCGTGATATCCTCAAGATTGGGCTTTTTGCCTAAATAGGAGAAGGTCACATTTTCAAAGGAAATTTTGGAGGAGGAATCCCCTTTGCCGTCATCCTCTGTCACCGGAAAGGAGTCCGGCGTATCCAGAACCGCGCTGATTCTGCGGGCGGAGGCGGCACATTTCGTGTACATGATAAACATACGGGAAAGGGACATCAGCGCCATGGAAATCAGGGTAAAGTATTGCGTAAAAGCAATCACCGTCGCCGCGGAGGAGGTGCCGTTTGATACACGGTAGGCTGCCACGGCGATGACTCCCGCAATTCCCAGATTCATGAGCAGCGTCATAATAGGGTTTACCGCATTCATTACGATACCAGCATGACGTTCCTGTTTGGTAAGGGCATAGTTGTAACCGTCATAGCGGCGGTTCTCATAGTCATTTTTGGAAAGCGCCTTAATGACACGGACGCCAAGTACATCCTCGCGTACGACCCGGATCATATCATCAGTGGATTTCTGTACTTGGGTGTACAGCGGAACGCCGCGGCGTGCGACACTGTAGACAGTAACAAAAATAAAGGGCATGGTTGCAATCATTACCAGGGCCAGCGCGCTGTCCATGAACAGCGTGATGCCTACGCCTCCAAGCAGTAGAATCGGTGCGCGGATGCCCATGCGCTGCATCATGCCGATAAAATTCTGCACAT
>CAZKOR010000143.1:0-9808 GCA_964554405.1 uncultured Bacteroides sp. | reverse complement strand
TCGAACCCGCGTGCCCCGAAAGGCAAACTGATTTCGAGTCAGCCCCGTTATGACCACTTCGATACGTCTCCATATGAAAAAATTATATCTATTTCAAAGCCCCACGTCAACTCCTGCTTACATTTTCTTTTCTAAAAAAATTCTATAGATGCAGCAATCTTTTTTTGTTGCTTCTATTTTGCAACAAAATGACTTCTCCATTTCTCTAATAAGTATACGTATGATACGATATGGATATATCCAAATACAACGAAAAACGGAGGACCAGATAGGATATGCTGACACTTGTCAAAAAAGCTATGCGCGGCGACAAAGAAGCCTTCCTGAAGCTGATGGATATGCAAAAAGATACCATGTTGCGCATTGCGCACGGCTATCTTTCACAGGAGGCGGATATCGCCGACGCCATACAAGATACCATTTTAGATACTTATGAGCATCTCTCTTCCCTGAAGGAGCCGCGATATTTTAAAACATGGCTGATTCGGATTTTATTAAATAACTGTAATCATATTTATCATAAAAACAAAAAATTTATTTCGCTCGAGGAAATCTCCGAAGATGTAGCTGATACTGCACAGGAGACAGACAGCCCGCTATCCCGGTTTCGGGAACTGCTTTCCTTTGTATCGGAGGAAAACAGACTCTGCTTCCAGCTCTATTATGGAGAAGAATTGACAACGAGAGAAATTGCGGACATTTTACATATTAATGAAAGCACTATCCGCAGCCGCATGCATCGTGAAAAATTGAAATTAAAAACAAAACTGCTTCAAAACGGTTACACCGCTTACAATGAAAAGGAGGGCGTTTCCTTATGAAAAAAGAGCATAATGATGATGAATTATATGACATTCTGCATTTTACACCTGAAGCAACACCGGAAATACAAAATAAAATTGATGCTGCTTATGAGCAGATTCGCAGTCAAACCACGCCTCTATCTAAAAAGGCAAAGAAGAAACGGCCTTATTTATATGTTGCTGCCGCTCTTATTTTTGCATTTGGAATCTGGGGATTCAGCAATCCTGCATATGCCGGAAAAATACCGTTTATCGGAAGAATTTTTATGATGGTGGAGGATAACATCGGCTATTCCGGTAACTTCAGCGAAAAAGCCGTTCCCATTACTTCTCCGGAAGCCGCTGCGGAAAGCTCATTGGAAACAAATAGAAATGCTAAAGACGATACGAATACCGAAACTTCGGAAAAAGATAAAAACACATACTCTCAAACTGTCGGAGATGTTACGATTACGCTCTCCGAGGTAAACTGCACCGATTTAGCGCTATATCTTTCACTGGAGTTATACAGCGAAGAGGGCTTCCCCGAAGATTTCAGCAAGTTGAAAAATATGGAGGGGTATACTCTCTCCTACGACTTCCTTTATTTTTCATGTAGTCATAGGTTTGATTTTTCACAGGCAGACCCTAATCTGTACAATGCGGAGATTTTTTCTTCCGAGTTGGAAAACTGCCCTCCTACGCCGTATATGATTGAGGGAAACTACGCTGATTCCCATACTTTTCTGGGTGTTATCAGGATCGACTTGGAAAACCCGTACGAATCGGAATCCTATATGGGTGCACTGCCTCCGGAATTCAACTATACCTTTACTATCACGAGATTCTGGGACGACACAAATGAAACAAAAGATGTAACGTTAGACAGCGGTGAAGTCATTAAGCAAAGGGTGAAGAAATATTATGAAGGTCCCTGGACATTTACAATTCCCATATCGCCGAATCTGACCGACACACAAAGAAAAGAAATCATGGAAACAAACACCGATGGTATCGGCATCTCCACAGTAACAAAGACGCCTTATGAAATCAAGGCAGACATTCTCTTACCGGAGGGTACAGAGTCTTATGAATATGTCGTTGTCATTACCGACACTGACGATAAATTATTGGATTACCAGGGACAATATGTTGGAATTTATTCTGTCTATGGCAGAAATACGGATACAGTCCATATCTATGTAGTGGATGATGAGACTTTCATGGATACCACAGGAAAAGATTCTTACCCTTGGTCGGAGATAGCTGTGTTTCAAACAACGGTGGAATGGCAGGAGTAGCCGTGTTAAATTTTTGTTTGCATTTTGTTTGTTTTTTGCTAAAAAAGGAAGCATTTTGTTTTTCCAAATGACAGAAATCCTTATAATGTGTTTGACTTTAGTTGGAAAACAGAAAGAAAGTGAGGAAAACATTATGAATGCAGGCATGATTATCATCAGCATTATCGGCGGCGCCTCCGGTATTCTCAGTACCGTATATTTGCTTTTTTCTCTTCCCGCCGTTATCATATGGAAAATATATCGCCGCTTTCGGTTCGGCTATTCTTTATTTAACTAAATATCATATGAAAGCGCCGGTATTTTGCCCGGCGCCTTCTAGATATTTATTTCTTTTTAACATTTTCTTAACCAAGCTTTTCATTTCTTTTTTCATAAAACAATGTATAATAAAGTGAAAGGAAAGGCATGGCTATTAGGATGAATCACAAATTTACCAAAAAGATGAAGAATATTATTATTACCATTTCCGCTCTTACTGTGGCAACGGCATTTGCTTTTCTGTTTTTTTCTCTTGTTCCGAATAACGGCGGAAATATTGCTCTTATTTATATCCTTGCGCTGATTATTATTGTATATTATACTGACGGATACCTGCCGGGCTTATTTTCCTCAATTATAGCCGTTATTTGTGTTAATTATCTTTTTACTTATCCTTATTTTGCACTCAATTTTACGCTAACCGGATATCCGATTACTTTCATCGAAATGCTTGCCGTTACCTTACTGACAAGCACAATGACTACAAATATGAAACAGCAGGCAAAAATAATCGCCGAACGCGACAAGCTGTTATCAGAAGCGGAAAAGGAAAAGATGCGCGCTAATCTCCTGCGCGCTGTTTCTCATGACCTGCGCACACCTCTGACGGGAATTATCGGCGCAAGTTCTTCTTATTTGGAAAACAGAGACGCTTTAACCGAAGATGAAAAAAATGTAATTGTAACGCATATTCAGGAAGACGCCAACTGGCTGTTAAACATGGTGGAAAATCTTTTGTCAGTAACAAGAATCTATAATCAATCTTCCAAAGTGAAAAAAAACGATGAATCGGTGGAAGAAGTTGTTTCCGCCGCTATGAACCGTCTTAAAAAAAGAATTCCCAATGCACCCGTTGTTGTATCGGTTCCGGATGATTTATTGATTATTCCAATGGATGCCATTCTCATTGAACAGGTTCTGATTAATTTACTGGAAAATGCCGTCATTCACTCACAAAGTACAAAGCCGATTCAGTGCTATGTAAAAGACGATAATGAAATGGTTACTTTCCATGTGAAAGATTTTGGTATTGGCATTTCCGAAGACAGGTTGTCCCATATTTTTGACGGTTCTTCCTATATCGGCAGCGCCGAATCCGACTCCAACAAAGGCATGGGCATCGGGCTGTCCATCTGTAAAACAATTATTGTAGCGCACAACGGCACAATTAATGCCCGCAACCATGAACATGGCGCAGAGTTTTATTTTTCTCTGCCGAAAGAGGAGGTTTCCTTATGAATCCAAAAAACCAGCTTTTGCTGATTGAAGATGAACGTAATATATGTAACTTTATTATGACTACCCTAAAGTCAAATAATTATAAAGTCACCTATGCACTCAATGCACAGACCGGTCTTTCTCTGGCGGCGTCGCAATGTCCTGATTTAATCCTGTTGGATTTGGGACTTCCTGATATGAACGGCATTGATGTTATCCGAAAAATACGCGATTGGAGCAATGTTCCAATCCTTGTCATTTCCGCCAGAACGCAGGAAAAGGAAAAGGTCAGCGCTTTAGATGCCGGTGCGGATGATTATATCACAAAGCCTTTCGGAACCTCAGAGCTGATGGCGCGCATCCGCAGCGCTCTCCGCCGCTCTGCCTCCGGCAGTAATCATTTTTCCACTGTGCAGTCTCAATATATTGCAAAAGACCTCTTAATCGATTATGAAAAGCGTATCATTACCATTCATGGTGAAATTGTACATTTCACACAAATTGAATATAAAATCTTAACCTTTCTGGCACAGAATGCA
This sequence comes from uncultured Bacteroides sp., assembly GCA_964554405.1. Taxonomy (GTDB): domain Bacteria; phylum Bacillota; class Clostridia; order Lachnospirales; family Lachnospiraceae; genus UBA3282. Next base: position 5,710 of record CAZKOR010000143.1, on the reverse strand, counting down.
GGACGTGTTATTACTTATGATTCCCTCATTTCTCACGTCTGGGGACCGTTTGCGGACAGTAACAACCGCATTCTGCGCGTCAATATGGCAAATATCAGACGGAAACTGGAAAATAATCCTGCCGACCCGCAATATATTTTTACGGAAATCGGCATTGGTTACCGCATGATTGATAATGAAAATCCGTAGAAAGGAAGAAACGGACATGCCAATGACTCTTGATGAAAAATATATGAAAGAAGCAATTAAACAGGCTAAGAAAGCTTATGCGTTAGGTGAAGTTCCGATTGGCTGTGTGATAGTTTATCAGGATAAAATTATTGGGAGAGGGTATAATCGGCGCAATACTGATAAAAATACGCTTGCGCATGCAGAAATAACCGCCATTAATAAAGCGAGCAAAAAAATGGGGGACTGGCGTCTGGAAGACTGCACTCTTTATGTCACTTTAGAGCCATGTCAGATGTGTGCGGGCGCAATTGTACAGGCTCGTATCACGGAGGTTGTCATGGGGACTATGAATCCGAAAGCCGGATGCTGCGGTTCTATCCTGAACATTCTGGATATGCCGCAGTTTAATCACCAAGTTCGTGTAAAAAGAGGTGTACTGGAGGAAGCCTGTTCCTCCCTGCTGACATCATTTTTCAAGGAATTGCGGATTCGCAACAAAGAAGAAAAAGAATCTGCGAAGAATAAAAAAATGCAAAGCCGGAAAGAAGTTGACAAATAAAGAAAAAAACATTATACTAATAAAACCGTGCAGCCGGGGCGTTAGCGGTGCCTTGTACCTACAATCCGCTCTAGTAGGGGTGATGCTTGATTGAGGGCTTCTGTTTGTGTAGCTGCCCTTTATAAGTGGCGTTGAAGTTCGGGTCTTACGCAATGGGAATCCATGAACCGTGTCAGGGTGGGAACACAGCAGCACTAAGTGGAAGCTTCCATGTGCCGTAAGGGTGCCTGGCGGAGTTAACTGTAAAGGTAACGTGCATGAACAGCGTTCGAGAAAAAGCGCACGGTTTTGGATTACCTATTTCTTTTTTTCTCTCTTTTAACCTGATACATATTCTGATCCGCCATTTCAACCAGATTTTCCAGATTAATATTTTCCGCATTCGCCTCTACCCGATAACCGATACTTGCATCTAATTTATATGCTTTCGCATACCGAATATTATAGTTATTGATATCTTCCTGTATTTTATGAATGAATTCCTGAACATCTTCTTCAAAACAGCCATTTATAATAATAACAAATTCATCACCGCCATATCTTGTCAAAAGCTCGCCATGGCGCCGGTTATTCTCCAAAATATTCGCCATTGCTTTAATATAAGCATCTCCCGCTTCATGCCCATATAAATCGTTTACTTTTTTCAGTCCGTCCATATCGGCAAAAACAGCCGCAATCGGGAGTTCTTTTCTTCTCGCTTCCTCTAAAATCCTCGGTGCAAATTTACGGAAACCTGCTCTGTTATTCACTCCTGTCAATTCATCATACAGCCACACCTTACTCAATCGTCCCAACATGGCATTCATCGTATCCTGTCTGCGCACTGTTTCCAGCGCATTATCAATGCTCATAATAAAATGCCGCAGATAACGATTTTCCAACGCCGGTCTGTAATTTCCTATCACGCAATAACCGAAGCAATATTCTTGATGGTGCAGCGGCATAACAAGATAGAAAGCGCCTTTCTCTTCTTTCTTGCAGGAAGGAGGCAGTAAATATTTCCTATGAAAGCCCTCATAACTGGTAAAAGTTCCTTTTTCATATGCAATCGGAACCCATATATCATCTTTATAGGCTGTCTCATCTCTTCCCCGTTCTTCACCCTCCGCCATACGCTCCAGCTCGTCATAATAATTCTCAATGCTGCCGCACATGCACAAATAAAAATACTCCGGGGCAAGCTGTACGATATATGGCTTGACGCATTCTGTAAAATCATTAAATGTGTTAAGACCGGTAAATTCTGCAGCACAGTATTTTAATAATTCCAGATTATCTCTTACCTCAATTGTATTTTTTACATACATTTCCTGTAATTCCGCATGTGTGTAACTATGCTTCTTATCACAGCCACAGGACTGAGAAAAAATCGGCTTTCCATAGACCGTACTTTCCATAGGCGGATTTTCTTTCCGTATTGCCTGCATCAACAGCTTATATGCCGTTTCAGCTGCCGTATATTCCCCGCGTCTTACAGTTGTCAGTCTCGGAGCATTTAGCTGGGCAAGGGAAGTGTTGTCATATCCGGTTACCAGAATATCTTCCGGCACTCGATACCCGGCTTCCTGCAAAGCCATAATCACTCCGATTGCCATGGTATCATTAGCTGCCATAATCGCATCCGGTATAGGCATGTCCTCTTGTATAAACTTTTTCACCGCAGAAACACCGCTTTTATATGTATAATCTCCATAAGCAATCATCTGCTCATTCCATTCCAAATGGCATTTCTTCATAGCTGCCTTGTACGCTGCCAGCCGTTCCCTGGCTCCCTTGCTTTTCATTGGTCCTGAAACATAATAGACTTTTTTGGCTCCATGCTTCTTAGCAAGATGTTCGACAATCGCAGATATTCCCGATTGACTCTCTGTAGTAACATAAATAATATCATCTAACTTCATTCCTAAAGAAACACACGGTACTTTCGACTCTCTAATCTTATCAATGACATCCCCTGTTACTGTCTGATTGTAAATATTATCCGAAATAATAATGATACCGTCATATTGTGTGAAATCAGGCAGGGAATAAATATTATATTCACCTTTTTCATATATGGATTGTGATTCATACTTCCATCTGTCACATGTAAAAATATATACATTAGCTTCATCCTGAAGCGCACTGTCCAGAATTCCATTCACCGCTTTATTTTGAATTTCTAATCCTACGCCGCTCAATAATACTGCAATATTCATAATACTAACACTCCATCTATAGGACTTCCTTTGTTTCTCATATTGTAACATAGTTTAACACAATAAACTATATTAGAGTTCTACTTTCCGTAAATAATAGCCGAATTTTCCTTCCTCGGCTTCTCCCCCTTCACACTCAAATGCTTCAAACCCAAACATAAGCGCTACCATTTTCTCTCTTTCATAAAAAACTCCCGGCACTCCAAGATAGAATCCTCCTTCTTTTCCTAAAATCAAATACCGGTAATTGTAAAATCCATGCAACAAAAAACTATTATTGACAAGGTGTTGATAGTTTTCCCGCAATACAATAAAATCCTTTGGTTCTAATTTTACATAAACTCTATCGTCACCATATGGATGTATCCGTTCATATGTAGAAAGTATCTGCTCCCATTTATTTTCATATAGCGGTTTATGTACCGACACAGACTTTATCCGAAGCGCTTTTTCCGGAACTGTGTTTGTCATAGATTCCGCGCGCAGAGCAGGAGCGGGTTCTTCCTCCTGCAGCACTTTCTCCTGTATTTCAGGCACTTCCTGTTTCTCAGACGTTGCCGGTGTCTCAATCGTTTCCTGCGTCTCGCTCTCTTCCTGCATCTCAGTCTCTACCTGAGATTTTACAACCTCTTCCCTATTATCATTTTCAGAGATTGAGTCTGTTATTTTTTTACTTTCTCCTTTTATTTTAGCAGAATTTGACACAATAATTTCAGCTTTTATTACGGCTGCCATTACTTCCCCACTCCACTTTCCGCAGCCGTCCTTTATAACAAGCACGCCTGTCTCCTGCCAGCCTGTCTCACTTTGTATACGGATAGGAAAGCTTCCCGTTATTGTCATTGGGATTTTTTTTACCTGAATTTCTAACTGATATTCATCCTGCTTTTTTTCTGATTTGAGATAACCGACACACTCTTTTTTTATCTCATCTTCAAACAGGCTCATGTAAATAATTTCTTTCCAGTACATGTCCTCACCTCGCTCTATGTTCTATATATATGCGGAAAACAATAAAAAATGCCAGATGATTTCTCATCTGACATTCTATGGTTCACCCTAGTATTCTAAAGATTCCAAATATTTCATATAATTGACTACCATCAATGCTATCTTAAAGGTCAAGGCATCATCAAAAGTACGAATATCCAATCCCGTACTCTTTGCCAGCTTCTCAATCCGGTAAACAAGCGTATTTCTATGCACAAATAGCTGTCTGGAAGTTTCCGATACATTCAGATTATTTTCAAAGAATTTATTAATGGTTGTCAAAGTCTCTTCATCTAATTCATTAGGCACATTGGAACCGAAAATTTCATGAATAAAAATCTGACAAAGATTAACGGGAAGCTGATAAATCAGCCTGCCGATTCCCAGTCTGTTATAAGCGGTCACCTTTTTCTCCACATAGAAAATCTTGCCTACATCCAATGCCATCTTAGCTTCTTTATATGACTTGGAAACATCCTTTAACTCATCTACAATCGTTCCGTAAGATACCCGGACATTCATCATCGCTTCCATGTTCATCATATCCACAATAGTACTCGCGATATTTTCCAAATCTTCATAATTCTCATTCTGTGTCAATGACTTAATTAAAATCACATTACATTCATCCACCGCTGTAATATAATCGCCTACCTGCACCGAAAACATGCCGTTCAACAGTTCTGACACAATACTTTCTTTTTCACTGCCTGTTTCTATCAAAAATACCGCTCTTGGCACGGCTACTTCTATATGCAGTTTCTTGGCACGGTTATAAATATCTACTAACAGCAAATTGTCTAAAAGCAGATTCTGAATAAAATTGTTTCTATCAAATCGCTCCTTATAAGCAATAATCAAATTTTGCAGCTGACTTACCGCAATCCTGCCAATCATATAAGTATCTTCACTGACGCCTTTTGCATCCAGAACATAAGCCAGTTCACTGTCATCCTGTATCTTTAAAAGATGGTGTACTCCTATTACCTGACTGTCTGCCGGAGACCCTGCAAACTCAGTAATCAGGGACAGGGAAATATCGTCCAGTTCAAAAGTAGATGCCACTGTGTTTCCTTCTAAATCAAAAACACATAAATCTACTTTTGTAATGGCTTTTAATTCTTCTATACTCGTCTTAATAATCTGACTTGAAATCATTTCAATAACCTCATTCTATTGATGGAAAAAGGGGATGCGAATCCGCATCCCCTTTGTAATCATTGTGATTAGTTCGTAATAACCTGCTCTGTCTCTTTGTCAAATACGTGAATCTTCTCAACATCAAATGCAAATTTAACGGCATCACCAGGTCTTGCTGTTGTACGTGAATCAACTCTAGCTGTAACAGGGAACTCAGCAAGATCAAAGTATAAGTAAACTTCTGCACCAAGCAGCTCGTATACTTTAATGTTAGATTCAAATACGCATTTTGCATTGCTAACATATTCCGGTGAATCATATACATCTTCAGGACGAATACCGAATGTAACAGTTTTTCCTGCATATCCACCGTCAATCAGCTTCTTGGATTTTGCTGCCGGAAGCGGAATGCTGCTTCCTGCAACCTTTAAGTTTGCTGTATCACCGTTTACTTCAACAACAGCGTCTAAGAAGTTCATCTGAGGTGAACCCATGAATCCTGCAACAAACAGGTTCTGCGGTTTCTGGTATAAGTTCTGAGGTGTATCTACCTGCTGAACAACACCGTCCTTCATAACTACGATTCTGGTACCCAGTGTCATAGCCTCTGTCTGGTCATGTGTTACGTAGATGATGGTTGTGCCCAGTCTCT
>CAZKOR010000142.1:0-9836 GCA_964554405.1 uncultured Bacteroides sp. | reverse complement strand
ATTTGCTTCAGCATATCGGCTGTGACCAGGTACAGGGATATTACTATGCCAAACCTATGCCGGAAGATGAATTTTATGCCCTTTTAGAAAAGCAGAATTGATTCAGCGGGCGCACAACGGACAGGGCTATTCCTTGGAAGAAACTTCTCCCGTTCTTAAAACAGAACGTATTTCTTCCAAGGAATAGCCTGCTTTCAAATCTACCGCCTGTTCCGTCGGATATACCCTGTTTAGCCGCGCATTGTACTCTTCTTCGCTTATCTCTTCCCCATCCCAGTATCCTGCATTCTCATCTTTCCCATTCCATATATATCCAAATACTTCTTCTCCGTTTTCATCATATTGTACGCCGTCCGGTCCGAACCCCCAGTCGCCACCCTCGACAAAGCACCATTTTCCGTCCTGAATCGTATAGACATTATCATAAAAACACCCATTGTTCCCATCTGAATTACAGATAAGATTACCTTTTTCAATATAAGTTACATTTTGTCTGCCCGACTGCCATCCGTCGAAAACACCATCATGATATGTCAGAATAAAACAGCCGCCGGCTTCATTCACGCGGCTTAAGCTTAGTTCCGGTATCTCATCTTCATCTACATAAATCAAGCCATATGAATATCTGTCCGCATCTTCCTCCATAACTTCTATGGCATCTAAATAGGCAAGATACGCCTCTTTCCAGTCCTCGAATTCCTTCAGAAACACCAGCATTTCCGGCTTATCATGAGAATTATACCAACATCCTTCCCTATATTCTTCTACAATCCCCAGTTCATCCGCCATTTGCTGATACGCTGCTTCATCAATCTCCTGCCCTAAATGATAATATTGGGTAACCCCCTCACCCGTCCAGTTACCTTCTTCATCATTGACAGCATTATATTCATAACTTAATATCGGTTCGTCATCAGATGTAAGCGTCTTATCCCCGCTTATCTGATGGTAAGACCAGCCATACCCGCCTTCATCACCGCCGCCGTTCCAGCTTGCAAACGCAGCAACAATGCCGCTGTACTCAAAGTAACTCACCGTAGGCATAGAATCTATCAGGCAAAAAGGCTTTTCGTCCTTTACCGTATAAACCGAATACTTCGTATCACCAAACTCCCAGACGACCAATTCCGGAATCTCATCTTCATCCAGATAAATCAATGAAAAATGAAGGTGATCTCCTTCTGCCTTCTCCACTATCCATTCATAAATTTCATGATAATTACCGGTCGGAGCATTTTCCTCCGGTATTTCAGTTTCTTCCATATCGGAAGACGAGACTGTCTCTGCATTCTCTTCCGCATCAGAAGGCATGTCCGCTTCCGCTCCTGCATCGATTTCTTCCTCTACAGGCATCTCATCATCTGTCTCGGTCAAGTCATCTGCTGCTGTCTCATTTTTTGCACCGCAGGCAGACAACATTATTGCCGTCATACTCAATATGCCTATCCATAATTTCCTTTTCATCCTCAACCTGTCCTTCCCTAAAAGCAAATTGATTCAGGCGTCTTTATACCATTCCAATTCAGCCGCCGGTATCGTTATATAGTTATCTTCGCCCTCTCCGACCCGCAATATCACATTGCGGATACCCGCCTGGATAATCATCCGGGCGCACAACGGACAGGGCTTTGCTTTATGTACGGAACAATCTTCGGGATTGATGCCTGATAAATATAAATCCGCCCCAATCGTCTGCTCTCTGGAGCAGTTTAAAAGCGCATTTGCTTCCGCATGAATGGCACGGCAGATTTCATATCCCTCCCCCTGATGCATATTCCGGGGAATACGCGGACACGTGCCGATATCACAGCAGTTTTCAAACCCCCGCGGAGAACCGTTATAGCCTGTAGAAATAACGGCGTCATCTTTTACAATCACAGCGCCATATTTACGCTTAATGCAAGTGCTTCTGTAAGCAAAAGCCTCCGCACAGTTTAAATATGTATCACTTTTGGAAATTCTTTTATTTGCCTGCGGTTTAACCATAAAGTCCTCCTGTAATCCAATCTGTATGAGATAAGTCTATCATACTTAAAGGGAAACTGCTATTATAAAAATGTTACTCATCATATTCGCAGATATATCCAATCTTGCCGGAATAGGACGGCGCAGCCGATAAAATATCATCCGGCACATCATTGATATAGCAGCGTTCATCTGCTTTCCGGTATAGTAAAACCACACAATCTTCAATGACTTCCACACCATCTTCCGTTAGTCCCGTATAACTTGGTTCATCATCCAGCCAGAATCCAAATAACGCAGCATATAAATCCAACATATCATATTTAGCTCCGCTTTCCGGTTCGAACCAATGATAGCCCCATGTTCCGCCCATATTCCTTTCCATTGGATTCTTTGCGCCTACAAAGAACGTAATATCTGTCTTATTTTCCGCAATCATCTGCTCCTGAATCCGCTCCAGTTCCTCCCACGACGTAATAGCCGCCAGATAACCTCCTTTTTCACGGCATAAGGTATCCGCCTCCGTCCATGTTAAATCTTCCACAACCAGCTCATACCGATGTCCCGCAGAAGAAACATCTCCTGTCCTTAACACAGAGCAAATTTCTTTCAGGATATAGTAGCGTTCCGGATATATTGCCTGCTCTGTCGGGTATACGCTGTTTAGCCGCGCATTGTACTCTTCTTCGCTTATCACTTCCCCATCCCAATATCCTATGCTCTCAGCTTCCCCATCCCAGATATATACATATACACCAATATAATCTCCATTTTCATCAAATTGTACTCCATCTGGTCCATCGCCATATTTACCCCCCTCCACATAACGCCATTTCCCATCTTGAATTGTATAGACCCTATCATAGTAGTATCCCATATTCCCATCTGAATTGCAGATAAGATTACCTTTTTCAATATAGGTCACATTGAGTCTGTCGGACTGCCATCCATCCAAAACACCGTCATGATATGTCAGAATAAAACAGCCTCCAGCCTCATATCCTCTGTCTAACATCAGTTCCGGTATTTCATCTTCATCTACATAAATCAAGCTGTAGGTATATCCATCCGCAGATTCTATGGCATCTAAATAGGCAAGATACGCGGCTTTCCAGTCCTCAAACTCCTTCAAAAGCACCAATATTTCCGGCTTTTCATAAGAATTGTGCCTAAAGTCCTTTCTATTTTCTTCTACAATTCCCAGTTCATCCGCCATTTGCCGATATTCTGCTTCATCAATCTCCTGACCCAGATGATAATATTGGGTAACACCCTCTCCCGTCCAGTTTCCTTCTTCATCATTGACAGCATCATAGCTAAAACTTAATGTAGGTTCGTCGTCATTTGTAAGCGCCTTATCCCCACTTGTCTGATAGTAAGACCAGCCATACCCGCCTTCGTCACCGCCGCCGTTCCATCTTGCAAATGAAGCAACAATGCCGCTGTACTCATAGTAGTCGAGTTCCACCGCAGCCATAGAATCTATCAGGCAAAAGGACTCACCGTCTTTTACCGTATAAACTGAATAAGTATCATCATCATAATCCCAGACGACCAGTTCCGGAATATCATCTTCATCCAGATATCTCAGCAAAAATAAAAGTGAATCTCCTTCTTCTTTTTCCACTATCCATGTATAAATTTCACGATAGTCACCGGTCGGGGCAGTTTCTTCCGTGTCGGAAATCGAGACTGCCTCTGTACTCTCCTCCGCACCAGAATCCGTTTCCGCTTCCGCTCCTGCATCGGCTTTTTCCTCTACAGGCATCTCATCATCTGTCCCAGCCAAGTCATCTGTTGCTGCTTCTTTTTTTGCACCGCAGGCAGACAACATCATTACCGTTGTACTCAATATTCCTATTATCATTTTTCTATTCATCTTTCTTCCGTCCTTTCTTCCCATACTCCTTCGGCGAACAGCCGACTCTTTTCAAAAACTGCCTGTTAAAATTGGAAAGATTGCTATAGCCACAAGAGAAAGCAATATCCGCAATCTGCCTTCCACCATCGGAAAGCGCCTCACAGGCCGCATTGATGCGGATCTGCGCCAGATGTTCGATTGCACCGATACCGACGGCATTTTTAAAACACCGCATAAAGTAACTTTTACTAAGATGCACAAGCGAGGCAAGCTTTTCTATCGTAATATCCTCTTTGTAATTCTTAGCCATATATTCCAGTGCAGGACGCACAATTTCACCATAATCTTCTTCATCTTTTTGAAATATAATATCGCCATATTCTAATAGCAGCCAGACAAACCGCATCAACTCACTTTTTAAAAGCAAATCCATCTGCGGCGCATTTTCATGTACGCAGGAAAAAATCTGCCTGGTTACGGACTGCAATTCCCTATACTGCTCTGCATCCTTGTGAATGCAGACGTTACTGCTGATGTTCCCGTTTACGATAGGGCGGATACATTCCTTCGTGCTGCGGTCGCTGCTTCCTATACCAAGTAAAACAGGATTAAAAACAAGCGCATCATAAATCAGCTCACTGTCTTTACAAGGATAAGCAGTATGCAGCATATTAGGCGGTATCGCCAGGATATCACCCTCACATGCCTCAAATTTCTGATTCCCGCATATAAATTCTCCTTTTCCCCGGCAGATATAATTAATCTCAAATTCACCATGCCAGTGCATTGGAACATTCATAAAATCTTCCGGGAGACGGCATTCGTAATAGCTGTACGGAATTAAGGCAGTACTGTGCTGTTTCTTTTCTTCTGTTTCCCTGCTCGGTATCATTGTACCTCTCCTATTCTAGGCTATATTTCCATAATACTATAGTATCATGATAAGATATTATTTCAATAGAATTTTCCCCTATGCAATAGTATCATATCATTATAATTAAAAACCAATCGAATAACAGGAGGGTACATATGAGGTTTGAAAATGACAACGGTGCATTGGTATGTTACCATAACGGCGAAAAACTAAGAATTGAGGCATGGGGCAATGATTCTTTTCGTGTCCGGGCTTCCATGGCTCCTGATTTTACCGGAAATGACTGGGCATTGACCGAATCAGTCGAAAAGAGCAACACGCAGATATTAATTGAAGAAGAAGACCATTGGGTAGGTGATGGTACGATTGACAAACGGGAAATTGCTACGATCACAAACGGCCGCATCAAAGCGGTTGTTAATTTCGCAGGCGTTATTTCTTTTTATAGAGACAATACCTTAATCCTGCGCGAATATTTCAGATTCTATGACGGAACGCTTTCCAAAGAAAGCAGATGTTTAAAACTGGTTAACCGTGAATGGAAAGGCATCATCGGCGGAAGCGAATATTCTCTGAATGTCAAATTTGAAAGCAACAAAGGCGAAAAAATATTCGGCATGGGCCAATATCAGCAGGACTGCATGGACTTAAAAGGCTGCGTGCTCGAACTGGCACAGCGTAACTCCCAGATTTCCGTACCGTTTGCCGTTTCCTCTTTAGGATATGGTTTTCTGTGGAACAATCCCGCGGTAGGGCGTGTTACATTCGGTAAAAACTACACGGAATGGATTGCCAGAGCCACAAAGGAAATGGACTACTGGATTACCGTCGCTGATACGCCGAAACAGCTCCTTACAAGCTATACGGCTGTGACCGGTCGTGCGGAAATGTTCCCGGAAGATTTGATGGGATTATGGCAATGTAAACTGCGTTACAGAACACAGGAGGAAGTATTAAGTGTGGCGCATCAATATCAGAAAGAAGGTATCAAAATTGACCAGATTGTCATTGACTTTTTCCACTGGACGTTACAAGGCGACTGGAAATTTGATAAAAAATACTGGCCCGACCCGAAAGCTATGGTAGACGAACTGCACAGCATGGGTATCAAGGTCATCGTATCGGTATGGCCTTCGGTTGACCGTAGAAGTGAAAACTTTGAGCCTATGATGGAACAAGGACTGCTCATCAAAACAGAACGCGGTGCGGCGCAGACTTATGATTTTCAGGGGGATTGCATAGAAATCGATCCCTTTAATCCCGAAGCAAGAAAATATATATGGGAAGTATGTAAGAAAAACTACTATGATTACGGCATCGACGCTTTCTGGTTAGATAATTCCGAACCGGATTACGGTGTATATGATTTTGAAAATTATCGCTATTTCACCGGTCCCGCACTTGCCATAAGCAATCTGTATCCACAGATGTTCAGCCGCGCTTTTTATGATGAGATGTCAAAATTGAAAAAAGGCAGTGTTGTCAATCTGCTGCGCTGTGCATGGGCAGGTTCCCAGAAATACGGCAACGTTGTCTGGTCCGGCGACATACCGAGCACCTTTGAGGCATTTGCCGACCAGATTCAGTGCGGTCTTAACATGGGTCTTGCCGGTATCCCGTGGTGGACAACAGATATCGGCGGTTTCATGACGGATGATGTTAATGATGAAGATTTCAGGCAGCTCCTGATCCGCTGGTATCAGTTTGCGGTTTACTCTCCGGTTCTTCGTATGCATGGAGACAGAGGTCCTTACAATATCCCGCCGCTTGATGACAGAGACTTCGGCGGCGGGTATCTCCACACAGGCCAGCCTAACGAATTATGGAGTTATAGCGAAGGCAATTACGCTATCATGAAAAAATACTATGATATCCGTATCTCCATGCACGACTATATCCGCTCCTTATACGAAGAAGCACATACAAACGGTTCTCCTCTTCTCAGGGCCATGTTTTATGAATTCCCGGAAGATGAGAAATGTTGGGAATTACAGGATCAATATATGTTCGGCGCTAAATACCTTATCGCTCCTATCCTGCATCTGAATGAATGGAAACGCGAAGTTTATCTTCCGGGCAGCAAATGGAAACTGACTTCCACAGGAGAAATTTTTGAAGGTAACAGTACCGTAAGCGTGGAAGCTCCGATTGATTATATGCCGGTATTTGAGCGGCAGATATAATGCAGACAATAAAATGCAGGGTACACCATATACAGCACCCTGCATTTTCAACGTCTTATATCATTACATGTTCCTTATTTGGTTTCTTTTTCCGGCTTCTGCTCTTCCTTTTCCTCCTTCGCTTCCCGTTTCATTCTTTTATTCTTTTTTACTTTCCTGTCGATTAGAATGATTACGATTATCAGTACTATCACACCCGCTATTATGTAAACCAAATAGTCCATAATCCCCTTTTCATGAACACAGACCACTATTTCCGCTTCCGTCCCCTCTATGGTAAACAGATAATAGATACCCATGAATTCCGTCTCCATCTGCCTCCATTCATCACCATCCCGTACATAGATGCTGACGCCTTCAGTCTGTCCCTGCGGCGCCTGATAACGAATCTGGTGCCCACTGTTTCCATCATCGGAACAGCTTATCATCCAGTGTTCCGCCGCATCCTCCGGCAGAATATCGGAAATATCAAGAGCTGTAATCTCCAGAATCGCTTCTTTTTTAAACATGCCGTCTGCCAAAAAGACTGACTGCGCATTTTCCCGCGTCTGCCCGGAAGCAATTGTTGTCAAATAGCGCACATACTCTACCGTAACATCTTCATCATGCACGATATTGCTTAATTCTTTGATATCCCAATCTGCATAAAATCCCTGCTTTACCGGAATCTCCGGATACATGGTCTCCGGTACCGTTCCGCCATATGCGCACTCCACTGTCTTGACTTCTTCATCATCCGCGTAGAATGCAATTGTCATCATACGGAACTTCCTCGGCAGCCCCTCTATTTCCAGCATTTCCTGATAACTGATCGGTTCCGCCCTGCCGCTGTAGCTGATGCGGTCGATACCTGCTATTTCATCCGATACGAAGAAATTATTCTCAATCGTCCCATTCCCATCCGTCATTCCGGCTATCGCTCCTGAGAAGGAAACTGCATCAAAAATCCGCACCATGGCGCAGCAGTTGCTGATACTGGAGCCATATCCTGCAATACCTGCTGCATATTCTTCTCCTGACACACTGCATTTTGCATAACTATTCATAATGTGGGAGCGGGACTGTCCCGTAATACCACCCACATAGCTTCCCGTACTGCTTATAATCTTTCCGTAGTTCTCACACCACAAAATCGTACCCATTTCCTGCAGTCCGGATATGCCGCCCGCATAACTTTTCTGCGCTGTAATTTTACCGGAATTGACATTACCACGAAGCACACATTTGGTTAAAAACGTGGAATTCATTCTGGCATCTTCGATACCGGTCACGTCGCCTTCCAAGTCAAAATCATATTCAATTGCCATTGTTCCCGCAATACCAGATACATTAATATCTCCCCGGACCGTTCCGCTGTTCTTACAGTCCGCAATTGTTGCATCCGTACTCGTCTCGGCATCTTCTTCCGAATTATCCTCATATATATTGGAATAATCCATATCCAGCACACCGTCTATGGCATCCATATAAAGTCTCATGATGGTACTGAACTGGTCGTTAAGATTTTCCAAATCATCTATCAGAACATCATTATTAGAGGACATTTCATCATTCAGATAACCCATATTCTCTGACAGTCCCTGCAGATTAGATGTCAGACTGTTGGTCATAGTCCGATAATCATTGCCAAGCAGCGGCATCTCAATATCAGGCATACCGTTTAAAGTATCGGCAATATTTTTCACCTCATCTCCCGCGGCTGCCAGATTTTCTGAAGCATCCTTCGCATAACCGACCGCATCTTTCAGTTCCGCTGCAGCGCTCTCTGTCATTTCAGCCTGATGGTTAAGCACGATATCGGACATCGTTTTCAAATCCTTCTCAATATCCGTCTGATAGGAAGAGTTATGAGCATCCTTGTATCTTTCATCAGCATACTTGGAAGCGTCCTCTGCAATCTTTTCGCTATCCTCAGCCATCAGTTCCGCCGCCTTATTCAATACAGCCTGATCTGCTGCACTCCGTGATGCGTCAGAGGATGGAAATTCATCTATTTCCGCCCCTGAGTCATCACAGTGCACCCATTCATCCACAGGTATGAAATCCTGATAATTTGTGTGCGATATCAGGTCTTCATCCACACTGCCATTCACCTTCGGCCGTAAGTCTTCCACAATGCTGCCATCTGTCTGCCGCGCTATATTAATATAATAATTGTGATACCCCCGCATGGCATCTTCATAATATCCAGCATGTTCTTTGCCCGCGCTCTCAATATCTGCCTTCGCATTATCATAGCGCTCCCGCTCATCCGGTAACATATACTGATAGATATCCAATGCTTCTACCGTATCTTCCAGCTCGTATACCGCCTCCTTCACATTGTCTGCGGCATATCTGCTCTGGTCAACCATTCCATTCTCCTTAGCGGCTTCATCCATGACATAATCCAGACGGTTAATGGCATCATTGACGGAACCAATCATACCGTCTGTCCACTCTACTGTCCTGTCAGCAAGATAGGAAGTATCGTCTAATGCCTTGCCGGCAAAATCCTGTATGATAGACAAACGGCTGGTAATCGTATCAGACTCCGCGCCTGCGTCTTCCAACATAAGAGCCGTTAAATCGTGCATCTTATCAATATTCTCTGAAAGCTGATAGACAATGTCCTTTGTTAAGTCAATCGCAATATACGGTTCCGTCTGCCCTGCTATACCGCCTACATCCTTGCGTCCATAGACAGTTCCGGTATTCTCACACGTATATACATAACCTGACTGCCGCCCTACAATGCCTCCTATATTATATCCGACATGCTCATATCCGATTGTTCCCTTGTTAACACAAAATTGTATAATTCCGGTAGAAAGTCCCGCTATACCGCCGGAATCAATCGTATTATTGTTGATTGCCGCCTGTTTCTCGTTCTGCTCATTACTGTCTCCGGAATCCATGAACCCGAAAGAATACTGTTCCAGATTAATATCTTCCAGCGATTTTTCCTTGTCCT
>CAZKOR010000141.1:0-9992 GCA_964554405.1 uncultured Bacteroides sp. | reverse complement strand
ACTGCTCATGGAACATAATACAGGAAAACGGAATTGGGATTTTGATGAGGAAATGGTTAACGCTGCCACAATATTCAAGCTGGAGGTTACAAAAATGAGCTGTAAAGAACACGAATAGAAAAGTTCTTGTTTGCCGGGGGGAGCGGACCAAAAAATCAAAATTTACGGAGATAAGAAAATGAATGAATATATGCAGTATTTAGCAGAACTAATCCCTGAAAAAGACAGTCTGAAACTTGTAAAAAGTGAGGCGGAGAAGTATTATAAGTCGCATTCTCTTGATGATTGTTTTAGTATGGGGATTAGTCTTTATCAGTCAGATAATTTTCAAATTCAGGAAGTCGGCGTTTTTCTTTTAGGATATTCTGCACATCATAATGCTTCTGCATTGTCTTTTTTGAAAAATACGGTAAGCCGGCATGATAGTTGGAAAGTACAGGAAATCTTAGCTATGGCTTTTGATAACCATTGCAAAATTATTGGATATGAAGAGGCTTTACCCTTAATTAAAGAATGGCTGAATAGTGATTGTGCCAATGTCCGCAGAGCTGTTTCAGAGGGATTGAGAATATGGACAAGCCGTCCTTATTTTAAGGATAATCCTCAAATAGCAATACAGTTATTGTCTGCTCATAGAGAAGATCATAGCGAATATGTGCGAAAGTCGGTAGGAAATGCTTTGAAAGATATCAGCAAAAAATATCCTCAAATGATTTCAGAAGAGCTAAGTTCGTGGGATTTATCATCAAAAGAAATAAAACAAGTGTATAAACTGGCGGGGAAATTTTTATGGAAGGATACAAAAGATGGAAAAAAGTGAAATTTTGAAGAAGGTTGCGCCATGCTCCTTAATGTGCCATACATGTTCGGCATATCATGATGGCGTAATTTGTGAATCGGCTGAAACATTATTAAAATATTTAGAAGGTATCAAAGAATTTTATGAAAAACATATTCCTGATGCGGTAGAAAGTTATAGTAACTTTGAAGAAATACTTCACATGTATAGTGCCGCTCCTTGTTCCGGCTGTCGCAGTACCGAACATAATGGATGTAGTATCGAAGGGTGCTTTTTACTTGAGTGTACGAAAAATCATGATGTTGATTTCTGTGGAGAATGTGATGAATTTCCGTGTAAAAAAACAATGGATTTGTTTGAAAAAGAAGTATATGACCAGTGGTTAGAGGGAAATCAACAAATCCGGGATTATGGGATAGAGTTCTTTTGGGAAAGAAATTCCGGGAATCCGCACTATAAACCATATAAAAAGCAGCCGTAACTTACAGTTTATCTTGTAGTAGCCTATTGGTATATACATATGTGAGGAAATAAAATCATGTCTATGTACAAAATCTCTAAGATGAAAAAAGAAGATATTCCGGAGTTGATTGAAATCTGGCATAATCAATATTCGAAATACTGTAATGGTACAGTTATTCCTGATTTTTTGAACGGTGGGAAAAATAGTATTATGATGTATTTGGAAAAGCAAATCAATCAGGGCAATGCCATCATTTCCAAAAAAGACGACATTATTACTGGTTATATCGCTTGGATGTATTTTGACTTTCATAAGGAAAAATCAGCCTTTTGTCCAATTGTTGGTCATGCTGCAATCGAAGAAGATAACCAGACAATCTATCATGAATTATATAACTATGCAGCGCAAATATGGGTAGATGATGATAGATTCAATCACTTATGGATGATTTATAATGATGACTATACCCTAAAAGATATGTTATACGATATTGGTTTTGGCTCTCATGTAATTGATGCTTATACAAAAGTTCAAAAGCCTGTATGTAAGATTGACTGCAAATATAAAATATCCGTTGCCACATATAGTGATGCTGAAGCGTTGCTTGCATTGATAAAGGAATCGGTACACTTTTATATTGAATCTCCCATATTTCTAAAAAGAAGCGTTTATGAGCTAGATGATGTAATTGATATGATTAAAACGGATTATTTATTAGTTGTGTGGGATAATGATACACCAATCGGTATTATGAATGTATCCGTTCAAACAGGATATAACATAGAAAATTTAGCTTCCACGAATACAGGTTTGATTAGTAAAGCCGGTGCTTATATCAAGCCGGAATATCGTGGATTGGGAATTGGAAAGTGCCTATTAAATGAAGTGATGAAGCATTGCACTGAGAAAAATATACAATATCTTCATGTTTGCTTTGAAACGGCAAATCCTTTTGCAAATGTATTTTGGCGAAAACACTTCAAACCTACCATACTTTCTGTAAGACGAACGGTTAATAAAGATGTTAACCTAAATAATTTAATTGAGAAAAGGGGATAATTATGGTATAGTTTACCCATAGAAAGGAGGAATGTAAAGTGCCGCATATTATACCCATTAAGGACTTAAAAAATACTTCGGAGATTTCCGAACTGTGCCATAAGACAGATGAACCTATTTATATTACCAAAAACGGATATGGCGATATGGTAATTATGAGTATGGAAATATTTGAGAGTACCATGCGACAGCTTTCTATGTATCGCGATATCGAAATATCCGAGAAGCAGATAGAAAACGGTCAGATAAAAGATGCGAGAACTGCTTTGGCAGGAATGAGGACAAAATATGGCTTATAAACTGATTGTTACGGAGCACGCTGATGAATTGCTTGATAATCTTGTACATCATTTACTGGAAAGCTTAAAAAATGAACAATCAAAGAAAGGTGTAGCTGTGTTAATGGATATTTTAATCAGAAAAGAGCAGGAAAAGGATTATCGAAGAGTTGAAGAAATAACAAGAGTTGCATTTGCTTATCCTGAAAGAATTGAACGAGGAGGCATTGGATGCCCATATGAGCACTGGATGGTAAATGAGTTACGGAAAAGAGATGGTATTCTTGAATTGAGTCTTGTTGCAGAGGTTGATAGTGTGGTTGTTGGGCATATTATTTGCAGTAAAGCAGAAGTGAGAATAGCTGGTGGTGCTATTCCTGTTTTGAATTTTGGACCGCTCAGTGTATTGCCAGAGTATCAGGGGCAAGGTGTTGGAAAAGCACTCATACGAAGTATGATATGTAAAGCGGCTGAACTGGGTTTTGGAGCAATATTGTTTTTCGGAAGACCAGAGTATTATCCTCAATTTGGGTTCAAAGAAGCTTCTATATGGGGTGTTACCGACGCAAATGGATATAATTATCCGTCATTCATGGGAATGGAACTTATTTCCGGTTATCTGTCATTTGCAAAAGGCGGGAAATATTATGAATCAGATATTTATGATGATGACCTCAATCATGATAAAGTAAAAAATTTTGACAGATTGTATTTTGTTTCTAGTTGCATGAGTTGATTTTGTTTGCCTTAAAATCATCAAATTACAATCGGAATTTACGGGGGTAAATATGATACTTGAAACAGAAAGATTGTATCTGCGGGAGATGAATCAATCGGATTTCAATTCTTTGTGCAAAATCTTGCAAGATGAGGAGACAATGTATGCGTATGAAGGCGCATTTAGTGATAATGAAGTACAAGAATGGCTTGACAAACAGATTTCCCGTTATCAGAAATGGAATTTTGGCTTATGGGCAGTAATTTTAAAAGAAACAGATGAAATGATAGGTCAGTGTGGGCTTACAATGCAGCCATGGAAAGAGATAGAAGTGCTTGAAATAGGTTATCTTTTTAAC
This sequence comes from uncultured Bacteroides sp., assembly GCA_964554405.1. GTDB lineage: Bacteria > Bacillota > Clostridia > Lachnospirales > Lachnospiraceae > UBA3282. The sequence goes on along the minus strand of CAZKOR010000141.1, from coordinate 6,317 downwards.
AGGTTATATTGGCATAGAGGTTATGCAACAGAATCGGCAAAGGCTTGCAAAAAATACGCTTTTGAAATATTGAAGGCAGATGAAGTCTGCTCTATTATTAGAGATACGAATATTGCTTCTCAAAATGTAGCTGTTAGAAACGGTATGACAATAACAGATATTTGGACAAAACATTACCGGGGTGTAGATATGCCGCATTATCGCTATGTCATACGGCATTAACGATTCTAACCTAGAGAATTTGTATAACAGGAGGAAAAGTAGGTTTAAAACTTGAGAGATTTTTGAGATTTACGTGAGATACTATGTTTTATACAAGGAGGTATCTGTGTGGGCGATAAAATTCTAATTGTAGATGATGAAAAAGGTGTTGTAGATATGCTGAAGAATTACTTTGAGAAGCGCTCATTTCAGGTTTATACTGCTCTTAATGGTGCTGAAGCACTAAAACAGGTAGAATTGAATCCGGATATTGTGCTGCTTGACATCAATATGCCGGATATGGACGGACTTGCCGTCTGTGGGCGGATACGGGAGTTTATTACCTGTCCTATCCTTTTTCTGACAGCACGGATTGAGTCTGCTGATAAGATCATTGGATTTCAGATCGGGGCAGACGATTATATTGTCAAGCCTTTTGATTTAGATGAATTGGGGGCAAGGGTAGCTGCCCATCTGCGGCGGGAACAGCGTCATCAAAGCAACAGGGCAGTACGCTTTTTTGGAGAACTGACAATCGACTATGCAGCTCGGACAATAACTGTAAATGGTGAGACTGTTTCCATGTCAAAGAGGGAATTTGATATTGTTGAGTTATTATCCCTTAATTCCGGACAGGTATTTGACAGGGAACGAATTTATGAAACTGTTTGGGGAATAGACGGGGATGGGAACAGCGATACAGTTATGGAGCATATCCGAAAGATCAGGGCAAAGCTGGCGGCGCATACACTTTACAGCTATATCGAAACTGTTTGGGGGTGTGGCTATAAATGGAACGCATAAAAAATATGGGGCTGAAAAAAACCCTGTTCTTTTTGTCAGTGTCGTGTGTTTTAATTTCTTTACTGCTTGTCTTTTTCGTATTTTATGTCTGTGAAGCCATCAGCGAAAACTATCCTAAAGGAGGTTTCACCTATTCGTTTGAAGAAGGGTGGATGCCTATGGAACAGCCTACGCCGGAGCAGCAGAAAATCCTGTCAATGCTGTCTTTTGTAGAAGTGTTTTCCTGTGTGATTCTTCCTTTAGCGGGTCTGGGAACTTCAGGTGTCCTGTTCTATCACATCAAGCTGAAAAGACCGATTGAGCTGTTGCGGGACGGTACAGCGCATATCCGGGTGCATGACCTCAATTTTTCTGTTCCGGCCGTATCATTTGACGAACTTGGACAAATTTGTGCAGCCTTTGAAAAAATGCGGGCGGAACTTCTTAAAACAAATCAGGAATTATGGAGACAGACCGAGGAACGGAAACGTTTAAATGCGGCGTTCTCTCATGATTTACGAAATCCCGTCACAGTTATAAAAGGAACTGTAAAATTGATGAAACAAGGCATAGCTGACGATCAGGCACTGGAACGGCTGGAAAGTTATACTCTGCGCATTGAACAATATGTGGAAGCCATGAGCAGTATACAGAGACTTGAGCAAATGCCTGTCCGGATTAGGGAGTGTATGTACGCTATATTACGGTCAGAGTTAGAAGATACTGTAAAATTATTTGCCCCAAAGCTGTGCCTGTCAATATCTGCCCCCGATAAAGGCTCTGTAAAATTAGACCACGGAATATTTTTGACCGTTGCAGAGAATTTGATCAGTAATGCAGCCCGCTTTTCACGAAATGAACTTCAAATACAGCTTATAGAAGATAAAGATTTTTTATCTCTTTGTGTCATTGATGACGGTTCCGGTTATCCTGATGAACTGCTGCAAAATGGACCGAAACCATTTGGAAAGCTAAATGAAGATACAGTGCATTTTGGTATGGGGCTGTATAGCAGTGAAATACTCTGTATAAAGCATGGCGGTATGTTAAAATTGAAAAATGCAGATGAACAAGGTGCGATAGCAACGGCATCTTTTCAAATAAATGAAAAGACCTTGAGCGTTTCTTGAGATTTATCATATAAACTCTCCTTATCAACGATAAGGAGGTTTTTTTATGAAAATTGAAGCCAGGGAACTATCCAAAACTTATGGTAATGGAGAGAACCGGGTCGTGGCTCTGGATAAGGTCAATTTGGAAATTGATAAAAATGATTTTATATCAATTATGGGACCGTCAGGAAGTGGTAAAAGCACTCTGCTCCACCTTTTATCCGGCTTGGACAGACCGACTTCCGGGAGCCTGACTTACGATGGCAGGGATATTTACAGTCTTAGCGACAAGGAATTGTCCACATTCCGGCGTCGCCGGATTGGTTTTATTTTCCAGCAGTTTAATCTTCTGCCTGTTTTGACGGCAAGAGAAAACATCATTATGCCGCTGCTTTTGGACAAAAAGCAGCCGGATGAAGATTATTTGAAGCAGCTTACAAACTTGCTGGGTATCAGTGAACGTCTGGAACATCTGCCGCATGAACTGTCAGGGGGGCAGCAGCAGCGTGTTGCGATTGCGCGCGCCTTGATTGCAAAGCCGGATATTATCTTTGCGGATGAACCGACCGGAAACCTGGATAGCAAAAGCGGAGGTGAGGTTATGAAGATGCTTGAAAATATTTGGAAAAAGACGGGTACAAGGCTGGTTATTATTACACATGACAGGCGGGTGGCGCAGATGGCTGACAGGCAGTTTGTGATCGTGGACGGCGTTCTTTCGGAGGTGACAGTAAAATGAAATTTTATCGCACACTGGTACTCAAAGAGATAAAGGCGCAGAAAATCACCTCTATTTTGATTTTGACGGCTCTTATCCTTTCTACTATGATGACGGCGGTGATTGGTCAGTCTGCCGGAGTGCTGTCCGCTATGCGGCAGCAGCAGGCTGTTACTTTAGGGGGAAACCAGTATCTCACATTTGTGCAGATGGATCAGGAGCAGGCCGCAGCGATACGGAATGATCCAAGGCTGTCTTTCGTTGGGGAATATATAACTTTAGGTTTCGCGGAGATTAACTCTTCACTTACGCTTGGACTGAATGAGTACCATGAGGATGTTGCTGCTGTTTATCCATCCCATGCTAAATTGAAAAGCGGTCGTCTGCCGGATGCCCCGTTTGAGATTGCACTGCCGGAAGATGTGCTGAATTACCTCGGTTTTACAGGAAAGTTAGGGGATACCGTCTCCCTCTCGCTTTCAAAAATTCTGCGGCATGGGGTGGAGGCTTCTTCTTATGACTTTACTGCGGATTTTGTACTGGTAGGAATCACGGAAAGCAATTATTTGAGTTATAGTTCCGGCGGAGTTACCGGTATGGTAGGAGCGGGAACGGCAGAGAAATTATTGCCGGACAATTATCTTTATTACAATGTTGATATTCGGACATCTGACAAAAAGACATTCCAGAATACGGTAAATGACCTGATTTCCACTCTGTCCGTACATGAGCTGGATACCTTGTATAATGTTGTTTTGCTGGAAGCATTGGGAATTCATTACGATACGGCAAAAACGGATATGGAGCTTTCCGGTCAAGGATTCTCTTTTGTTTTGGCGGTAGGGATTATGGTTGGTCTGTTGCTGCTTTTTGCGGCAGGGCTGGTAATTTATAATATCCTGAAAATCGCAGTATCACAGAGAATCAGGCAATATGGGGTTCTCAGGGCAATTGGCGGAGAAAAAGGACAGCTCTACTTGCTTGTAGCGGCTCAGGTTTTACTGCTTTGTGTTATTGGCATCCCTGTCGGCATCCTGATGGGAACATTTTCAGCCAAGGGTATCCTTACTGCTGCGACCGGTCTGTTGTCTCCGGAAATTTTTCTGGTGCAGAATACGGATGAATTAAACCGTTTGATTGCGGAGAACAGTGCGGGCAAGGGTGTTTTCCTTTTAGCAAGCGCTGCCGTTACATTGCTTTTTGCTTTTATCGCTGCTATTCCTGCTGCCCGGTATGCAGCAAAAGTATCGCCGACTGTGGCTATGGCGGGGCGGAGTATCAAAATCAAACGAGGGATGCGAAGGAAAAAGAAAATCCGCAATTTTGAAGCTTTCTATGCCCGCCTTAACCTGAAGCGCAACCGTGGGAGAACAGCAATTACGATTTTATCCTTGGTTATGAGCACTACGGTTTTTATTACTTTGCAGGGATTTACTGACTTGCTGAACACAGCTGGCAGTATGGAAAATGCCCGCATGGGGGATTATTCTATTGTCAATGAGATGGTCGGTTTCTCCCCGGATACTTTATCCGCAATCGAACAGAATGAGATGGTGCAGTCTGTTTCTGCGATTCAATTTTCGCTCTATGATATAGATGAAAATAAAAAACCGATTGGAATTGATATTGGTTTTGCGCTCCAGCCGGGCGAAACATTCCAGGTAGTAGGATTGAACAGTGCCTGTCTGGATGCCGTTTTGGGCGGGCGTGTGTCCGATTCAGATATAGAGCGTTTGCAAATAGGGGATGGATGTATTGTGCGTAATCCGGTTCCGCTCATTTTTGAAGGCGCTGAAATACCACGGACAGAAATTAAGGCAGGCGAGACGATTACCGTGGCAGGAGCGCAAATTCCTGTCCTGGCGGCATTGAATGGGTATGATACTTATATTAGTATTGGCAATAACGGTTTCACGAATGGGGTACAGGTAATCGTTTCTGAACAGCTATATTCCAAACTGACAGGTAAGTTTGAGTACAATGAACTGCTGCCTGACTTGATAGATAGCGCAAAACGGGAAATGTTCGATTCTGTGGTGATGCAGCTTTGCCGGGATATTCCGGGAACAACATATCTCTCTTATGAGGAGACAGACCGTCAGCTTGCGGAAAGTTTTGAACAAATACGGCTATTAGCATGGGGATTGATTTTGTTTATTGCGCTGATCGGCTTACTGAATATCATCAATACTGTTTACACAAATATCCATACCCGTGTTGCGGAAATCGGTATGCAGAGAGCCATTGGCATGAGTGCGGGAGGTTTATTTAAGGTGTTTTTATGGGAGGGCGCATATTATGGCCTGATTGCGGCAGTAATAGGCAGTATGGCAGGATATATCTGCACGATTTTCGTAGAGGCGGCAAGCACAGATTCTATCCATTTAGTTGCCGTTCCCATTATCCCTATCGCAGAAGCAATCGCCCTTTCGATTATAGCCTGTCTGCTGGCAACGTGTATTCCATTAAGAAGGATTAGCAGAATGAGTATTGTGGATTCTATTGAAGCGGTTGAATAGTTTAAAGTGCAATATCTTAAAAGGTAAAAAGCTCCTGTAAATAGTAGTACAGCTGCGGATTTGAAGTACGTACATTCACGCTCAAATCGCCGTTACCCATTATTACACCGAATCCATAGGCAGCTTGCAGCAAACAGACTGCCATCATAAACAGCATGAATGTTTTCAGTGTGCCGCGTTTGACGGTATGTTCTGTCCATGCCAATAAGAGCAGTACGGCGGTAAACCAGATTCCCCATGTCATATCTACGGTGTACCGCTGTAAGATACCGGCTCCGGTCACATCCACAATGCCCAAGATAAGTGAAAAAATCATAGAAACAAGCGATAAAACATAAAGTTTTCTATCTTTTAGCAGTTCCCGCCCCCGGCTGACAGAAAACAGAATCCAAAGAAAAGCATTGCTAATAAGGATGCCGCCATAGGTATATTCCGCATTCAATTTCCCCATATAGGCACCGGATTCAATCTGAATCCCTTGTAAAAAGGGAAAGTCGCTCGCAATGACGGGGGGACGCAGAAAGTAATGCCATAACCCCAGCAGCGCCTGATACAGATTGAAACTGCGCTTCGTCATATCGTTGCTGGTCAGGCTGTAGGTTGCCCCGAAATCAAAAGGGGAACCAAAGCGCGCAGCGTTATAATACATAATCCCTGCCGCTACAAACAGATATGGAAGACAGATAACGGAAGCGTCCTTAATGGTTTCCGTCATGTTCTGCTTTGTCCTCAAAGCCCCGATTGGCTGCAAACCGCTCAGATGACATTTTGGGAAAAAATCGCCTATAAAAAGCGGAATGGCCAAAAATGAAAACAAAAGCATCTGCGGGCGGCAGCCGGCAACCAACGCCATGCACAAAGAACCCAGAAACAGGCATGTCCTCCTGGTTGCTGCCTTGACGGTATATTTTCCTTTGATCCATAGCCACAGACCTGCAACGGTAAACATATTTGCCGCCATAATCGGTGTGTCGTACAAATCAG
>CAZKOR010000140.1:0-10126 GCA_964554405.1 uncultured Bacteroides sp. | reverse complement strand
AGGCAAGACAGGAAATCGGTATTGAGAAATTCCTGGTTGAGAATGATTATCATGCCGTTGTAACGCATTTTGGTATGTTAGGCGGTTTGAAACAGTTACCCGGTCTTTCCATCCAGAGATTGATGGAGAAAGGTTATGGATTCGGTGCGGAAGGCGACTGGAAAGTAGCGGCAATGGTTCGCATGATGAAACTGATGACAGCGGATATGAAAGATGCAAAAGGAACCTCCATGATGGAAGATTATACATATAATCTTGTTCCCGGCAAAGAGGGTATCTTACAGGCTCATATGCTGGAGGTATGTCCTTCCGTTGCAGACGGGGAAATCGGTATTAAAGTCTGCCCGCTTTCCATGGGTAACAGAGAGGATCCGGCGCGTCTTGTATTTACATCCAAAGCAGGTCCCGCAGTTGCATGTTCTCTGGTTGATCTTGGTACAAGATTCAGATTGTTGATTAATGCTGTAGACTGTAAAAAAGTAGAAAAACCGATGCCGAAACTGCCGGTAGGTACAGCATTCTGGACACCGCAGCCGAATCTGGAGATTGGAGCGACAGCGTGGATTCTGGCAGGCGGAGCGCATCATACGGCATTTTCCTATGACTTAACGGTAGACCAGATGGCAGACTGGGCAGCAGCTATGGGAATTGAAAGCGTAGTGATTGATAAGAATACGACAATCCGTGACATTAAGAATGAACTTCGTTGGAATGAAGCGGCATTCCGCTAAAATAAGGTGAAATGAAAATTTAAAAATATAAAGGAGGGTTCTAAAATGGGGTATACGGCTGAAGAAATCAAAAAACAGATTGAAGACGGAAAAACCGTACTTGGCATTGAGTTTGGCTCGACCAGAATCAAGGCAATTTTAGTGGCAGAAGATAATACGCCGATTGCTTCCGGTGCTCATGACTGGGAAAACAGATTGGAGAATGGTATCTGGACTTACAGTCTGGATGATATCTGGAACGGTTTGCAGGACTGCTACCGCGATTTGGCGGCGGATGTGAAAAAACAGTATGGTACGGAACTTGAAAATATTGGTGCAATCGGATTCAGTGCAATGATGCACGGTTACATGGCATTTGATGAAAAGGGAGAACTTCTCGTACCGTTTAGAACATGGAGAAATACAATTACCGGACAGGCATCGGAGAAACTGACGGAGGTATTTAACTATCATATTCCACAGAGATGGAGTATTGCACATCTTTATCAGGCAATTTTAAACGGTGAAGAGCATGTGCCTTCGGTTCGTTTCTTTACAACGCTTGCTGGTTATGTGCATTGGAAACTGACAGGGGAAAAGACCCTTGGTGTTGGCGAAGCATCCGGCATGTTCCCGATTGATATTGAAACCGGGGATTTCAATGACAGAATGATTACACAGTTTGACGAACTGACAGCAGATAAAAAATTCCCGTGGAAATTGAGAGACATTATGCCCAAAGTATTGACAGCCGGAGAAAAGGCGGGTACATTGACAGAAGAAGGAGCGAAATTGTTAGATCCGTCAGGGAAATTAAAAGCAGGCATTCCGCTTTGTCCGCCGGAGGGTGACGCAGGAACAGGTATGGCGGCAACTAATTCCGTAGCACGCAGAACCGGTAATGTATCGGCCGGAACAAGTGTATTTGCAATGATTGTTCTGGAAAAAGAACTGCAAAAAGTATATGATGCTATTGACCTTGTTACTACGCCGGATGGCAGTCTGGTAGCAATGGTACACTGCAATAACTGTACTTCCGACTTAAATGCCTGGGTTAATATTTTTAAGGAATTTGCAGAGAGCATGGGTATGAAAGTGGATATGAATGAATTGTTCGGCACTTTGTACCGTAAAGCATTAGAGGGGGACGATGATTGCGGTGGTCTGCTTGCCTATAATTATTTTTCGGGAGAGCATATTACGGGATTTGAAGAGGGACGTCCGTTATTTGTCCGTACACCATCCGATAACTTTAATCTTGCCAATTTTATGAGAGTTCATCTTTTCACAGCGCTTGGCGCGTTAAAGACAGGATTGGATATTCTGTTGAAGGAAGAGGGCGTACAGGTAGACGAGATGCTTGGACACGGCGGTCTGTTTAAAACAAAGGGAGTAGGCCAGCGTATTATGGCGGCGGCAATCAATGCGTCCGTCAGCGTTATGGAGACAGCAGGAGAAGGCGGCGCATGGGGAATGGCATTGCTTGCTTCCTATATGCTGCATAAAGAAGACGGGGAAACACTGTCAGCTTTTCTGGAGAAAAAAGTATTCGCAGGGCAAAAGGGCAGCAAAGAGGCTCCGCGCAAAGAGGATGTAGAAGGCTTTGATAAGTTTATGGTACGCTATGCAAAAGGTCTTGCGATTGAAAAAGCAGCAGTAGAGAACTTAGGTTGATGAAAGGAATGGGAATTATGTTAGAGGAATTGAAACAACGTGTCTATGAAGCGAATATGCTTTTGCCGAAATATGGTCTGGTAACTTTCACATGGGGAAATGTCAGTGAGATTGACCAGGAATCCGGTATTTTTGCAATTAAGCCGTCCGGTGTAGACTATGATAAACTGACACCTGATGATATGGTGCTGATGGATTTAAACGGTAATAAAGTAGAGGGACGTTATAATCCGTCTTCCGATACGCCTACGCATTTGGAATTATATAAGGCATATCCGGAAATCGGTGGTATTGTACATACGCATTCTTCTTATGCGACAAGCTGGGCACAGGCAGGAAGAAGTATTCCCTGTTATGGCACGACACATGCGGACTACATATATGGGGAAGTGCCCTGCGTAAGATGTCTGACGGAAGAAGAAATTGCGGAAGCATATGAGCAGAATACGGGACTTCTGATTATTGATTCATTTAAGCAGATGAACAAAGATGTCATGGCGGTTCCCGCGGTTTTATGTAAAAATCACGGACCGTTTGCATGGGGTAAAAATGCACATGACGCCGTACATAACGCTGTCGTACTGGAAGAAGTTGCAAAGATGGCATACAGGGCAGAGACGATTAATCCGCGTATTCAGCCTGCACCGCAGGAGTTACAGGATAAGCATTATTACAGGAAGCATGGAGCGAATGCTTATTATGGACAAGGAAAGTAAAAAAATAAAACTATAATAATCATGATGGAGGAAAGCGATGAACAAATTAGAGTTACAAAAAGCAGCTAATGAAGTTCGTAAAGGTATCGTTGCAGCGGTACATGGTGCAAAAGCCGGACATCCGGGCGGATCATTATCTGCGGCAGACATTTTTACCTATCTTTACTTCGAGGAAATGAATATTGACCCGAAGAATCCTAAGAAACCTGACAGAGACCGTTTCGTATTATCGAAAGGCCATACGGCGCCGGGTCTGTATTCCGTATTGGCAAACCGCGGATATTTCCCGGTAGAAGATTTGCCGACACTTCGTCATATGGGTTCCTATTTACAGGGACATCCCTGTATGCAGGAAACGCCGGGCGTAGATATGTCATCAGGTTCTCTTGGACAGGGTATTTCAGCGGCAGTCGGCATGGCGCTTGCCGGGAAAATGGATAAGAAGGATTACAGAGTTTATACACTGCTTGGAGACGGTGAGATTGAGGAAGGACAGGTATGGGAAGCATCTATGTTTGCCGGACATAGAAAGCTGGATAATCTGGTAGTAATCGTAGATAATAATGGCTTACAGATTGACGGTAAAATTGATGATGTATGTTCACCTTATCCGATTGATAAAAAATTTGAAGCGTTTAATTTCCACGTTATCAATATTGACGGAAATGACTTCGACCAGTTAGAAGCGGCATTTAAAGAAGCAAGAAATACGAAAGGCATGCCTACGGCAATTATTTGTAAAACTCTCAAAGGGAAAGGCGTTTCCTTCATGGAGGGCAGCATAGACTGGCATGGAAAAGCGCCGAACGATGCGGAATTTGAAATTGCAATGGCAGATTTGGAGAAAGTAGGTGAAGCATTATGTCAGAAGTAAAGAAAATAGCAACAAGAGAAAGCTATGGTAATGCGCTGGTAGAATGTGGGGCGGAGTATCCGAATCTGGTAGTTCTGGATGCGGACCTTGCGGCTGCGACTAAGACGGGAGTCTTCAGAAAAGCTTATCCTGACCGCCACATTGATTGCGGTATTGCAGAATGTAATATGACAGGTATTGCAGCAGGTCTTGCGACATGCGGGAAAATACCTTTTATCAGTTCCTTTGCCATGTTTGCGGCAGGACGTAACTTTGAGCAGGTTCGTAATTCCATCGGTTATCCGCATTTGAACGTAAAAATCGGCGGAACGCATGCGGGCATTACGGTTGGAGAAGACGGTGCAACACATCAGTGTAATGAGGATATAGCGTTGATGAGAACGATTCCGGGTATGACAGTTGTTGTACCGGCTGATGATGTTGAAGCAAAAGCGGCAGTCAGAGCAGCAATTGAAAAAGAGGGTCCTGTTTATTTAAGATTCGGACGTGCGGCTGTGCCCGTTATCAATGACAGACCGGATTATAAATTTGAAATCGGTAAGGGCGTTCTCTTAAAAGAGGGAAAAGATGTTACTATCGTAGCATGCGGCATTACCGTATCATCTGCACTGGATGCAGCTGAAATGCTTGCAGCTGACGGCATCAGTGCAGAAGTAATCAATATCCATACCATTAAGCCTTTGGATAAAGATATCATTATTGCATCCGCTAAGAAAACAGGTAAAGTAGTGACTGCGGAAGAGCATAGCGTTATTGGCGGACTTGGCAGCGCCGTTTGCGACTGCTTATCTGAAAATCTGCCAACCCGTGTTATGAAAATCGGTATGCAGGATGTATTCGGCGAATCCGGTACGGCAATGGGATTAGTGGAAAAATATGGACTGGATGGCAAAGGCATCTATGCAAAAGTAAAACCGTTTGTACAGGCTTAAAAGAGAAAGAAGATTCCGGGGCAGTATGCACTGCCTTGGAATCTCTATATTTTGTCCGAAAGAACGCAGGGAGTTATATTATGAAAAATGTATCTGTGAAAAATTTATTATCACCCTCTATACTGGCGGCTGATTTTGCAATTTTAGGAAAGCAGATTGCGGAAGCGGATGAGGCTGGTGCGGATTATATACATATTGATGTTATGGACGGCGTGTTTGTACCGGATATTTCTTTCGGTATGCCCGTGATTTCAACCATTAGAAAAGTGACGAAAAAAATTTTTGATGTGCATCTGATGATTGTGGAGCCGGAACGTTATATTGACGATTTTGTAAAGTGCGGCGCAGATAGTATCACTTTCCATCTGGAAGCAACGGAAGATGCAGACGGCGTTATTGATAAAATTCATCAGGCAGGATGCAGGGCAGGTCTGTCAATTAAGCCGGGAACACCGGTGGAGGCAGTAAAACCTTATCTGGACAAGATAGAAATGCTGTTAATTATGACAGTAGAACCCGGATTCGGCGGACAGAAATATATTCCGGAATCTACGGAACGTATTAAAACCGCCCGTAAAATGATAAACGAGATGGACCTTGCTGTAGATGTTCAGGTGGATGGCGGTATTACAAAAGAAACTCTGCGCATTGTTCTGGAAGCCGGCGCGAATGTGATTGTGGCTGGCTCTGCAATTTTTGGCGGAAATATCAGTGAGAATGTAAAGAATTACTTAAAAATATTAAAGCAGTAAGGAATGGCATAACGGCAATGAAAAAGTTAGGACGAAACGACCCGTGCTGGTGTGGAAGCGGTCGTAAATACAAAGCCTGTCATATGGCTTTTGATGAAAAAATACAGCAGTATGCTTTGGAAGGACATATCGTGCCGGAGCATGATATGCTGAAATCAAAAGAGCAGATTGAGGGCATTAAAGAAAGCAGCAAAATTAATATTGCAGTTTTAGATTATGTGGCAGAACATATCCAAATCGGTATGAGCACAGAGGAAATTGACCGGCTTGTATATGAAAAGACAACACAGATGGGAGGTATTCCGGCTTCGCTTGGCTATGAGGGATTTCCTAAAAGCGTCTGTACTTCCTTGAATGAACAGGTCTGTCATGGGATTCCGTCAGAGAAAGATATTTTAAAAAACGGCGATATAGTCAATGTAGATGCTTCCACTATCTACAACGGATATTTTTCAGACTCTTCCAGAATGTTTATGCTGGGCGATGTATCGCCGGAAACTAAGAAGTTAGTGGAAACGGCGCATAAATGTCTGGATATCGGTTTGGAACAGGTGAAGCCCTGGAACTTTCTTGGCGATATGGCACAGGCAATCAATGACTATGCTAAAGCGAATGGGTATTCTATCGTGCGTGAAATAGGCGGGCACGGCGTAGGACTGGAGTTTCATGAAGAACCTTTTGTCAGCTATGTTACCAGAAAAGGAACGGAAATGCTGATGGTGCCCGGGATGGTATTTACGATAGAACCGATGGTGAACATGGGGAAAGCGAATATTTATATTGATGATGAGAACGGCTGGACGGTTTACACTGAAGATGGTCTTCCATCGGCACAGTGGGAAGTGACGATAGCTGTTACTGAAGATGGGTATGAGGTTTTGACGTGGTAAAGATTTCAAGTTATCGGCATTAACTAAAAAACGTTTTTGACAGGCAAAAAGTCGGAAAGCATCGAGCAAAATGATGTTTTTTCGGCTTTTTTCATAAATATTTGTGCAAATTTCCGATATTGCATTCGAAACATAATTCTGATATCGTACATTTACAATCTTTTAGAATCATTTTTTATATCTAAGCTTAGAGTATTCTGGCGGTTCGCCATGATTCCAATTGATTTCACAAAGGTTTAATTGAATAAGAAAAGGAGAATAAAAAATTATGCGAGAATTTATGACAAAAGTGTCAGAATATATCAGCGAAAGGAGAAATGACCCAGAAAAAAACGGGAATTTCCTGATTCCTTGTATGCTTGGCATTGTGATACTTATCATTATTATTTTGTGCCTGTTACTGCTTTGGAGAAAGAATGCAAATGAAAAGAAAGAGGAGCTGACAGCGGAAACCTATGAGTATATTCCCGAAGTAATTATGGCGGAGCCATCAGGTGATGAGGAATTGAAACAGGAGTATTTAAACAATATGCAGTATCTGGAGGAAAAAGTAGAAGATTTACTGCAATCCTTAACAGAAATCCAAAAAACTTTGGAGGAAACGATTATAACACAGCAGGGTGATAATGTATATTTGCAGGAGCAGGTAGATGAGATTATAGAAGATATCAAAAATATGATTACACAGCTGCAAAATACGCAGAACAACCTGTATGATATAACCGACATGATAAATATTATGAATAAAGAGACGATTCCAGTCATACAGGAACAGATTAGCGAAATGGAAAAGCAGATAAATCAGGTTAATACAGATATCACTGATATTTATAACAAAATTGAAGCGCTGGAAACAACAGATGCGGAGGTCAAAGCCAAAATAGATGAGATAGAAGGAAAGTTAAAGTCGTCTATTGAGCAGAATATCACTGATGTGACAAACCAGTTCAACAATATGAATAGGCAGATAGAAGAAATAGAAGGAAAGCTAAAGTCATCAATTGAGCAGAATGCCGCCGACGTAGCTAATCAATTCAACAATGTGAATGTACAGATAGAAGAGATAATAAAGAAAATGAATGAACTTACGGCACAGTTTTTACGCTATCGGTATGAAGAAGAAAGCAATACGCTTTATTTGTATTCGGAGTAGATATAAAAAGAAAATCAGTATATAGAAATAATTTATAAGAACATTAAGGGCGGCGGAAAAAACTCCGATATATACTTTAATAAGCAACTTTTGATTTATATGCATGGAAGCTATATAGCGGGGGAGGGAACCTATGGTAATACAACATAATATAACAGCAATGAACGCGAATCGTATGTTTAACCTGACAAACGCAAATCAGGCGAAATCTACGGAAAAACTGTCTTCGGGATATAAAATTAACCGTTCTGCGGATGATGCGGCAGGATTATCCATATCAGAAAAAATGCGACGCCAACTGAGAGGACTTACGCAGGCATCGGCAAATGCGGCGGACGGCATTTCCTGTGTGCAGACGGCAGAAGGCGCTTTGAATGAAGTCCATGATATGTTGCAGCGTATGGGAGAATTGGCTGTTAAAGGAGCGAACGGAACGCTGACTGAAGCAGACAGGGATTACATCACGATGGAAGTCAAGCAGTTAATGAGTGAGATTGACCGCGTACAGTCCACTACGACTTTTAATGAGCAAAACCTGTTGGACGGCTCTTTTTCAAACAAGGGCTTACAGGTGGGAGCGGAATCCGGACAGCATATTACTATTTCCATAGGCAACATGTGTACGAATGATTTGATTGCGAGTGCGCTTGCAAAGGGTATTTTTTACCAGACGAATAATGAAAGTCCTTTGTGCCAGAATATAGATAATCCGCCACCGACGCCAGGGAGTTATCCACAGGGGACGATTGCTTTTTGGGTGCCGGGACCGAATGAGACCACTTATGCAAAGCAGGAATATTGGAACAAAAGTATGATTTTGCCTTGGGGTTCACCGGGACATTCACACCTTCTTGGGGCGAATGACCTGACTATTTTTCATAGTTTTTCCTATGATGCAATTACGGATGAAAATGTGAAAAACAGGCTTACGACCAATTATGAGGGTGGTGTTACGGGAGGCATGGAAGAAGAATTAATGGATAAAGTTCCTGATGTCCGTTATTTTCAGGCTTTGAATGCATTTGCTAAAAGTGCGATTTTCGATGTGTCAGAAACCCGATCTATGCTGGGTGCGATACAAAACCGATTGGAACATACAATAAATAACCTTGATAATATTGTGGAGAACACCACTTCGGCGGAATCGGCAATTCGGGATACGGATATTGCTACGGAAATGGTAAAATATTCTAATAATAATATCCTTGCGCAGGCGGGGCAGTCTATGCTTGCACAGGCGAATCAGGCAAATCAGGGCGTATTGTCGCTGCTATAGGAATGTCTGGGCAATGGGAAAAAGGAAAGTATCAAAAATATGATTATACAGGTGAAGAATGCACAGAGCCATCTGTATGATTTGTTAAAATTTCATAAGTGTTGCTATTTCCCAACCAATTGAGTATACTATATATAAGTTAATGCCTTTGGCTTAACAGCAGGTATATCTCGACCTATAACGGAGACAGTTATAAGCGGGCATATCTCAGCCCTAAGCGAGACAGTTATAAGCGAGTGTTTCGCCGCTCAGAGTGCGAATCTAACAGTGGGACGGAAATTTCCGTCCCGTTTTTTGTAGGAGGATATAAAATTGGCAATAGAACTATATGAAGTTAATCCAAAATATATAGATTATCTCATCCCTTATGCACCTCATTTATTTCAAAACAAACAATTAGGACAGTTTAATGAAAGAAAATATATTGGTGTTATTTTATATGTCAATAATATGAAGTATTTTGCACCATTATCCTCTTTTAAATCAAAGCACGAAAAAATGAAAAATGGACTGGATTTTATTAAGATAGGAAATTATGCAGTAATCAATATTAATAATATGTTTCCGGTTCCTGATAGAGAATATACGTATGTAGATATTCCTAAGGTTAGAAATCCACAATATAGGAAGCTTTTGATGACAGAATATCGTATTATTAGAAAGCTGCAAGATAAAATAAAACATAATGCGGAAGAAGTTTATAAACATAAAATAAGAGCAGGAAACGCAACGGCACTAGCAAAAAGATGTAACGATTTTATGTTGTTAGAAGAAAAATGCAGACAATTTAGAGGGTAAAATTATCATTACTTTTTGGCAGAGAGACACATTTCAAATAGTTGCCATTTTTCCATGATTTGGTATACTATGTATTAGTTAATGTCTAACAATGGAACGGATTTTTACAGGAAGATTTTTCTGGAATGGAGGTCTATTTATGAAAATACTCGTTATCGGCGGAACAAGATTTTTTGGAATTCATATGGTTCATGAACTATTGCGAAAAGGACATCAAGTAACGATTGCGACGCGGGGAAAGTCTCAGGATGTTTTTGGAGACAGTGTAGAAAGAATTATTCTGGAGCGCACAGACGCTGACAGTATGCGAAATGCTTTGGCGGATAAAACTTATGATGTTGTGATAGATAA
>CAZKOR010000139.1:0-10134 GCA_964554405.1 uncultured Bacteroides sp. | reverse complement strand
CATTAGATGAATTGTTTGCTGCACCGTCAGAACCACAGCCTACAAGCAAGCTTGCAACCATAGCTGTAGAAAGAAGTGCACTAAGTAACTTTTTCTTCATAAAGATATTCCTCCTATAATATATAATTAGTTTTATCCCGGAAAAAAATATTCCCGTTAACCTTCTTATATTAGTACCATATACTTTTTGTTAATGGCGATATATAAGAATAGTTTCAAAAATGTCAAATCTATGATATTATTAATTCAATTTCTGTCTGTTCTTTCAGCAAATCTGCCGGAATGTAATTTCCTTCCATTTCTTTCCCATCGACGATAAGCTTTCTGCATCCTGATTCCGCATGTCCCGGATTATTGACTACAATATGCAGATGTTTTCCTCTGAAATCTTTCTCAATTTCAAAGGATTCCCATTCTTTCGGGATAGAAGGCGCAAGCTTAAGCCCATTGAAATCAGGACGAATTCCCAGTATGCCTTCCACACATCCTACCATCACCGTAGACGCTGTTCCTGTCAGCCAATGCACATGAGAGCGCCCAAAATGCGGACTGTCTTTTCCTTCCGTAAACTGACCATAGCAATATGGCTCCAGTCTGCGGATTTCCGCCCTGTCGTTCTGGGCTGCCGGAGCGTTTTCAATAAAATAGGTAAAAGCACGCTCTCCATGTCCTCGAAGCGCCTCTGCCAGAATAATCCATCCCTGTGACTGTGAAAAAATACCTGAATTTTCTTTGATTCCCGGATTGTATATGACAGCCAGCGCACCGTCAAAAGCGTTCTCATGATAAGGCGGCGCCATTAAAACTGCTCCATATTCCGTATTTAACTTCTCATATACCGTATCTAATACCTTATCTGCCTGCTCATCCGTAGCAAGTCCGCTGATCACTGCCCAGCTCTGAGGATTTAACCACAGATTTGCCTCAGAATCTGTACGTTTCCCGATGACTTCACCTTTTTCCGTAAACCCACGGATAAATCTGTCTTCGTTCCAGCAAAGTTCCTGTATGATCTCTCCCATTTCTTCCTGCTTTTTATCCAGATAAGCAATATAATCCCTATCTTCTTTATATGCCGCAAACTTCTTCATGATCGACATAGCATAGTAGAACTGAAACGCTACAAAAGAAGATTCACCATCTTTGCCAAGCCTTAGACAGTCATTCCAGTCCGCATACAATCCGGCAGGCATACCATGGGGGCCCAAATGGTTCATGGAAAAATCAATGGCACGTTTCAGATGTTCATATACTGTACCTTCATCCTTATTGGCAAAGGGAATAACCTCGTCGATAAAGGAAAGATCTCCTGCTTCGGAAACATATTTATAAACGGTCGGAAACAGCCACAGCGCGTCATCCGCCCTATATGCGGGATGTCCTGTTTCCTGAACATAAGACGCATCATCCGGTGTATCTTCATGTCCGGCATGGTGAGTAAACTTTACGAGCGGCAGACCGCCTCCGTTGTCCACTTGTGCGGAAAGCATGAAATAAATCTTATCTACTGCCATTTCCGGCGCCAGATGAATTACTCCCTGAATATCCTGTACCGTATCACGGTATCCGTAGCCGTTTCGGAGACCACAGTAAATGAAAGAAGCCGCACGTGACCAGATAAAGGTCATAAAACAGTTATAGGCATTCCATGTATTAATCATAGTATTAAATTCCGAACTGGGCGTTTTTACCTGAAAATGAGAAAGTTTCCCATGCCAATATGTAATCAGTTTCTCCAATTCCTTTTTGCAGGTCTCTTCGGGATTCTGATATCCTTTCAAAATACTTTCGGCTTCCGCGTCATCTTTCATTCCCAGAATAAACGCTATATTTTTCGTTTCTCCCGGCGCTAACACAATCTGTGCGGAAAGAGCACCGCATCCGTTTTCATTATAATTTAGCTGATTACCGAGATTTCCCTGTATCACACCGACAGGATTGCCATAACCATGATACCGTCCGAGGAATACTTCCTTATCGCCACAGTATGAGTCAATTTCTGCTCCTGTCAGACCGAAAAAGCGCTCAATAACAACTTTGTTATCTACCTCTTTCCCCTTCTCCAGGGTATCCAGATTGCCGTGAATCCGCTGACGGATTCGATTCTTCATGAAATCAGTTCTGGTAATGAACTGTGAATACTGCAGATTCACCTGATCATGCTCATAGTTATTGACATTGGTATATTCCGCGTATCCCGTAATCGTCAGACTTCTTGCAGCTTTAGAAGAATTCGTAAGTTTCAAATTCCAAACCTCATAGGATTTATCAAGCGGTACATAATATAAAACCTCAGAATGGATATCGCTGTAATCCGCAATCATTTTGGTGTATGCCGTTCCATGACGGCATTCGCTTTTATATTCCGTAAGCTCCTTCCCGACCGGCTGCCATGATGCTGACCAATAATCTTTGTTCTCATTATCACGGATATAAATATAACGTCCCGGCTGGTCAAAATTATTAAAAATATAGCGTAAAATCCTGCCATTAGCACCGGATTTGGCAAAACTGTACCCTCCGGCATTATTGGAAATAATCGCTCCATACTCCGGTGAACCAAGATAATTGGCCCAAGGCGCCGGCGTATCCGGCCTTTCAATTACATATTCCCTTTTTGCGTCATCAAAATAACCATATTTCATGATTCATCCTCCTTTATTTTTCTAGAATTATAGGTACATATCCGTTTTTGATATACAAGGTTATGTACAAAAATGTCAGATTCATGATATAATAACCGCAAGAAAGGGGAATAAGATGAATTTACGAAATGAATGGTATCAGGAAGAACTGCAAAAGAATGAAGAATCTCTTTCACACCGCCCATTAGAAGAAGAATACTATTTTTATCAGGCAGTCAGTTCAGGCGATATGGACTTTGTACAGAAAAACTGCCGGGAGAATGCTTTCACCAATCCGGATGGCATGGGCATACTCTCTACAAATCCCCTGACAAATATAAAATATCATTTTGTTGTTACGGTTGCCATGATAACAAGACGCTGTGTGGAAGCAGGCATGGAATTGGAGCAGGCATTCCGCCTTAGTGACTTTTATATTCTGAAAATGGATGCCTGTACTTCCATTGAGGCTATTTCAAAACTTCATAAGCAAATGGCTATTGACTATACAAGAAAAATGATGCTGGTGAAAAAAAGCTCCATTCTGTCCAAGCCCATTGTTCTTTGCATGGATTATATTTACAGCCATATAAATCACCGGATTACCGTAGAGGAACTTGCCGACCATGCAGGTCTTTCCCCCAGTTATCTTTCCAGACTTTTTAAGAAAGAACTCAACATTTCCGTCAGCGATTATATTTGCGAAATGAAAATCGAAAAGGCACAGCACTTGTTAAAATATTCCGATTACAGCCTGATTGAAATTGCGAATTACTTGGCATTTTCTTCTCAAAGCCACTTTATTCAGACCTTTAAAAAACTGGTTGGTCTGACACCCAAAAAGTACCGTGACCACTATTACCGCACCTCGTGGTAATAGCGGCCACTTCATCTATTTCTATTTTTCAGAAAGCGGAACAAGTTCTATGACGACTTTATGCAGACCGTCACCCATGGACTCCACTTTCGCCCGCTCAATAAGGGCCTGTAAACCGTCAATGATCTGCAATGTTTCACCGTCGCAGTCCGCTGCGCCGATTTTATACTCCCCAAATTCCAGCTCTTTTTCATTTTTATAAGTAACTTCAAATTCTTTTCCTGCAAAATAAGAGCTGATAAAGGCTGTTTTATTTTCATCGAACTGTGATTTCAGAAGCTTAGGCTTCATAACTAAATCTCCTGCTTCTCCACGAATACCAAACACTTCTGTTATCATAGTCATCATGTACCAGCTTGCTGCACCTGTCAGATAGTGGTACATTCCCCGCCCTTCACCGTTGAAATATTCCGGAATACCGGGATAGATTTTGCTCGTGCTAAAATCAAGCGCGGTATCCGCCAGTGTTTTAAGCGCCTTATATCCTTCCTTCGCATATCCTCTTTTATAAAGCGCATTCGCATACATTACTGTCATATGGGAAAATACGGCGCCGTTTTCTTTCTCGCCATAAGCAAATCCGAACATTCTCCCCATATCAAATTTCAGCTCTTTAAAATCCGTGTTCAGCCGGTATCCTCCAATGGAAGCATCATACAGATAGCGGTCAGCGCTTTTACAGATTTGACTTATCTGGTCATCAGATGCCGTTCCACTCATGATAGCAAAAACCTGTCCTGTCAGCATCATCCTGACACCATTTTCCGAAATACCTTCTACCGCATTTTTATGATTATCGTAGTAACTGTTGAACCATCCTTCCCCGGCCGCTCCCTGAAGCCATTCCTTCTCACGGATATGTTCCATAATCCAGTCAGCTTTATGGATTAAATTATCAATCAGGTCATCAATCGGTATCAGCATCCTTTTTCCGCTGATATTGTGTTTGCACAGACTTGTATATTCCTTTAAAATCGCCTGCTTTTTCTCTACATTCTCATATATTTCCATATCGTCTTTCAGCAGGACATTAATTTCTTCCAAAACCTCTATTTCCGTATAAGATAACCTGTCTTTCAAAAGACGGAGGCAATCCGCAAGCTGTTTTAAGTTTCCGGCATAGGCGCAGGTAAACGCCACACTCTCGCCATTGTCCGCGGCCATATCGAGCGCATCATTCCAGTCCGCACCACGAAGACGCATTTCATTATGCTCACCAACTTCATAAAAAGCGCACAAATGCTCTACCAGAAGATGCTCTAAAATCGTTCCGGCATAAACACCGCCGTCAGACATTCTCTGCCACATGCCGTATTCATCGTTCCAGTCACTGTCTATATCCGTTCCCCGACCTGCCTGCGCATCTTTAAAATACTTCACCTTCTCAAACAGAATATCCAAATCTCCGGTCTGGTCAAGGTAAAGTTTTGTTGTCATAAACGGCCAGACGGCATGGTCCATCCATACCCGGCTGATACCGTTTCTGTCAGCAATGAATTCTCCCTGCTTATTTCCTATAATCGTGGCATTGGTTCCGTCAATCCGCACCCCGCCATAATTACTGACTATCATCCGGCGCACATCCCCGGGATCCATTAACAGGAGAGAAAGGCAGTCCTGCCATAAATCCCTCCAGCCTCTTCCGCCTCTACCGTAATCATGATGTGGCAGAAAAGAACATCCATAGAGACGTCTTAAGAATGGCTGGAAACTTACCCAGCGCATAAAAAGGTCAAAACGTTCGTCACCGGTATGATATCTGACATTTACTTTCTCCTGCCAGTATTCTTTTACCTTGTTAAGCGCCTGTTCTGCCCTTGCAGAAGAATTATATTTTGAAATAATATTACCTATTTCTTCTTCCTGCTCTGTAATGCCCATTACGATGATATATTCCGCGGTTTCATCCGCCTTTAACGCTACCTGCCCAAACCGGATGCCGCCCATCGCCTCTTTTCCGGCAATTTCCATTCCCGAAGACATGCCCTCTTTGTTTCTGTAGACAGCTTCCGGATGTGTATATGTACCGCCTTCCCCGATAAAAGCATCTACCGTCGGATAAAAGGATATCGGTTTTTCACCGCTTCCCGTAACGCCTGCCGCAAAATATGTCAGGTGGTTTCTCCGATGTCCTTTTTCATCAAAAGACATCGTAGGTTTTACCGTAACGCCATATTGCTGCGTATGAATTCTATGCAGCATGGATGTTACATTTCTATGATCCCTGATATTGTCAGCGCTTCTTCCGTAAATCGGAACAGCCGCAACCGGCGTAATCTTCTGTTCCGTTTCCGACATATTATGAAGGCACACTTTCATAATTTCCACATTATCATCCACCGGAACAAAAGAAGTGATTTCCGCTTCCAATTTGTATTCATCTGAGATTCTTTTCACCGTCTGCCACATAAGTCCTGCGGTCAGCGTGCTCACTTCCTGTTTTTCGGAAAATTTCCTGCTTTCCGCTTCTGCCGATGCTCCTGCCGCAGACCAACAGCCGGCATCTTCCATAATACACCAAAAATTCCTTGTTGACCTGTTATTATGTAGATTTTCCGAACTTACAGGCTCTAACAAAAAAGCTTCCTGATTAATTTTACTGTCACCGCCTAAATTGGGCGTTATGGAACTCTTTAAGCCCTTTTCTCCCGCAATCGGAAAATAAAGATAACTGTAATTCTCCGGCTGTTCTATAGCAAAAGTTCCATCCTTGTCTAAAAAACGTATTGTTTCCATCTTACCTAACCCCCGTTATTATATTTTTATAAATTTTAAATTCTAAAAGTTCCTATCTGCGCTGCCAATTCCTGCGCTGAGTTAGTCAGTTCCTCTGATTCCCTTGCCACATCTTCGCTATGAACCATCAGACCATTAGCCTGTTCTACAAGCACATCCGAAGAGGCAAGTATCTCCTCAGAACTTTCTGCCTGCTTTTCCGAAATGGCAGCAACATCTCTTGCCACATGCTCTACCTGATCTACCTTATGTATCATCTGCTGAACCAGATTTCCAACCGAAAGGATATTCTCAAAAATAACATCGAATGTTTTTACCGCATTACCAATCAGTACGCTGCTGTTGTTAATATTTCCCACACTGTCATTTGCCTGATTTACAACATCGCTGATTAATGCCTGTATCTCCAAAATCAGATTGTCAATGTCCTGAACAGATGCCGCACTCGTCTGTGCCAGTTTACCAACTTCTATCGCTACTACGGCAAATCCTCTCCCTGCTTCGCCTGCACGAGCCGCTTCAATGGAGGCATTCAATGATAAAAGATTCGTTTCATCGGCAATGTCACTGATTGTTTTTGTGATGCTGATAATCTCTTCCGAGGCATTTCCTACTTTATCAATTGCACTCTGCAGTTTAGTTACAGAATTGTTAATATCCTGCATCGCTACACTGACATCCTGCATTGCCTCTTTGCCTTTTTGGGAAATGTCAACGGTTTCTTTCATTTTACCGTTAACGCCTTCCCCATCATTCCTGGTTTCTTCCACCAGCGTTGCCAGCGTTGTTGCACTCTGGGCAATTCCGTTTACGGAAACTGAAAGTTCCTCTACCGTTTTATTGAGTTCTTTCATAGAATGATTCTGGTGTTTAGAAGCATTAAACATCTGCCCGGATATATCCCTGCTTTCATCCGCCTGATGATGAAGCGTGCCGGAAACATCGTTTATGGAAGCAATCATACCACACATTGCAGCAATAAACTTCTCCACACACCGGCTCATCACACCGATTTCATCATTGCTTTCCGTCCGGCTATGGACTGTAAAGTCACCTTCTGTCATTGCCGTAATGACATTTGTTAAATTTCTTACCGGATTAATTATGATATGAACGATTCGCTCAATCAGCACGGTCAGTACAATAACTGATATCGCTCCGATAAGAATCATGATATTCCTAAGATTATTCAAATCATGATAAATCATTTCGGTAGGGATATAGGATACAAGTACCCACTCCGTTCCGTCCACTTCTTCAAAAACCGACATATTTCCGTTAATTTCAACTAAATCGAGGTCATTCTGCGATATCTTATCCGCCACGGTCTGCATAAAATTATCATCTATCTCACTTAATTTTCTGGAAATCAGACTTGTATCACGGGATGCCAGAATCGTATTGTCTTCGGCATTTACCAGAAACGCTTCCGCACCTTCCATTTTAATAAAGCTGTTTACATATACGCTGACTCTATCCAAAGATAAATCTACCGAAAGTACACGCACATCGTCAGAATAAGTCCTCAACATGCCGCAGGCGCTGATTACCCGTTCGCCGTTTTCATTTGTATAGGCATTCGTAAATCCCATGTTTACTCTGCCAAGCCCCTCCTGAAACCATTCCGTCTGTGTCACATCAACAGCAGAACTTCCCGCTTCATTAGACATAAGCACTGCCTCGCCCACCTTTCTAAGCGACACATTGCTTATCTTTATCCCTGCTGTCGAACCGGCCGCTCCAAGATTAAAATCCAGGCGGCCATTTGCATCATTATTATCCGTCATTGTAAACTCATATGTATAAGTCTGCTTTGCTGTTGTCAAATTGACCTTTTGGTCTTCCAAATAACGCTTATAATCACGATCAGGCGCCGATATTCCTACATTCATGGTTCTGTCAGCATCCGCATAGGCATCAAATACAAGCCTGTATACCCCCTGCCTTTGAATCGGGAGATTTGCCTGTACCAATTGGACACTGTAATCTACTGTTCCTTCGTTGGTTGTCTGAATATAAATTTCATTATCCTGAATCTCTGCCACAGCTTCTCCTTCAAGCGCCGTCATAAACTGCCAGTTCTGAGCATCCGTTAAATCTTCGGAAAGGGTAAAACCGCCATTATTAATATAATTCCCATCCCCATCCGGTTCCCGTAAAACAACATTTCTCTCAGGTCTTCCCACTGCCTGGCCTTTATACAACGTTCCATCCATATCTGCCACATACACACCAGCCGGATAATTACCGTCAAAATCACAATACGCATCCAGAAAAGTCTGCATCTGGTCATCATCAAAATCCATCCATTCAAGCGCCTGTTTCTGGACATTAAAGGAAGCCAGATTCTGCTTCAGCCATGCTTCAATCTCAGTGGTCTGGCTTTCTACCGATGTTTTTAGAAGTTCTTGCGCATTTGATTTAATAACATTCTTTGATACACGATAGGATAAACCGGCAAGCACGATAACAATTACAATAACCACAGGCAGTATAATACCCAATAATTTTGTTTTGATGGAAACAAACTTTCCCTGCTCCTGTTTCTCCTTTTTCATAGGAACACCTCCGAATTTTATATCCTTAACTCTATAAACTATAAACAACCGCTGCAATTTACTTGTATTTCTCCACATTACCGATGTCTACTTTTTCAAAAGGTATCAGTATGTATTTTCCATCCTCCGTGACCCCTTCTATATCTTCGATTGACTCTCCGGCAGCTAACTTTTTCGCAGCCTCGACTGCCGCCGCCATCTGGTCGGACATTGCCTGATAAACCGAAAAGTCCATTCTTCCGTCAATAATTGCCTGACATCCGCTCGCGGAGGCATCTACCCCCAGAAATAAAATGGAATCCGTGGCAAGACCTGCCTCTTCACATGCCGCAGCTGCCCCGATTGCCATATCATCATTGTTTGCTGCCACACAGTCAATTTCTCTTCCGGTCTTTAAGAATATCTCCATCAGCTCTTTAGCCGTATCCTCACTATAATTTGCATAATCCTCAAATACATAATTGACTTTTTTCCCGCTCGCTTTTAACGTCTGCTTTAGCCCGCTTGTCCTTCCTATCGTGCCGGAAGCTCCTTTTGATCCTTTTAAGATTACAACATTAATCTCATCCTTATTTCCAAGCTTCTCCAATATATATTCCGCCTGATACTGACCCGCCATATATTCATCCGATGCCACATAAATATAACGGTCTTTTTCCAACTGTCCGTCATCCGGTGCGTTATTAATAAACACAATCGGCGTATCTCCTGCCGCCGCTTTTAACTCGGTCACAATATCTGATGAAACCGGTCCACATAAAAATACGTCACACCCCAGCGCAACAGCGTCTTTTATCTGTGCGTCCTGCGTTTCAACGGAATTCTCTGCATAGCCCACATCAAATTCCAGTCCCTGCTCCTTTGCGCGTTCTTCAAGCTGGCTTGCCCATCCTTCATAATAAGAACCGCTCTCTATCGCGGCATAATAGACTTTCACGCCGCCTGCTGTATCCACACTCTGACAGGCAGTTAATAGTGAAACAACAATAGCCGTTGTCAATAATACTGCACCAGTTCTTTTTCTCACAATAATCCCCCGTTCTTATTTAATCTGTTTAATTTATTTAATTTTATTTCTTTTATCAAGGAATATATATCAGAAAAACCTAAAAAATATTAGATTCATGACATGCCATAGAAAGAAACTCAACGTCGATTCATTTGCAAAAAATAAAACTCACTCCAATTATGTTCTCTGCATAATTCGGAGTGAGTTTATATTAAGATTTCACAACCCGCGATGTTTAAGGTTATTCTTTCACACCACCCAAAGCAACACCTGCAATGATGTACTTGGAAAGGACGAAGTATACTATGAATATCGGCATGATCGTGATTA
>CAZKOR010000138.1:0-10138 GCA_964554405.1 uncultured Bacteroides sp. | reverse complement strand
TTGCTCTGCTCAATATCAAAACTCTTAGGAAGTATCCAATATACAAACAATATCAAAAAAAATAACACCGCAATGATAGGAATTACAATTTTCAGCACTTTATTTCTGGCATATTGTTTCTGCTCTTTCAGGGAAATATTTTCGTTAAAGCCATCTGCTATTTCCTTTACAGTTCCCATTTGCGAAATAATTTCTTCCAGCCGCTCCCCCTGCTTCATCCGCATATCAATATCCATGAGCAACTGTTTCTTAATTTCCTTTTTCTTTCTCCCATTACACTTAATTTTTCTCACAATAGCGTTTACATACTTTTTTGCATCCACTGCCTAATCCTCCATTATCTTTGATATTCCATCAGAAATCCGCTTCCAGACAGTCTCTATTTCATCTAGTGCTTTTTTCCCCGCTTCGGTAATTTCGTAATATTTTCTCGGCACCTGCTTCCCCTCAGCTTCGCTCCATTTGCTCGCAACCAGCTTATCATCTTCCAGCCGATAGAGTATCGGATATAATGTTCCGTCTTTCAGCAAAAATGTTTCTTCACTCTTTTCTTTCATCTCCTGAATAATCTGATAGCCATATTTTGCTTCTGATTTCAGCAATCTTAGGACAAGCATATCTAAGACGCCCTTCTTCATCTGTCTTTCATATTTTTCATTCATATTCTACCTCATATACTTTGTATTGCTAAGTATATTATAAAACTAAATGTGGGTGAAGTCAACAGAAAAAGAGCTTCCCGATTTCTCGGAAAGCCCTTCATAAAAATCTACTTTTTGCATATACCGTCCGCCCTATCTCGGACCCAAAAACTTATCCCCGTTTAAATGTATCATATGTTCCGGCATTTCTGCTATCCATACTTCTGTTTCCCACGCTAACTCTTCCGAAAACTTTTTGTATGTTTTAAAATCTAAAAATGCTGTCACAAAGATTTTTCCTGCTGTCACTCCCTGCGTCATCTCTGATATTTCCAATATCCGCTTCGGATCCATCGGACCTATGGAAGTCACAGACTCCACAAAATATATCCAATTCTTATCTTCTCGATATAGAACTACATCCGGCATCTTATCATGAAGTGTTATTTCAAATCCCAACTCTGTCAATTTCTCTATATTCTTTACCAAATCTTTTTCCGTTGTATCTCCTACATACAAACACTCGGAGTTTGGTGCAAATCTCGGCGCAAATTCTTCAATTATTGCCTTCTGCAACTTATTATGCTTACCAGCAGAAAAGCTAAAATCCACTCCATTTATTTTTACCGGCATCATAGTCATTTTCTTTTTGGACGCGTAAATATCTACCAATTTTTCATGATACTGCAAGAAACGTTGCAGCGCTTTTTCCCACTCCGATGTTTTCATTGTTTTTAACATCTGCAAGGTTTCTTCTGTCAACCGATAGCGATAGTTAGGACTATTTGTTGCCATACCATTATCCTCTACCAACGCTGCAGTACGAAATCTGTGTAAAGCCTGTTTTCTAAATGTTTCCCTGCTATTCTCCGCATATGTAACACCATAATGAGTATTAGCAAACTGAATAATATCATGAATCCGAATCCAGTCATTTGTTGCCTCGCTCCATGTCATATCTGGTTTGATTCCTGACATTGCCAGAATTACATAACAGCAAATATCTGCCTGCTGTGCTTTTGGCATCCCAACTAACTGCAAAAACTCTCTTGCTTCATTAATTTTACCCACAGTATCCCTCCAAAATCACGTTACAATTACTCTCTGAATAATCACGGCTTTTCATAAGTCTTTTCCCCATTTCTTGAATGCATTCCAAATCAGGAACCGGCATTGCATTTATCTCTGTCGAATTAACCTGTGTAGAACCATTCAATATGCGATAATATTTATCATACAATGTAGAATTAAATAGAACATATAATCCATACACTAAGCACTCTGACATTTCTGTCAAAAGTCCGTCAATGAAATTGATTTTATTTTGTGTACTGATTTTTTTGTACTGTGGATAATCTTTTGCTAAATACACTCCACATTGTAGTCGTCGCGGTTCTTCTTTTGCTGTAAATCGCTTTACAAACAAATAATTTTTATTATCCTGCATTAATCCTCGCTGGTCAGTAACCACATACTCATGTTCTTTTTGTATTGGGAACTGCACTTTTCCCTGCTTAATATGCTGCGAATAAAACAGCGGTATTGCTCCCTCTTCCTCTTCATCACGCAATATATCCCGATTACGAAAATCAACTGTCAGCCCGGTTTTCATCTTAACACCGATATCTGGCAACGTTTTATCAAATTTATGCAGCTTTTCTAATACTTCAACTTCTTTTTCATCCGTTACCAGATAGACATAGTAATCTGTACCAGACACCACTAAACTATATGGCACTATCAAAGAAGTCAAATCATCAAAATCGCAATTGGACTTCGATGATGTAACTGTAACTTCTTTGGGAACAACAAAAGTTTTCTTTACCTTTATAATAATTGTTTCCTGTAACACATCTTCTTTATCAAATACTTTATTACGGCTTACAAACAAATGAATATGTTCTATCTTTCCCTTTGTAAGAAAATATTCTCGAAAACGCTTAAAATAGGCCCCAGAAGTCCATGAGCGAGGAATGATATACACCATTTCTCCTTCTTGCTTTAAGTTAAAGAGACTCATCGATGCGAAAATGAAATACATATTAGGTGCGCCATAACAAACCTCCGGCATTGCAGTTGCTTCCGGTGCATCTTTAGGAATCTTCATATACGGTGGATTGCCAATAACAAAATCATATTTTGTAGGACTCATATTACTACCTATCATGTAATTAAAATCCAGATATTGGCTCAAAATATAATTGTCCGTCAGGATATTGATAGTAACGTTTTTAGATGAATGTTCTTTACAAAACGAAAGATTATTCTGCAATAATGGCAAAACATTACTGTCATTTTCGTAGCAAGTCAATTCAACATTCTTAACAAAGGCTAATGTTTCCAAACGTTCAACAAAAGCACATGCCAAAATTCCCGAACCAGCTCCAGCATCTAAAACTTTAACTGTATCCATATTTTCCGAAATATCATATAGTCCAGCCATAAAACGTGCTGTTTCCATACTTGTGAAAAACTGCCCGTATTTTTTCCGTTCTTTTTTAGGCATACTATTTATATATTGGTTTGTTAAGTCAATAATTTTCTCTAACATATCCTACCATCCATAACTTTTCTATTTGAAAATTATACTATATCCTTCGCTCAATTTCAATATAGCAAAAGAACAAATGTTCTTGTGTCATTAAAATTCTTTTAATTATTCAATCACTCCGTTTTCCTAACTGGACTTGAATCTAGCGAACCTTTTCCTTTTTCTTGATACTAAATCCATTTTTCAAATACAACTTCACTGCATTTTGATTCCATTCAGCTACATGTAAAACAATTTCTTTGTAACCTTGTTCCTTTATATGATTCATTCCCCATAATAACAATTTTTGTCCTATCCCTTGTCCTTGAAACGATTTCTCAACAATTAAATCATCCAACTCATTTCCATAGCAGGAAACAGCGCCTGCTATTACTCCATTTTGCAAATAAAGAAAAATATCATTTACTTTATCTTTGATTTGAGAATAGTCAGAATAAAAGTTTATTGGTTCAACCTCTAATTCTTTTCTCATTTCATAAAAACATTCATTATATATCTTCATATATTCATTCCAGTATCGTTCATGAAAAGGAACACAACTTATATCATTCTGATACTCAAATGTTTTATCGAATGACATCTCATATGCAATTATTTCTTTCATTGACATTTCCTCACATTCTTACTTTTTAATATAAATTCTCTTGACACTCATGGACTATTGTGATAGTCTATCGACAACGAGGCGGACTATTCTAATAGTCTACCTATTGATACAACCTATTGCAATAGCTTTCAAAGAAACACAGTTACACAAACCTATGTAAAAATAACTTTAGAGCATAGTAAACTGCTCTGACACGGAGGATTACCATGAAACTATTTGACTCAGAATTAAAGGTGATGGAAGTCTTGTGGGAACAAGGCGCCAAACCTGCCCGCGATATCGTTGATGTGCTGTCAGAGCGCATCGGCTGGAACAAAAACACCACTTACACCGTAATCAAAAAATGTATCGAAAAGGGTGCTATTGAACGCGAGGAACCTAACTTCTTATGCAAGCCGCTTGTCACAAAAGACGAGGTCGCACAGAGTGAAACAGAACAGCTTATCGACAAAATGTTCGGCGGTTCCAGTGAACTGTTCTTTTCATCTTTTCTCAAAAACCAAGGAATTTCAGAGGCGGACGCCGCGCGTTTGGCCCAGATGATTAAGGAGGCGAAATAATATGCTGCATTTTGGAATGAATATGCCCTTTATACTAATGATGCTCTATGGAAGTATGATGATCGTACTTGTCCTGCTCTTCCGCATCCCACTTAAAAAGAGACTGCCAAAGTTTGTTTTCCCGATTCTATGGTGCGTAGTGCTGGTACGTCTGCTTGTGCCTTTTTCCTTAAGCAGTCCGCTCAGTATCAAAGTCTCCGAAGATTCCTTCTTATCGACTGTTACAGAGACTGTCAATGCATATACGGAAGACATCGCAGTCACGGCACTCACGGCAGCCACCGCTTATCAAGAAGAAATGACAGAAGAAATTCTCCCTGGCCGCGCTGCTAACACCGCCACTGTAACAGACATGCCGGACAGTTTTGTAATTGAGTCTTTCGCAGTTGAAAACACCAATGAAGCAACCACCATCACTCTGGATTACGCCGAAAGAAATGGGTTTTTGTCTGCCGTTAGAAGCAACCAACTCCGGCTCATCTACTTTATCGGGCTTTTATTTACGATCAGTATTTTATTATTCCAAAAATACCGCTATACTGTGAGGTTAAAAAACCGCCTTCTGATTGAACACAATGAAACAATCAACACACTCCTGCGGGAAATGGATATGGGACACATACTTGTCTTTAGCAACGACGAGATTGCTTCCCCTCTGACATGCGGTTTACTTAAGCCCTGTATCTACCTGCCTACACGCATGGATTTTGGGAATAGAGAACTTCTGCGCCATATCCTGATGCATGAGACCATGCATATTAAACATCGGGATAACTGGGTTAAAACATTTATGCTCGCCGCACTCTGTCTCAACTGGTTCAATCCGCTTGTCTGGCTTATGGTCAAATGCCTTACCTCGGATTTAGAGACTGCATGTGATGAAGCAGTCCTTAAGCATTGCCAAGATGAAGATGAACGCAAAAACTATGCTTTCAGTCTGCTCTCCATGGCAATCACCGGAAACCGCACCACTCTGCTCTACAGTGCCTTTTCCAAAACAGAAGTGGAAAAACGCATTCAAAGCATCCTGAACTATAAAAAGGCTTCTGTTTTCCTGCTTACTGCCGCCATTTTATTCATGACATGCAGTACAGTTGCTTTCGCTACCGGCGCACAGGCTCCCTTTTCTCCCTATCTGACCAGTACCTGTGCAAGTGATGGCTCCCGATGGGGCGCTAAAGTTTATCTCACTCGCGAACTTACACTTGGAAAAGATGCACAGAAGCGCGCCGAAGATATCGTATTCAATGTTTTGCGTGCAGATACCGACAGCGACCCTATACGGATGGATGAAGAGATGAGAACTTCTCTCTCCGAAGAATTTCATGTGGAAAAGAACGCCTTTCGCACTGATTTCTTTCTCTGTTTAAACGATGAAACGTTGGAAGAAGAATATGCATCTTGGGACCTTACACGTGATGAATCGGGATTCTATCTGTATAAGGGCGAACCTGTCCGCATCTTTGTTGATGAAATGATTGGCCGCTATTACTCCCAGTCAGCGGGCACGTACGATGTCACGATTATAAGAAACCGTTTCGGGTATATTACTGATGTAAGGGTACAGCGCACAGCAGACGCTTGATTTATCTCAAAACTGCTGCTGCCAGATTTGCTTACCGGCTGCTGCTTTTCGGAATCGAAGGCGGCAGCCGGTAATTCAGCCTTTTTTACAGCTTCTTTTCCAAATTCCGGTATACAACAATTCCAACCACCCAATGAGCAATAAATAGCAAAAACGTTATTCCCGTCGCCCATGTACTTACTCTTAGAAGAGCAAGTATAAAAGATATACTGAGTAAAACAAATGCCATAATCTGATAAGTAATATAACCGGATTTCATGCGCAAATATTGTTTTCGCTCATCCACTTTGTCAATATACGCTTCCCGCATCTTTGTTTCATACTCTGAATGACGCTTAGGATTCTGCCAATATACAGCGCGAAATAAATGAAGCATTTCACTAAAGGTCAGTCCGCATCCCATTGCAAAAATCAGAGTTGAGTAATAATCAAATTTTGTAAGAAGACCTGCTGCAACTAAAACAATGCCTATTATTATTGTAATGATATACGATTTTTTATCTTTCATTTTTTTCCTCCTCATAGATAAATATTTCCTCGATACTCATTTTGAAATATCTTGCAATTTTAAACGCCAACTGAATGGATGGGTTATACCGCCCATTTTCTAAAGAACCGATTGTTTGTCGTGATACTTCTAAAGCATTGGCTAAATCTTCTTGCTTAATTCCCCGTTGTTTCCTCAGTTCTTCAAGTCGATTTCTCATAATTCCTCCTTTCTATGGAAAGTTTACTTTCCATATCTTTATTATAGCATGACTATTCGAAATGTCAAGCACACTTTCCATTCATTTTAAAAGATATATAATTCTCAGCCTTTTTCCGCACAAAAAAACAGAGACTCACTCGCGAATCTCTGCTCTCATGTACTTTTCTCTATTGCCGCGCCTTCTTTTTATTGAATGACATCTCATATGCAATTATTTCTTTCATTAACATTTCCTCAAATCTACTTACAATGCAGTTATCCAAAAACATACTGCTGAAATAAGTGAAAGCGGCGTCATAATACATTTTTCTTTTTTACTTTTTGATATAAAATTCATAAATGTGTTTAGTGAAAGGTATGCCGCCATAATTATACAGATTATCCTTGTAACATTGCCCGAAAACCATAATGGAATAAATCCGCCCATTTGTAAAATTATAATCACAAAAAATATCTGTAAAATGAGCTGTGTCACTAAAATGATTCTTAATTTCTTAGGAAAAACTCTATATTGTCCTCCCATTGTCAACTCACCTAACGGTAAGCCGCAAATTATGAGAAATGATAGTATAATTACTATCGAAAAAACGCTCGCTCCTATAATAGCTGTCATAATTAACCTCCACAAAAATGCAATTAATCAATGTGATTATACCATTTACGTATTTCTCTTACAATTAGTTGTTTTTGGGCAGCCGCTATTTATATTAGATTTTTTGTCTAAGTAATACTTTTATATGTTAAAATGTATATATAGCCTTTAGAGATATGCACATGCGTTATTAACAAAATGTAGGAAAACTACTAGAAACTGAAGAATAAATAAAGAAATAAGGGTAACACTTGATAATACCTACTGCATATGCTATACTAGCAGTAGCTAAAAAAGATATAATTGTTGCCAAACTAACACCCCCTTTCTGTTGCCAGAATGGGGGCGACAACACAGCCATTATATAATCAAAACTCTTTCTTCGCAAGTCCTACGTTTTTGACAAAAAACAGAGACTCTCTCGAATCTCTGCTCTCATGTATTTTTCCTATGTTTTAAATGTACAACTCATTCTCTTTTCTTGTTAAACAGGCTTTTTTCATTGCTAATGCGGCAACCGAAACCATAGCAGCATTTACTTTACGAGCTGATTGGGGACATTTTACAACACAACGCATACATGAAATACACTTTTTACTGTCCGTATCTTTTGCATTTTCCTTATTTATCGCCTGTGCCGGACAGTTTTGGGCACATAATCCGCAATTCGTACATTTATTGTCAACTTTGGGCACTAAACCTACTCCGCCTGCTTTCTTATAAGGATTGTTCCCCGGAATTTGTGGTGATGAAATTTCAGCCGCACCATTGTTTATTTTTTCTAAAATTTTTTTAGCGAAATTTTGTAATTCTTGTTTATCTTTAGTATCAGGTCTTCCTGCCGCATACTGGTGCATGATAGAATGTTCCGCAATAGCAGCAACCGCAGCAATTACCCTGAAACCGCTTTTTTCTGCAATATCGTTCAATTCAATTAAAGTATCCTCATATGCCCGATTTCCATATACGCAGACGATAATACATTGCGCCTGATTGCCACGAATTTTTGAAATTCTCCCTGCCGCAAGAGACGGAACACGCCCGCCATATGAGGGAACTGCAATAACCGCGATATCATCTTTTTTCAGACTAAAGGCAGCATAATCGGTTTCCGCATTGGTCAAATCAATTTCGTTGATTGACATTCCCCATGCTTTTGTTATAGTATCTGTAACTTGCTTGGTTCCTCCGGTCGGGCTGAAAATAATCTGTGAAACGTTCATATGTAAGTCTCCTGTAATTTTTAGATTTGCACCATTATGACTCATCACAACTCCTCCGATTTGCTAAGAATCCATTATTCCTTCCCCACATTATCAATAATACCCCTCATCTCATCAACTATTTGCTGAACACTTTTGTTATCTGTATTAATAACATAATCCCCTTCATACGGTTTTAAATGCAGCCAGAAAAAAGAACATTCATTTGCATCTCCGCGTTTTTTATGGCGTTCACGCAAAGTTTCCTCTGAACAGGTCATGGTAATGCCTACGACAGTATAATCTTTTGCAGTGATATCTTTCAATATCGCTTCACGAATTGCTTTATCTACAGCAACTACCGATGAAAAAAAGACATAATCAAAATTTGAGTTTAAATAAGTAGACAATGCAAATGACATTGTTTTATCGCCATTTCGCAATCTTGGATCTTCAACTGAAAACGGATTGACGCACCACGCCCAATCTCCATCAAAAAAAGCACTATTTTCATAAGAAGGAAAAAGTTCCTGGGTCACGGTCGTTTTTCCTACGCAAGGAGAGCCTGTTATAATAATCAATTTTTGTTTTGCCACGTATATTCCTCCAATCAAGTCTTGAACGCTCTTTAACAATATAAATTTCAAAATTCATATTTCAAAATGATATTATTAAAATATTTTTTAAACCCTAATCCCTTATATAAATGTACGGAATCACCACACGCACCAAGCGTTACTGTCTCTGCGCCATTTTTTAACAGGGCATCTATCGCATAGGAAGATAACAAAGCTGCCGCTTTCTTTCTCCGGTATTGCTCAAGCGTAGATACAAATTCCAATGAAGATGTGTTCCCATTTTGGATTGTCGCGCACGTTGAAACGGCAACGTCGTCAATTTCAGCTAAGTAGATATTGATATTTTCATCTTTCACCCACGTAAAATAGTTTTCCGCATCAATCATTTTCCAACCATGCAATGCCGTATTTACAACATCTATCCATAATCTGAAATCTTCCATTGTACTTACTTTCCGGCAAGTGATTTGACTGTTTTCCTCTCTGTATGGACGAAAATCTTTTTTACGTAACAACATTGCAGGCTCGTCATCATCTCCTGACAAATTCGTAAAACCATTCCGTTCCATGATCTCAATAATATTACCAGGGGTCGCATCCGGCGTCACAATCCACATCTGCGGTACCTCACCCTTTCGGATGCTTTGTCCCAAAGCCTTTAATTCGGTTTCGGCGTTTTCTTCATTCAGATGAATGCGAAAAGCAAGGGATGGGCCTTTTTCTCCTTTATATGGAATAATCCAGCTAACGGAACCTTCATGATAATCAATGATACCTGATTTCGCAAATGCTGCATAGTAATTGAAATAATTCGAGGCGATTTCTCTCTTAAAATTATTTATCTCAAAGTTTTCATCATAAACTGTTTCTGTGACACCCAAATCTCTTCCCCCTAAAGTTTAATCCATGTTTGTCAATAAAAACAGGCAGGAGCTGCCTGCCTGTCCTGATATTCATAAATAATTTCTTTATAAACGATTCTACTTAATTGCCCGGCTTATCGTGAATTTCACTATGCAATTCCTGCAGTGATTTCACTTTGCTTCCTTCATGGGTTTTCAGATAATGAATTCCTTCAGCAGTTACTCTGGCCGCCGCAACTGTAGTAATATA
>CAZKOR010000137.1:0-10147 GCA_964554405.1 uncultured Bacteroides sp. | reverse complement strand
ATACTGATACGTCCGAATGTCATTTTGTTGACGGATTGGAACATATTGTTTAATTCAAACAGTACCATCTGCGTTTTATCGGTAAGCATGGAAGTCTCTTCGGCAGCGGCAATCTTACCGGTGACTTTCAGTTCGTGTACATATGCTGCGTAGTCGTTGTCGAATTCATTCCGGCACGGTGCTTTGCGACCCTCATAGACTGCTTTTAACCATTCATAGGCAGTATATACGTTGCGGGACGGATCGCTTGGCAGAGAATCCACAATAGAATAAAGATAAGCGGCATTCTCTGCTCCGGCAAGTGTTTCATCCACATATCCGAAGTTGAAGAACATCTTCACGATTTTCGGTATTTTCGTATCGGAAAGACTCTTCAAAAATGCTTTGGAATATATCTCGTAGAACAGCTTGCTGATAGTAAGGCGGAGCTTTCTGCTGGCTTCATCGGTGGCGTTCTTATCAGTCATTTTATTGAATTTTTCAATAGCAGCCCTAAAGTTGTCGGATATTTCCTTTTCACAGTCTGCATAGAGCAAAATTGTGTGTAGGGAATCGGTAAGGTCCGGTACTTCGGATGTCGCAGCACCTTGGTCGGCGTGTGACTGTTTGGGCTGATTTAAAAGTTCCAGTTTCTCTTTATATTCTTTGACGCGCTCTTTGTACATTTCCTTATCGATAGAATCCTGACCTTCCAACTGAATCATCATAGTACCGAGTGCTGCAGTAATGGCAGTGGAATCTTCGGTATGAACGCCGATACGGTATAAGGTGCTGGCATACAGATCAAAGAAGTCAAGCCGGTTCTCGCTCATTAACAAGTGGGCAATTTCTGACTTATAGTCATAAAGCTGACGGCAGACAGATATCACACTGTAAACATCCTGACTTGCTTTTAAGAGCATACCGAGGATAAAATCAGCAATCTGTGATTTGGCGGAAATGCTTCTCATAATCCGCTGCAGCTGTGCATAATACTGGTGCAGCCAGTCGGACACATCTTCCTCTAAAACGAGTTCCGATACGTTTTCCAAACCCGGTAAAGCTCTGGTGGCAAGCCCGTGTTTGGCTGTAAAACGGCAATATTCGGAATAACTTTTCATCAGATATTGATAGAAGTTATTACAGTCGAACTTCATAAGTTCATATTGGTCCAGAATTTCCTGAAGCTGTCGGAACAAAGAAACAACGATAATATTGGATAAATCTGATTTTGTATGAAGAAGGTCGGATAAAGCTCCATCCGTACAGGAATAAGATGCTAAAGTGGTCGCATCCTCCGCCTGATAGGAAATAAAATAGGAATCATAGAAAAGCTCGCAGACTCCTATCACATCCCCCTTTTGTAAGTGAAATACACCTCCCGGATAGGAAGCGCGTACAGTTCCTTTGGTGATAACATATAAAGCAGTGATTGCCTGTTCTCTTTGCATGAGTGGTGCACCCATTGGATATTCTTTTACTGCCATGATTACTCCCCTCTGCCTGCGGGTGCAGACGCATTTTATATCATTTTCTTACAGCATTTATTATAAGCTGTTTGAATGATAAATACAAGTTTGTGCTGTACTTTTAATCAAAATATGATAGAATATTTATGACACATATGCTTTTTTACAGTTATACCGTAGAATGCAGGGAAAGGCAGTGGATGCAACATGGATTATATGACGAGGACGAAGGAAGATATTGAATATAGAAGGCAGGTTGTACAGGATTACAAGCCGGATGTGGAAAGGCTGATACGGTATCTGCCCTGGCTGGAACAGAAGGCGGGAAAGAGCGTTTCGGAGACTTACAGCGGCTCAGGTATCGGAGAACATTCCATTACGTTTCCTGTTTATGACAGTACTTTGCTTTCTTTTGTAAAAGAAGTGCAGAGGACGACGTTAGTTGACAGGAATTATCGTTATATTTATTCCCGGCACAGAATCGTTACCCTTGAGGATGAGCTGCGGATGATTTCCCGTGCGGATATTACGCAGATGGATGTGTTAAAAGGTATTTTATCAAAATATATTATGGGCGGCATGACAAAGGGGAGAATGTGGACAGAGGCAGTAGAAAAACGCATTTTCCTGAATATTGTGAAGAAAATGAAAGAGAATCTGGAGTTTTGGGATAAACCGATGTTAAGTTGAAAGAACTTTGTTCTTTCAACTTGTGACATTAGTAAGAATGGGGACTATATAATGGGAGAAAAATCATTACAAAAGAAGCAATACATATTGGAAACAGCACGCAAGGTATTTGTGGAGAAGGGTTATAAGAATGTGACAATGAAAGATATCGTGGAGGCCTGTGATATCAGCCGTGGGGGACTGTATTTGTATTTTAACAGTACGGAGGAACTTCTGCTTGCAGTGTTGGAACAGGAAGCAAATGAAACGGATGATGTTTTTACGGAAAGCATTACTTCGGATGATTCGGCAGCGGATATTCTTACGCTGTTTTTGAAAGAGCAGAAGAGGGAACTTTTGCAGAAGAAAAATAATCTGACGATGGCAGTATATGAGTATGCGTTTGAAAATAAGAAAAATCCCATGTTAAAAAAACAGTTTGACGCAGGGGTAAGGGTAATAGAGAAATTAATTGAATCCGGTATTGAATCGGGAGAATTTTATTGTGAGAACCCGAAAGGCGCCGCCAATAATATTATGTATGTATTAGAGGGAATGAAAATTAACTCCCAGACTATGGGAGGCATTACGGAGGCAATGGTGGACGAGCAGCTTCTTTATATTATGCAGGGTCTTATTATAGAATAGTGGAGGGAAGATTCATCATGGGTAAAGTCAGACGAATTTATGTGGAAAAGAAAGAACCTTTTGCGGTCAAAGCGAAAGAACTGAAAGAAGAAATTGGCAGTTATCTTGGTATTACGGGTGTAAAGGAAGTCCGGGTATTTATCCGCTATGATGTGGAAAATATATCGGACGAGGTTTTTGTCAGGGCATGTAAAACCGTTTTTTCGGAGCCACCCGTTGATATTCTGTATGAAGAAGAGATAGAGATTCCTGCGGATGGTAAAGTATTCAGCGTGGAATATCTGCCGGGACAATTCGACCAGAGAGCGGACTCTGCGGTACAGTGTGTAGAATTCTTAAGCGCGGAGGAAGAGCCGGTTATCAAAACGGCTGTAACCTATTTAATAACAGGACAGATATCCGATGATGAATTTGCAAGAATAAAAGCTTACTGTATCAATCCGGTTGATTCGAGAGAGACAGATATGGTAAAACCGGATACGCTGCTTACGGTATATGAGGAGCCGGAAGAGATTGCGGTGTTTGCAGGTTTTCAGTCCATGCCTGAGACGGAACTTCGGAAATTGTATGATTCTCTTGGGCTTGCCATGACCTTTAAGGATTTTCTTCATATTCAGAATTATTATCAGGGGGAGGAGCACAGAGACCCGACTGTGACGGAAATCCGCGTACTTGATACTTACTGGTCAGACCACTGCCGTCATACGACTTTTTCTACGGAGTTAAAAGATATTGCTTTTGCAGATGGGTATTATCAGAAGCCGATTCAGGAAACTTATATAGACTATCTGGCGAAAAGAGAGGAAATTTTTGCAGGCAGGGATGATAAATTTGTCTGTCTGATGGATTTGGCGTTAATTGCTATGCGTAAATTAAAGAAAGACGGAAAACTGGACGATATGGAGCAGTCCGATGAAATCAATGCCTGCTCGGTTGTCGTTCCCGTGGAAATGGATTACGGTGACGGGCCTGTTACGGAAGAATGGCTTGTCTTTTTCAAGAATGAAACGCATAACCATCCGACGGAAATAGAGCCTTTCGGTGGTGCGGCGACCTGCCTTGGCGGCGCAATTCGTGACCCGCTTTCCGGTCGTGGATATGTTTATCAGGCGATGCGTGTTACCGGTGCGGCGGATCCGACAGTGCCTGTAGCAGATACGTTAAAAGGGAAATTATCACAGAAGAAGCTGGTACGTGGCGCGGCAAGCGGTTATTCTTCTTACGGAAACCAGATTGGTCTTGCAACGGGTCTGGTAAAAGAAATCTATCATCCTGATTATGTGGCAAAAAGAATGGAAATCGGTGCAGTTATGGGGGCGGCGCCGAGAAAAAATGTCATTCGTGAGACATCAGACCCGGATGATATCATCATTCTTTTAGGCGGCAGAACCGGACGTGACGGCTGCGGCGGTGCGACGGGTTCCTCCAAAGTGCATACGGAAAGTTCCATTGAAACATGCGGAGCGGAAGTGCAGAAAGGAAATGCGCCGACGGAACGTAAGATTCAGAGATTGTTCCGCAGAGAGGAAGTCAGCAGACTGATTAAGAAATGTAATGACTTCGGTGCCGGAGGCGTTTCCGTAGCTATCGGAGAGCTGGCGGACGGTCTGATTGTAGATTTGGATAAAGTGCCGAAGAAATATGCAGGACTTGACGGCACGGAGCTTGCGATTTCGGAATCACAGGAGAGAATGGCGGTCGTTGTTTCTCCGAAAGATGTAGAATCTTTCCTTGGTTATGCGGCGGAGGAAAATCTGGAAGCCGTTGTGGTTGCGCATGTGACGAAAGAGCCAAGACTGGTGTTAAAGTGGCGCGGAAAAGAAATTGTCAATATCTCAAGAGCTTTCCTGGATACTAACGGTGCACATCAGGAAACAGCGGTACGTGTAGATATGCCCGCAGAAGAAGAAAATTACCTGAAAAAAATCTCCGTTCCTGCGGTAGATGTTGCTTTGAAGCAGGGTGATGTAAAAAAAGCATGGCTTACTTTATTAAATGATTTGAATGTCTGCTCCCAAAAGGGACTTGTGGAAATGTTTGATGCTTCCATCGGTGCAGGCAGCGTTTATATGCCATACGGCGGTAAATACCAGTTGACGGAAACACAGGCGATGGTAGCGAAACTTCCGGTACTGAAAGGTAAGACCGACACCGTAACTATGATGAGCTACGGCTTCGACCCGTATCTTTCTAGCTGGAGTCCTTATCACGGCGCAATTTATGCGGTAACGGAATCTATGGCGAAGATTGTGGCAAACGGCGGTGATTATAAGACTATCCGTTTTACGTTCCAGGAATATTTCAGACGAATGACGCAAGACCCAGGACGCTGGAGTCAGCCTTTTGCGGCGCTGCTTGGCGCATATAAGGCACAGCTTGCCTATGGACTGCCTTCTATCGGCGGTAAAGATTCCATGTCGGGAACATTTAACGATATTGATGTGCCTCCGACACTCGTATCTTTTGCGGTAGATATCAGTAAAAAACAGAACATTGTCACGCCGGAGCTGAAAAAAGCCGGAAATAAACTTGTGCACTTTAAGATTGCAAAAGATGAATATGACTTGCCCGTTTTTGAAAAAGTTATGCAGATGTATGATGCGATATTGACATTGATGTCAGAAAAGAAAATCGTATCAGCATATGCTCTGGATGCGAAAGGTGTGGCGGCAGCAATCAGTAAAATGGCATTTGGAAATAAACTTGGTATTATCATAGAAAAAGACATACAACTCTTTACTAACGGACTGGGTGATATTGTTGCAGAAATGCCTGCTGAGGCGGCAGCGCAGCTTGCGGACAGAGTAAAGGACGCTGCGTTAGACAGTATAGATTATCAGATTGTTGCTACTGTAACAGAAGATGCGGCTTTTGTATGCGGTGACGTCAGAATTACGATGGACGAGGCACTGCAGGCATGGACTTCTAAATTGGACAAGGTATTCCCTTATACTTCCGGTAAAGATAAGAGTCCGGTAGAGTCCAAAGCATATCAGGCCAAAAACATTTATGTATGTAAGCATAAGGTGGCAAGACCTACCGTATTTATTCCGGTATTTCCGGGAACAAACTGCGAATATGACAGTGCAAAAGCATTTGAAAATGCCGGAGCGGATGTTATCACAAAAGTATTTAAAAATATGACTGCGGAAGATATCAGGGAGAGTGTGGAAGTGTTTGAAAAAGCTATCGGACAGGCACAGATTATCATGTTCCCCGGCGGCTTTTCGGCAGGTGATGAACCGGATGGTTCCGCCAAGTTCTTTGCAACGGCTTTCCAGAACGAAAAGATGAAAGAAGCTGTTATGAAGTTACTGCAGGAAAGAGACGGTCTTGCGCTTGGTATCTGTAACGGTTTTCAGGCGCTGATTAAACTTGGTCTTGTGCCTTATGGTGAAATTGTGGGACAGAAAGAAGATTCACCGACACTGACCTTTAACACCGTCAACCGCCATATATCCAAGATGGCATATTTGAAAGTTGTTTCCAATAAGTCACCCTGGCTGCAGGGCGCAGTGGTAGGAAATACTTATGTAAACCCGGCGTCGCATGGAGAGGGACGTTTTGTAGCCTCAAAAGAATGGATAGAGAAACTTTTTGCAAACGGACAGGTCGCTACCCAGTATGCGGACGTGGATGGTAATGTCTCTATGGATGAGGAGTGGAATATCAATGGTTCCTATGCTTCTATTGAGGGAATCACTTCTCCCGACGGGCGGTGTTTCGGCAAGATGGCGCATTCCGAAAGGCGGGGAGATGCCGTTGCCGTCAATATTTACGGCGAACAGGATTTGAAGATATTTGAATCAGGTGTTTTGTATTTTAAATAATTAGTAATTGACTCCCCGAAGACGGAAAGCTTTTGGGGAGTTTATCATATACATTTGTTTTAAAGGGCAGGGCAAAAGTATGCGGAAACAAACACGGTCGGCAGAATTTACAAAAACCATGAAAAAGACGCATAAAATCTGGCTGCCGGATATGCTTCATTACCACAATGAATTATTGCAGGCGGCTTTTTTATCATGCGGCTATCAGTTGGAAATTCTACCGGAATTTGAGAAACTTCCGGAATATTCACTGCGTTATGTAAGCAGCGACTATTGTTATCCTACCGTATTGATTCTGGGACAGGTGATTGCGCTTGCACAGTCCGGTAATTGCGATGTGTGGCATACTGCTTTTATGGAGCCCCAGACGGGAGGCGCATGTCGTGCCGGAAATATTTATAATGCCATGATGGAGTGCCTTGCCAAAATCGGTTTT
The DNA here is from genome assembly GCA_964554405.1 of uncultured Bacteroides sp. Lineage (GTDB taxonomy): Bacteria > Bacillota > Clostridia > Lachnospirales > Lachnospiraceae > UBA3282. The sequence continues at coordinate 3,116 of CAZKOR010000137.1, read as the reverse complement.
CCGCAGATTCCGGTCATCTCTCTTAATGCTTTCGGGGAGGAGAAACATTCGGGTTTTTCTATTACGCCGAAGCTTCTTTTCGGCGCGGTAGCGGCGGTTTGTTACGGAGATTTGCTGATGATGTTAGTACAGCAGACTCGTCCCTATGAGGTGACGCAGGGAGAAGCTGAAGAATGCAGGCGTAAGTGGATTGGGATTTTGTCGGAAGATATCAAAAAAGGCGGAAATATTTCAAGTAAAAAGAGGAAAGAGCGGTATCGGGAGATTGTGAAGGATTTTGAGAAAATCCTGCGCCGGGAGAAAAAACTGACAAAAGTTGGCATTGCAGGAGAAATTTACATGAAATTTTCTCCTGTTGGGAATGAACATCTGGAAGAATTTTTACAGCAGGCGGATTGTGATTACCGTTTGGGCGGCTTTATCAATTATGCCATTTACTTAGTAGACAGCGAGTTGGAAAAAGAGTGTGCGCAAAGTGCGCGGAAAGCATATATATGGGTTTATCAGGGGATTTTGCACTATCTGAAAAAGATACAGAAGGATTTGTATCAGATTGTGGATGCTTCCGGTGTGTTTAGGCCGGACGCCTTATTTGATGACATCAAGGAATATTCCGGCAGGATTATTAACAGCGGCTGTAATGTAGGGGATGGCTGGCTGGTTGCCGGTGAAGTGGTTGACTTAATTAGTCAAGGGTACGACCATATTTTGATTCTGCATCCCTTTGGGTGTCTGGTGAGTCATGTCTGTATACGGGGCATTATGAAAAAACTGCATCAGGAATTTCCGAAGGTCAATATTCAGTCGATAGAGTATGATTATGATTCGTCGAAAACATTACGCGAAAGCAGAATCTTGATGGGATTGGGCAATTTTTAGGGGATTATGTAATTGCTATCCTGTCATGTGTTATGCTATAATAAATCGGTTGCGCAAACATTAGAGAAAGGGCATGGTTATTGAATGAAAGCATTCTTAGTTTTGGAAGACGGCACTGTATTTGAGGGAACCCATATCGGTGCGCAGAAGGAAATTATCAGTGAAATCGTGTTTAATACATCCATGGCGGGGTATCTGGAAGTACTGACTGACCCGTCCTATGCAGGGCAGGCTGTATGTATGACTTATCCGCTTATTGGTAATTACGGTATCTGCAAGGAGGATATGGAGTCGGGAAAGCCCTGGCCGGATGGTTTTATTGTCAGGGAACTGAGCAGAGTACCGAGTAATTTCAGATGTGATATGACGATTCAGGAATTTTTAGAGCAAAACGGCGTACCGGGCATTGCGGGTATTGATACAAGGGCATTAACAAAAATCCTGCGTGAAAAGGGCACGATGAACGGCATGATTACGACAGATGAAGCCTGTCTGGATGATGCATATCGCGAAAAAGAGATTCTTCCGAAATTGAAAGAGTATACGACAGGGAAAGTCGTAGAAATTGTAACCTGTAAAGAAAAATATGAATTAAAGGGCACGACAGATATTGCGGAAAACGGACCTGTTTCCGGCAGTTCCTCCTTTAACAGAGCGGATTATGATGCCGGAATACGGGAGAAAAAGCCGAGTATGGTTCGGGAACTGAACGGCAGGGGATTGAAAGTAGCCCTGCTTGATTTGGGTGCAAAAGGCAATATCGCAAAGTCCTTAGCGGCAAGAGGATGTGATGTGACCGTTTATCCGGCATGGACAAAGGCGGAAGAAATCATAGCATCAAAACCGGACGGCATTATGCTGAGCAACGGACCGGGAGACCCGAAAGAGTGTACGGGCGTTATAGAGGAGATTAAGAAATTATACGATACGGAAATAACAATTTTTGCCATTTGTCTGGGACATCAGCTGATGGCATTGGCAACCGGAACGGACACTTTTAAGATGAAATACGGACACCGGGGCGGCAATCATCCTGTAAAAGATTTGGAGACCGGAAGGGTTTATATTTCTTCTCAGAATCATGGATATGTGGTAGATACGGAGAAACTGAATCCGGAAGTGGCGGTGCCTGCCTTTATCAATGTCAATGATGGCACGAATGAAGGGCTTTCCTATACCGGTAAAAATATCTTTACCGTGCAGTTCCATCCGGAGGCGTGCCCGGGACCGCAGGATTCAGGGGATTTGTTTGACAGATTCATAAATATGATGCAGAAGGCAAAAAGATAATATTTTAACTTGATGGAGGAGAAAAAATGCCGAAGAATCCGAATGTAAAAAGAGTATTGGTGATTGGTTCCGGTCCGATTGTAATCGGGCAGGCGGCGGAATTTGATTATGCAGGTACACAGGCTTGCCGTTCCTTAAAGGAAGAGGGAATGGAAGTTATTTTAGTTAATTCCAATCCGGCGACGATTATGACGGACGGTGATATTGCAGATAAAGTATATATTGAGCCTTTGACAGCGAAGGTGTTAGAACAGATTATTATTAAGGAAAAACCGGACAGCCTTTTGCCGAATATGGGCGGACAGGCGGGGTTGAATCTGGGTATGGAACTGGATGAATCCGGATTTTTAAAAGAGCATGGCGTCACGCTGCTTGGTACAACGGCAAAGACGATTAAGAAAGCGGAAGACCGTTTGGAATTTAAGGAAACGATGGAGAAAATCGGAGAACCATGTGCGCCGTCCTTAGTTGTGGAAAATATCCAAGACGGCGTTGCGTTTGCCAAAAAAATCGGTTATCCGGTTGTACTTCGTCCGGCATATACGCTGGGCGGTTCCGGCGGCGGTATTGCGCATAATCAGGTGGAACTGGAAGAAATTCTGGCAAACGGTCTGCGTCTTTCCCGTGTAGGGCAGGTTTTGGTGGAGCGCTGTATTGCAGGATGGAAAGAAATCGAGTATGAGGTGATGCGGGACAGTGCAGGCAACTGCATTACCGTATGTAATATGGAAAATATCGACCCGGTAGGCGTTCATACGGGCGACAGTATCGTGGTTGCGCCGTCTCAGACTCTGGGTGATAAAGAATACCAGATGTTAAGAAGTTCTGCGCTTAATATCATCAATGAATTGGAGATTACAGGCGGATGTAACGTGCAGTTTGCCCTGCATCCGACCAGTTTTGAATATTGTGTAATTGAAGTCAATCCACGTGTGAGCCGTTCTTCT
>CAZKOR010000136.1:0-10197 GCA_964554405.1 uncultured Bacteroides sp. | reverse complement strand
ACAGACGTATTATTAGTAGAGCAAATAAAAATCATGAAATTTTTATGTATAATGTTGGCTGAAAGGTGCACTTACTTACATAATCCTACATATAAAGGTAGAGGAACAAGAAAGAATGTATGATTAGTAATTTTTTATTTGATATCACTAAAAAAGGTGCATTTACTTATATAACTTAATATATATAAGTAGAGGGACAAGTAAGATATAGTTCTTTAAGGTAATGTCAATAACTGCATTATGCAGTTCCTATAAATTCATCCAATTATTCAGTTTTTAGTCGGTATATGCCTCAAAACTTATACCGGCATTTATCCAGAACTCCACAATCTGGATCACAATAACAACATAAAATCCTATATGCATATCCACAATGTAATAGGTCATCCAGCCATAAAAAGGGAGGCTCCACACTCCCGGCTGGGTGTTAGTATGATTTTTTTTATTATCACATAATTACGATATATCATAAATACAGAAAGTTGGTGAGGAAAATGATAAACGTAACTCAGGAGAGTGTAAGAGAAAAGTTGATTGAAAAGTGCAGAGGATTAAAAATAAATTATATCGCTGAACAAACAGAAATTCCAAGAGAAATCATATCGGCTTTTAAGAATAAAAGGCGTGAATTGTGGGAGGAATCTCTTATTAAACTAAACGCTTTTCTTGATAAGTATTAATCAAATTAGTAGTAAAGCCAAAAGTAACTCGTCAATCAAGCAAAAATTCAATTAAATCTATTAACATTCAAAGCAGCATAAAATCAAGCTGTAAAAATCAAATTAAACAAGATAACTGAATAATGTAAAAACTGAATAGAGAATTAATGTACGGAGGTAGTAATCACGGAGAAGAAACAAGTAAACAGTAATATTAGTCTGGATAATATCTATAAAGCTATTGGATATTTGAAGCCAGAACATCAAACAGTAATACTTACTAACTATAAGTTACCAGAATTATATAGTATACTTGCAGATGACGAAAATTATAAGAAATATACTAATGACTTATTTGCGGCATCTCATGAATATACTAACAGAGCGATTGCGCTTTCAGCACTTCATACAGAGGCATTTATACGAAGTATGCAGAAACAGGAAGAATTTGATCCGGCAGATACTATGTCTCAGATGTTCGACAGTATGAAAGAAGCGGATCAGAAACGGTTTTGTGAGAACATGATGAAAAAGAGTGGATTCTTTGAGGATGCTTATAAGATGATGATGGATAGTTTTCAGAGTGCGGTGGAAGTGGAAAAGGATGTGGGGAGTGGTGAGAAAATGGGAAATTAAGTAGAGAAATAATATAGTAAGGATAGCAGAAAAGAAGAAAGTATGTTTGGCTTGGACTTGTGATAATGATATTAGCGTGGTAAAATAAAATTGTAAGGAAAGTTGAAAGTTAAGGGGATTAGGGTATGGGGAGAACGATTCTGTGTGAGAAATGTCACAGTACATTTAATGAGAGCGTGTTAGCAAATAGAGAAAATCCTAACATATGCCCTGTTTGCGGAGAATCCTTGCTGGATGATGATAATACAGTTGAAACTCAAAAAGAGAAAACTAAGTGGTATTATTATAAAGAAGGTGGGGGAACGTTGATGAAAACATTGTCTAGTCAATATATCCCGCTGTACACATTTGAAGCCACAGATATGCAAGACGCAGAAAGACAGCTAAAAGAAGTTTTACCAAATAGTCCGCTTGTAAATGATAATTCACCTGATATTGTACGGTGTCCACGCTGTAGAAGTACACAGGTTCAGATGGTTCCTAGAAAATTTAGCCTTCTTACAGGATTTGCAACAAACCGACTTGACCGTGTATGTGTAAGATGTAAGAAGAGATTTTGATAATATGAAAAATTGAATATTGAATAACGATTCTTAGAGAGATTATTTTGATAGTAGTCTCTCTTTTATTATGAAAAAATGAAAAGGAGATTATAAAATTTGGAAGAAAACTTTTTAATTGATCTTGTAGGTACCTTACAACAAAGCAAAAGTAAAAAGCGGGTTAATGACGATATCAAGACCCTCGAAAAGACGATTAATATGTTACGGCTCACAGCAACTTTTGCAAAAGCTGATACAAAAAGAGAACTAAATACTTATATAAAGCAGTTATCAGATCAGCTATCAACGATAAAGCTGAAAGCAAAAATTGATAGTAAAAACTTAAAGAGTGAAGTCAATAAAGCATTAAATAATGTATCTTTCAAAGATATTGATGTTTTGAATATTGATGAGAATAAAACAAAGTTAAGAGTACAGAAAATTATCGCAGACGCAAAGGCATATGCAGAGAGAAATCCTATTTCGATAGGTGTAAACATTGAGTCTAAGAAAAATAAATTAGATAACGATCTCACGGCATACTTAAATAAGTATACAAAGATAACAGAGAGTAGCGTCCTTCTGGAAGAGGCAGATAAAGTCAGAGACTTAATTGATACGGTTACTGATAAGAAATCGTTGACAGAAGCAACAGATGCTTTCAGACTGTTTAAGTCAGAGGTCAGCGCAACAGGGTATACCAGTAAGTCCACTGCCGATAAAGTCAAATCAATGCTTTCTCATATAACAAAGATTGGCAGTGCTTTTGGCGTAGCTTCGATGTTTATAAATAGCTTTGTAAAATCATTAAAGACATTACGGGAAAATGATACGATTCTTACAGAAATTAGTAAGACATCAGAAATGACTAAAAATCAGTTGAAGGAACTTGGTGATGAAGCTTTTAAAGTAGCAAGTAAATACGGTCAGTTATCATCATATTATTTACTTGCTGTACAGGAAATGGCAAGAAGTGGATATGAGGAAACTTCAAAAGAGTTAGGTGAATTGTCTTTGCTTGCACAATCGGCTGGGGATATGACCGCTGAGAATGCAAACAATTATCTATTAGCTACCGATGCAGCCTATAAATACAGCGGAAGTATTGAAAAGTTGAATGCAGCTCTTGACGGGGCAAATTATATTAGTAACAAAAATTCTGCCAGCCTGACTGATATTGCTGATGCAACTCGTGTTTCAGCATCATTTGCAGCAAATGCGGGTGTAGCGATTGACGAATTAACGGCTGCAGAAGCTACCATGATTGCGACAACCAAAAGGAGCGGTTCTGAAATTGGACGGGCGTTTAGAAGCATTATATTGAATCTTCAACAGGTGAGCGGTGAATTTGACGGAGAAATTATTGATGAAGAGCAGTTAAAGAAAGTGGAAGAAAGATGTCATTCTCTTGGCGTTGAACTGGAATACGTGAAAGATGGCATTGCTACACTGAGAAATCCGATAGAAGTGCTCAAAGATTTAGCAGAAGTTTATAATTCACTACCTGATAACAGTGCAGAAAAGCAGGGATTAATTGCAGATTTGGGTGGAAAATATCATGCTAACGCACTTTCTGCGTTGCTTAGCCGATGGGATTTGTACGAAAAAATGTTAACCGAATTTTCACAGGGCGCGGGATCAGCACTTAAAGAAGCGGAGAAAACAGCTAATTCTTGGGAGGGACGCTTAAATTCGCTTTCCAATAGTTTCACGTCTTTTGTAAATACACTCACCAATAAAGAAATGATAATGGGTGGTGTCTCCTTCTTTGATAGACTGATTCAAGGGGCAGAGAAGTTAACTAATACTATAGGTGAAATACCCGTGGTGCTTACTACTTTGAATACGGCAATGACCGCTCTTAAAGCAGATTATGGTATTACACAGCTTGTAAATCCAGAGACAAAGAAACTTGATTTAGAGGGGAATATTTTTGGTATAGACATAAGCAAAATCAAGAATTTAAAGAAGCATTATGAAGATGCCGAAGAAGCAATACAGCTTTGGAATGATGCAATGTTAAATGGTGAAAATGATTTAGAATCTTTTGGTAATAAATTGATTAAAAATAATGCTCAATTCAAAGCCTATATACAGACAACCTCAAAAGATGCTCCAGCTTCCCTTAAAGGATACCGCCAATATCTTCAGCAGACAGGTCAGGCAACAGAAGATTTGCGCCTAAAAACTATCCTGTTAAATACAGCCCTGACTTTCTTAGGCGGTATTGCAGTACAAGCAGTTATAACAGGGATTGCAAAAGCATTTGATAAATTTAATGAAACAGTAGAAGAATCACAGGAAAAAGTCAATGATATCAATTCCAAGATTTCTGACCTTAAAACCCAGATAGAAGAACTGAATAGCCTTGAATATAAGTCGGATTTTGATAAGCAGAAGATTTCACAGCTTGAAAGGGAATTGGATCTTCAAGAAAGAATCCTGGAAATAGAGCAGAAACGCTTGTATCAAAACCAGATAGGCACAAGTTTCTCTGATTATTTCGATGCTGACAGTCTCGTAACAAAGCAGAAAGCGGAAGATGACCGTTACAATAAAGAAGGATATAAATATCTTTCTGTCAGATTTAAAGCTGATAAAGAATCACTTGATGATATAGATGCAGAATTAGCTTCTTTACAAGAAAGGCTTGATAATGGATTAGTTGGTCATGAGAGATTCGAGGTAGAAGGCAAGATTGAAAAACTGACTGAAAAGAGAAATAAGCTTTTAGAGGAACAGCAAACCATTGAAGAACAGCTCACTCTTAACATGGGTGATTATCTTAAAAATTACCAGACAGCGCAGGAAGCGGTTGATAGCGGACTTTTGACAGGCAGTGACTTAGAGAAAGCTGAATCTATGGCTGAATATTGGAATCAGTTATATCAGGACTCTGCCGGTATCGTAACCAACATTCAGAAAATGAATGGTACATATGACAATACTATTGATTTGTTAGAGGAAATGTTTGGTAATATTTCCCGTGATGATTTAGCATTGCTTTCAGATGATGACAAGCGTATTGCACTTTCATTTGATCCGGATAATATCATTGGATTTGAGGAACTACAGCAGAAGATAGCGGAAATAAAAGGTGATATTGAAGAGTTAAATGAAACTGATATTTCAATTGCCCCCACGATATCATCATCCATTCAGCAGATAGCGACACAATTAGAGCCACAATTTGCGAAGTTAGGGGATGCCTATAGAGAAATCTTCAAGTTTGATGATAACGGAAAGGAAATCTTTTCTCTTGACAGTATAGATAATTCCATGCTTGAAGAATTGCGTCAGGCATTTGCAGAGATCAAAGAGGAAGTCGGAGTCACATTTGATGCTTCAAAACTTGATTCATTCTTTGATACGCTCACAAATGGAAATTCAACGGCAGAACAGGTACAACAGGCATTTAACGACTTGGCTACGGCTTATCTGTACAGCACTGATACATTGGAACAGTTAAATTCCGAAACAGCAAATGCGATTGAAAAACAGTTAGAGGAATTAGGCGTACAGAATGCGGCTGAGATTGTAGCGGATGAATTAACAGCGAAAACAGAAGAACTTATCGTTGCAAAAGAATATCTTGCGCAGACAGGTCAGGCATTAGCATCTGCAACAGATGATGAAGTAAATGCTTTTATATTAGAACAAATAGAAGCCGGTAATTGCGGTGAGGCATTAGCATTATTACAATTAAAGAAGATGCTCGTAAATGGCACTTTACTTGATACAAGTACAGATATCAATAATGTATTAGCATTAGCACAGGCAGCAGGTATTGCAACAGACGCATTAACAAAGTTACAGAGTTTAAAAGCGGCATTTGATAATGCACAGGCAAGTGGTGATTATGGTGCAATGAGTATTATTTCTGCGGAAATGGCTAAGGCAAAGACTGAAATCGAAACAGAGATTACAAACTTTAAGCCTGTTGAAATTCAGTTTGACAGTGCGAGTGCAGCTAAATCAGCAAAGAAAGCCGGTTCATCAGCTGGAGATGCTTATGTCAATGCGTTTGAAGATGAACTAAAGAAATTACAGACATTACGCGATCAAGGAAAGATTACAGAAAAGCGATATCTTGATTATCTCCGCAAGCTCTACCAGAAATTCTTCAAAGATAAAAAGAAATATGCTGAACAGTACGCAAAGTATGAACATGAATATTTACAGGGAATGAAATCGCTCTATGAATCCGCTCTTTCAGGCATTACTTCTATGCTGGATAAACAAATCAGTGCATATGGCGATGCTAAGTCCGCAGCATTGGAAAGCCTTGAAGCACAGCGTGATGCCGCTATTGAAGCTAAGAAAGCAGAAAAGGCTCGTTATGAGCAAGAGATAGATTTAATTGATAAAAAGATTACTACGAAAGAAAAAGCAATTAGTGACATTCAAGATGAAATAGATCTCATGCGTGAGTTAAATGAGCAGAAAGACCGCGAAAATAAACTTGCTAAAGCAAAATATGATTATGAGCGGATGATGAACCAACATAGTATTCTTCAATACAGCGAAGACAAGGGAATTTCATATGTTCAGGATTTAAGTGGGGCGCGTGATAAAAAACAAGCTGTTGAAGATGCTGAACTGGAAATCGCAATCGCCAATAAGGAAAAAGATATTAAGCTCATCGAGAAAGATATTAAGCTTTTGGAAGAGCGTAAGTCTAGCATTAATGGGCAGATAGATTTATTGGATAAACAGATTGATGAAATAAGCAAGATGTATGATAAGATGATTTCTGAATCTGAACAGTATTGGGATAATCTTATTAAGGGCTTGCAGGATTATAAAAGTCGCTGGGAAGAGCTTGGTGAGATCGAAGAAAACGCAAAACTGATATCAACACTTAAACAACTTGGAATTGAAACTGACGATATTCTCAATATGTCAGAGGAGGCATTCTCCAAGTTTAAAGATGAATATATAGGTATTCTTGCTGATATCTATTCTGGTAACGATTCAATGTTATCTGCATTATCTGATACTACTGGCAGAAGTGTTGATGAAATGGGTTCATACATTACAGCTACACAGGGATATATTGATTGTTTAAGTGGTTTAGGTGAATCTTTAAACCCCGTTTCAGAAGCAATAGGTAATGTAGATGAAAATATGGAAAGTTTATCTTCTACCGCTTCCGAAGCAAATGAGAATCTTACGGATACAGTATCTAAAACGGACACAGTTGCAACTAACGTAGGCAATCTAAATGCCAGCTTATCAGAAACAAACGGACTCGTAACCGAAGAACAAACAGCATTTGATAACCTTAAAACAAAGATAGATGAAGTCATCGAAGCAATCAATCTAAAAACAGAAGCTATTCAGGCAGAACAAGAAGCTGTAGGAATCGCTACAAGCAATGAAATGGCTGATTTCTTATTACTGAAAGAGAAAATACTTGAAGTAAAAGAAACTCTTGAATCTTTCGGAACTCAGGATGAAGGACTTATTCATAACATTGCAACTGCGATAGAATCACTTAATGAGATTTCTTTAGAGGATGGTATTATTGGACAGTTTGCACAGCTTAAAGAAGCTGTTGAAGCTGTTGCTTCTGCTATCAGCGGTGGTGGTGAATCATCCGGCAGTGAAGGTCAAGGCGGTAACTCTGGTTCTGCCAGTGGTGGAGAATCCGGAGGTAAAGGTTCACAAGGTTCTGGCAGCAGAAATTCTCTCACAGGTGCAATTACTGAAATGGGGGAACTGCTAATGAAGTCATTGGTGAACCTGATGCAGAAGGTGATGGAACTGTTATCGGTAAGTTTGGTTCATTAGAAACCGCCGTAAATGATGTCACTACTGCTATTGGCGGTGATTTAGAAGGCAGTGGAAGTTCTGGTGGTAATGGTGAATCTGATAGTCTTATAGGTTCTATCGTTGATCTTGGAGAAACTACTGAGGAAACTATTGGTGAGCCTGATGGCGATGGTGTTACTGGCAGATTTGGACAATTCAGAGATGTCGTTGCTGATGCTAATAATCAAGTACAAGGGATTTCCAGCGGACTTGATGAAATTGATGGTAAAGAAGTAGAATGTACTATTAAGGTAAATATTGAGACTACTGGTGGCTTACCTGGTGTCATTGGTGCAGGTATGAACTTAGGTAGTGCTACATATGACGCTAAATATCTTGGTAATGCTCATGTAGAAGGTACGGCTTTAGTATCAGGTAATTGGGCTGTGCAATCTGATGAGAAGAAAGCTTTAGTCGGTGAAGAAGGCTTTGAAATAATCGTAAGAAATGGCAGATTTTTCACCGTTGGACAGAATGGTGCTGAAATGACAAATATCCAAAAGGGTGATATTGTCTTTAATCATGGACAATCAGTTGAACTTCTCAAACATGGTCATATTTCTGGACGTGGTAAAGCATACGCTGATGGAACTGTTGGCGGTAGTAAAGTTCTTACAAAAGACGGTAGAATATTTGAACCATACGATCCAGACAAAGATGATTCATCCTTTTCTAAACTATACAAAGCATGGAATGCTTATTACGTAAATGTGGATAAGAATATAGAGGATATTTCGCGGCATTTAGTTATGGAGCATAACCAAAAGATGAATAAGGAATTAACCGAGTTTGTAAATAGTGCAAGCAGTGTGGTGAATAATACTAGTAATGTGCAGCAACCTATAGTGAATCATATTAATGTTACCTTACCTAATGTAACAAATTCGACTTCTGCTGAATCATTATTAAGGGATTTAGAGTCTCTTAACACAAAGAAATATCAAGTTGACTGGTAAAGATATTAATTTTAGAGAAAGGAATAACCGCATCTAAGATTAATATCTTATGCGGTTTTATGATGTGATTTATGGATCATAGTACTGATATTTTAGAAAGAATTGCAGAGTTTAAAATTGGATTAAATAACTGGGAATGGACTGATTATATAAGTGGCAAGCCAGATGGATTTGATGATATGAACTGTGAGGAAAAATTAAATCCAATAAGAAATATGACATACAAGTTAGACCTAATGTTAAATAGCCCTGGTGAAACATTAGTGGATTGGATATATTTTCATAAACATCTTGAAAAGACATTTGATGAATTTATGGCATCTAAGGTAAGCAGATTGCCTGATATACCTTCTCCAACAAAATCTTTTAAAGATTACTTTAAAAATCTATTTACTTAGGCAGCAATTATTAAACTTAATATAGCGATGCCTAAAGTAATCCATGCTCTAAATTCAGTAAAAAAATTAATTATTTTAGTTTTTTTATTTATCTTTTGGTTTTCAAAATAATGAATACATGAAGATCTAAGAATGATTGTCCAAAATTTATCGAAATTATTATGTGCAGACTTATCTTTGATTCTAAGCAGATTTTCTTCTTGCAAAAGGTGAATAGTTTGAGAAGCTTCTTGTTCAGACATATTTAATTTTGGTATATCATTACGAGAAATAGTAACTTCATTAGTTTTACTGTTCTTAAATTTTTCATTAAAAAACTGGATTAGCTGTTCTTCTTTAGTTAATTGTTTTTTCATCTTGGCTACCCCAAAATATTTTTATAATAATAGCTATTTTATCATAAACGTGTATATTGAGATAGCCAGAACATTAGTTTTCAAGGAGCGTGATAACAAAATGGTCAATATAGCATAGAAAGGATAACCGCACTCTGAAATATGAGTGTGGTATTATTTGCAATGAATTTTAAAGACGAAATATTTAAAACAATACAGACTATGGTTGATAGAGCGATTGCGAATTGCAAAGTTGACCGCACTTATAGAACAGTCATAAAAAGAATTGATAAAAATGGCTATGTAATTACAGATCAAACCGGACAGGAAAGAACAGTCCCTTGTGTTATGCCGAATGTAGAACTAAGACCGATGCAGAGTGTCTATGTAAAAGAGCCTTGTGGAAATTTGAAGGAATTACATATATGCAGCGTAGTAGGAAATACAGGTAAATCAAGCAAAAGAAATAGAACAAGATAATTTTAAATTTCAATTTAAACAATGTAACTGTAAATAAAGCCGATGTGAATATGACAGAATGCTTCGTTTTGTCAGATTCCTTATAATATGTGGAATGAATAATGATAAAAATTAAATATAGATATAATTTTATGGGTGCTGTTATGGTTTATGACAGTGCTTTTTTATATAAATTTTATGAATTGGAGTGTGATTCATTATAGAAAATACAATGGAATTAAACAATCTGCAATATGCTCAAAGCAACGATATATTGCGGTTTATTATACAAAGTGGTAAAATCGACATCAACGATGTACAGAACAGTATGCAAGCTATGAAAAGAAAAGAGTTATTAGAGAAGCATCCGTATAAAATATGGCAGGGAAAGGATGGTA
>CAZKOR010000135.1:0-10213 GCA_964554405.1 uncultured Bacteroides sp. | reverse complement strand
CGAAGTCCCATACCAAGCGCCTCTGTCAGACAGTTCATGGAGTTCGCCGTATACATACCGGAGCAGGAACCGCAGGTAGGACATACTTTCTCTTCAAATTCTCTCACTTCTTCTTCGCTCATGCTGCCGGCTGCATGGGAACCTACTGCTTCAAACATGGAGGAAAGACTTCTCTTCTGTCCTTTGACATGTCCGGCAAGCATAGGACCGCCGGAAACAAATACGGTAGGCACATTGATTCTTGCCGCCGCCATTAAAAGTCCGGGTACGTTCTTATCACAATTCGGAACCATAACCAGTGCATCGAACTGATGGGCAAGTGCCATACATTCCGTGGAATCGGCAATCAAATCTCTGGTAACGAGAGAATATTTCATACCGATATGTCCCATGGCAATTCCGTCACATACTGCAATTGCAGGGAAAACAACCGGCACGCCGCCTGCTTCCGCAACACCAAGTTTTACCGCATTCACAATTTTATCCAAATTCATATGTCCCGGCACAATTTCATTATAAGAACTAACGATACCGACCATAGGTTTTTTCATTTCTTCTTCCGTAAATCCAAGTGCATTGAACAGACTTCTGTGAGGAGCCTGCTGCATTCCGCTCTTTACATTGTCACTTCTCATATTTCTTTCTCCTTTTTGTTGTAATCTATTTCTACTTTTTTTCTTTTTCAATTCATCGTATTACATTATTTTTATACTGTCAATAAGCTGATTTTCTTTCATATAAGACAAACCGCTCATTTTCATAACAAAAATCCATCTCTTTTTCAATGTAATCCCATGCAATTTCATCGTGGAATACATAGAATTTCCATTTGTCCGCAAAGTCCGCTTTCTCGAATTCCTCTGCCGTCAGTAACAGCAGTTTATCAAGCAGAATATAGTCCGCATCCTGCATCGTGCCGGCTGTATCTTCCCTGTCATAAAGATACTTTACCAAATACTCCTGATCGCAGTCACTTACAAAGACCATCTTGTCACTTTGCAAGTCCATATGTTCATAGGCGTCTGCAATCGCAGCCTCCCTATCGCTATACTGCGCCAGATAAAACGGGTTACTTAACAGTTTGGCGCATAAACATACGGCAAATACATTGATACCATAAATAAGCGCTTTCTTTCCGGCAAGCGAAATCAGGCGGGATATCATCCATGTAAACAGCAGCACAACGGGAATTCCAAAAAAGGAAAAAACCCTGTAATAAGGAAGTGCTGCCTGTATGATAAGCATAAGCGGCGTCAAAATGAATGACAGTAAAAGATACCATTCCAAAAAATATGTCTCTTTATCTGCTTCTCTGCCGTCTGCTTTCTTAAATGCCCTAGGAATGCCTATACATAAAACCACCGTAAGCCCAATCAACCCAACGCCGATTATAACTGCCAGAAGCGTTGACAGACCGGAATAATAATATTCAAACAGCGTTTTTATCCATATGCCGAAACGGGACAGATAACCTTCTCTCGGCACACTCTGGATATAAGGAGTATCCAACATATATTGAATGCCTGTCTGCAGCGAGCCGAACGGTGCATGCAGAATAATCGAAACATGGCTCATCCCGTAAAAGTCGCGCTCCGGCATCTTTGAAAGCAGATTCGAACCGATTGCCAGCCATATGACCGCATATAAACCTGTCACACATACCGCACTGATAAGCGCAGTAACAAAAAGCCGCCAAAATTCCTTGATACGCTTCTCCAGCAAAAGCCATCCCCCGCCAATCACACAAAGCGGCACAACAAAATAAACACTGCTTGGCAGCGTATAAATTGCCCAGATAAAAGCACAGGCAAGCACAATATAATGCCTTTTCCCGGTCTCCCTAAACTTCACCACCTGCAGCAGCTCATAAAGCGCCGTCAAATACAGGCAGGACGCAAGTGCATATCCTCTGCCCTGCACCGCAAGCTGGTTGACAAGTTCCATGGAAGCATAAAGAAACGGCGGAACCAGCGCATATCCTTTCGGAAAGCATTTCCTGCTTATGACAAACAGCAGCCACAGGCTAATCAGACTGCATATCCATGATATGCCTCTTAAACCTATCGCTGCATTGCCAAATAAATCAAGAATGGCTGAAAGAACGGAAAAGCCTACATGATTGTTCGGAAGCGGCCAGTGAATCGCCGCATAGACAGGCCCCCTGCTGATAAAATAATAATATGTATAAAGTTCATCGTACCACGGCGTCAAGGCAAAAAGCCTCCAGCCGTAGTACACTGACATCACTAAAAGCAGAAGCAGGAAAAGCACAGATTCCAAATGTTTTTTTCCCCACTTTATATATGCTGGCACAACAAGTCTCCCATCTGTCTGCATCCTACCTGCTTGCATCCTTCAGACATAATATCCCCTGTCCGATAGCCTTCCTGTAATACCTTTTTCACAGCATTGTCAATGGCATCTGCTTCCTTATCCAAATCAAAACTGTAGCGCAGCATCATAGATGCGGAAAGAACCGTCGCAATCGGATTGGCGATATCCTTTCCGGCAATATCGGGTGCAGAGCCATGACTTGGCTCATAAAGACCGAATTTGGAGTCATTTAAAGAAGCGGACGCCAGCATTCCGATTGATCCCGTCACCATACTTGCTTCGTCAGATAAAATATCCCCAAACATATTCTCTGTCAGAATCACATCAAACTGCGCAGGGTCTTTGACTAACTGCATCGCACAGTTATCAACAAGCATATGTTCTAACGTAACTTCCGGATAGTCTTTTGCCACTTCCTCTACCACTGCTCTCCAAAGTCTGGAAGAGTCCAGAACATTTGCCTTATCCACACTGGTTACTTTTTTCTTTCTTTTCATTGCAATTTCAAAGCCTTTAATGGCAATCCGGCGAATTTCCGTTTCGTCATAAGTCAATGTATCAATCGCCTTGCGGATGCCGTTTTCCTCAACTGTTTTACGTTCTCCAAAATAAAGACCGCCTGTCAGTTCTCTCATAATCAGCATATCAAAGCCTTTTTCGGAAATTTCTTCTTTTAACGGACATGCCCCCGCAAGTTCTTCATACAGCACTGCCGGTCTTAAATTCGCAAATAAATTCAGTGCTTTCCGAATTCCCAAAAGCCCTGCCTCCGGTCTTAAATTCGGAGGAAGTTTATACCAGGGGGAAGTTGTCGTATCGCCGCCGATAGAACCCATCAGCACCGCATCTGCATTCTTTGCCGTCTCTATTGCTTCGTCCGTAAGCGGTACGCCATGTACGTCAATAGAAGCGCCGCCCATTAAAATATCCGTATACTGCATCGTGTGACCGAATTTTTTTGCTACCGCATCCAATACTTTCTTTGCTTCCGCTACAATTTCAGGTCCAATCCCGTCTCCCGGGATACATGTAATATGTAATTCCATTGTTTTATACCTCCATATGCTAAATAAGATGCACCGAAATGCATCTTATTTCTTTATTCCGCGTCTGCCTTTTCTACCTGGGCTATTGCCGCTTTCTGCATCGGAATACGGCAGTTTTTATTATTACCGAATTCTATAATGACGGTATCATCCGTTATATCAATAATAACGCCGTAAAAACCACTGTTTGTCAGTACAGAATCACCAACCGACAAATCCGCAAGCATCGCAGCTATTCTTTTCTGTTCTTTCTTCTGCGGACGAATCATGATAAACCACATCACACCAAAGATGATTACCATGTACAAAATCATTAAAATACCACCGCCCGCTACCGGTGCTTCCTCAGTTAATAAAATTCCCATAATATTTTACTCCTTTCTAAAATACAAAGAGAAAACAAGTATTTTATAATCCTTCCAGTTTCTTTTTCTTATAAGCCGCAAATTCTCCTGCGTCTAACGCGTCTCTGATCTCCGTCATCATCGTATTATAAAAATACAGATTATGCAGTACACAAAAACGCATTCCAAGCATTTCTTTTGCCTTTAACAAATGTCTGATATATGCCCTTGAATATCCTCTCCTGCAGACCGGACAGCCGCATCCTTCTTCAATCGGGCGCTCGTCCAGCTCATACTGTGCATTGAACAAATTGATTTTACCATGATTCGTATAAAGGTGTCCATGCCTTCCGTTTCTGGTCGGATAAACACAGTCAAAGAAATCAACGCCCCGCTCTACCGCTTCCAAAATATTTGCCGGTGTGCCGACCCCCATCAGATAAACAGGCTTTTCCACAGGCAGATACGGTACGGTTTCTTCCAGAACATGATACATTTGCTCATGCGTTTCACCTACGGCAAGACCTCCCAGCGCATAACCGTCCAGATTCAGTTCTGCAATCCTCTTGGCATGGTCGATTCTGATATCATCAAAAATGGCTCCCTGATTGATGCCGAACAATAACTGTTTCGGATTTATCGTATCTTCAAGGGAATTTAACCTCTCCATCTCTTTTTTACAGCGTTCCAGCCATCTTGTCGTACGCTCTACCGAATTTTTTACGTACTTTCTGTCCGCGACACTCGACGGGCATTCATCAAAAGCCATAGCGATTGTCGAACCGAGATTTGACTGTATCTGCATACTCTCTTCCGGTCCCATAAAAATTTTTCTGCCATCGATATGAGAATGAAAGTATACACCCTCTTCTTTAATTTTTCGAAGACTTGCCAGAGAAAAAACCTGAAATCCTCCGGAGTCTGTTAAAATCGGTTTATCCCAGAGCATAAATTTATGCAGACCACCAAGCTGCTTTACAACTAAATCTCCCGGTCTGACATGCAGATGATATGTGTTTGACAATTCCACCTGCGTGCCAATCTCCTCCAAATCCTGCGTTGATACGGCGCCTTTAATAGCCGCCGCCGTTCCTACGTTCATAAAAACCGGAGTCTGTATCACACCATGCACAGTCTGCAGTTCGCCGCGTTTCGCGCTGCCCTCTTGTTTGATTACTCTATACATGAACTTCTGTCTCCTGCTGTCATGTATCTTTTACAGATACTTATCCCAAAATTCCTCCAGACAGATATTTTCCTGCGTCATAATAGTAGCTGCTTCTTTTCCTACATAGCGGAAGTGCCATGGTTCATATTCAATACTCGTAATGTATTCTTTTCCTTCCGGATATCTGATAATAAAACCATATTCACAACTATGCTGCGCAAGCCATTGACCCGCCGCCGTTTCTCCGAATCCCTCATCCAACGATGTATAGGTGTCCGAGAAAATATCGATTGCCAACCCAATCTGATGCTCACTGGCTCCCGGTATCGTAACCGTCCGGGATGCTGTTTTATAAGCTTCCATATAAGAATATCCCTGTTCCATATACAACGTAAGCTTCTTATCAAAGAGCATTTCCTGTCTGTCAAGGTTTCTATAAGGAGAACAGATGGCAAGATTGATGCCGTCTGCTTTCGCCGCCTGAAGCATTACCAAAAGGTCCGCAATAATCCGCTCATCACACTGCATGCTCCCTTTGATGGCGCCCAGATTAAAACTGTAATCATCCGGTATCGGATGCTGTTTATTGACTAATACAAGCCGCCAGTCACTGCTGTCAAATACGACTTCTTCTTCCGTCTCTTCCACAGTTTCATTTTCCAACGCATAATTTTCCGTCGCTTCCAGAATATCATCCAGTGTAAAGGAATCCATGCTTTCTATATCATCCGCATCATCATATTCCTTAATCGTTTTCTCTTCTTCCAGTAATATACTCTCATCAGGTATTATTTCTATTTCATCGGCAAGCGCAATATCGGAATCCTCTACAACCACATCTATATAAGCTGCCTGTGTATTGACAAAACCCGCCTGTCCCTCAAACACTGCAAAGGAAAAACTGCAGCTTGACATAAAAAACAGCAACGTAAATGCAATACTCACATAGCGCTTTCCATTTGATGCAAAATAGCTGCCTATGTAGTATACCGCCAGTATCACCGCCAGCACAAGCAGGCAGGGAAGCTTTAACAATTTATTTTTCTTTGCGATATCCATGCACCTTCGCATGGCTTTTTCCCGAAAAGTTGTTTTCATTTCTCCACATCCACTATGTAATGTATATATACCTAATCTATATCATAACATATATTTTTGATTTGTAAATCATTTTTATTATGTAAATCAAAAAAAATTTCAGAAAATTTTACAAAAATTTGTACAAATTGACAAACTCTTTCCATATTTTAAAAATTATGCTATACTAACAAAAATATAAGAAAGTGAGATTGTATTATGGCTGGTTCCTCTTTTGGCAGACTATTTAAAATTACAACATGGGGAGAATCTCATGGAGAAGCGCTTGGCGTCGTGATTGACGGCTGCCCTGCCGGACTCCCCTTATCCGAAAACGATATTCAAATTTTTTTAGACCGCCGCAAACCCGGCAAAACAAAAATTTCCACCCCCAGAAAAGAAGATGACAAGGTAGAAATCCTGTCCGGCATTTTTGAGGGAAAGACAACCGGTACGCCCATATCGCTTATGATACGCAACACTTCACAACGTTCTTCCGACTATAGTGAAATTGCAAACTATTACCGCCCCGGCCACGCAGATTACACCTTTGAACAAAAGTACGGTTTCCGTGACTATCGCGGCGGCGGACGTTCCTCTGCAAGAGAAACAATCGGACGTGTTGCAGCAGGCGCGATTGCCTCCAAACTGTTAGATACGCTCGGTATCCGGCTGACAGCTTATACCCGTTCTATCGGTCCTGTTACCATTGATGAGAACGCTTTCGACGCCCAGGCAATTCTGGAAACGCCGACCTGTATGCCTGACTATGAAGCTTCCAAAAAAGCCGAAGCCTATCTTGAACAGTGTATGAAAGATTATGATTCCGCCGGCGGCGTCATTGAATGTAAGATAACAGGCTGTCCTGCCGGTATCGGCGAACCTGTCTTTGATAAACTGGACGCTGACCTTGCAAAAGCCGTGATGTCAATCGGCGCGGTCAAGGCTGTGGAAATCGGTGATGGTACTCTCGTATCCACTCGTAAAGGCTCGGAAAACAACGACTCTTTCACAATGCAGGATAAGCAGGTCACCAAAGTTACTAACCACGCAGGCGGCATACTCGGCGGCATCAGCGACGGCTCTACGATTATCCTGCGTGCTCATGTAAAGCCAACGCCGTCTATTTTTCAAACACAACAGACAGTTAATAAACAAGGTGAGAACATTGAAATCGCCATTAAAGGCAGACATGACCCTGTTGTTGTTCCAAGAGCGGTCGTTGTCGTGGAATCCATGGCTGCTATCACCATACTGGATGCACTGCTTGTCAATATGGGGGCAAGAGTGGAAAATCTGCAGGCAGTTTACGGGAAGTAATACTGCCAACCAATAAAATGAATGGCATATAGAAAAACGCAGGCATAAAACAACAGCCTGCGTTTTTATCTCACCGCGCTTCGGCATTATTTTAAAAATTGTCCAAAAGCTCCAGATAGAAATCGTGATAATCTTTCCGTTCCTCTTTCACAAACTGGATTGCCGTCTTCGGATGCTGATTCAAAATACCTGTCAGAAGATACGGCACATCATATCCCCATACCACTCCTGATTCTTTCATCGGAACAATATGTTTCTCAATAAACTGTAAAAGCGGGTTAATTCTGTACTTCGGATTTTTCAAAAAGCCCAAAAGCAGTTCGCTCGGACAGTTGCCGCATCCTCTTCCGAGACTGCTTACGGTAGCGTCTAAGTAGCTGACACCGCGCCGCAGTGCCTCTATTGTGTTTGCAAAAGCAAGCTGTTGGTTATTGTGTGCATGAATGCCTACTTTTTTACTATATTTATCCGCAATTTCCAAATACTTATCCGAAAGTCTGCTGACCTGTTCAGGATATAAAGAACCGTAGCTGTCCACAAGGTAGATACATCCTACGCTGCTCTGGCCTAACAGTTCCAACGCCGCATCGATATCCACTTCATTGGATTTAGAGATCGCCATAATATTGACCGTTGTTTCATATCCTTTTTTCGTACAGTCTTCAATCATTTCCACTGCGGCAGGAATTGTATTGATATAAGTTGCAACCCTGACAAGGTCTACCGGGCTGTCTTTTTTATTTATAATATCTTTCTTAAAATCACAGCGTCCTACATCCGCCATAACGGATATTTTCATATCCGTCTTATTATCGCCGACAACGGCACGGATATCTTTATCATCACAGAACTTCCATTTTCCGAATTTTTTAACATCGAACATCTCTTTGGACGCCTTATAACCAAATTCCATATAGTCTACGCCCGCTTTGATATTTGCCTGATATAAATCTTTTACAAACTCATCCGTGAAAAAGAAATCATTTACCAAACCGCCGTCTCTTAACGTACAGTCCATGACTTTGATTTCCGGTGTGTACGACATCAGTGTTCTTTCTTTTTTTCCCATGTTTTCTCTCCTTTTTCTTAGTTATGATTTACTCTACAGTAATTTTCTTAAAGCTCTTTTTGCCTTTTTTCACAATGAACTCATCACTTGCGATTTCATCCTTGCTGTAGCTTTTCTTCACATCGCTTACTTTTTCACCTTTGACCGTAACACCGCCCTGTTCTACGGCACGGCGCGCTTCGGAACGGGATGCGGCAAGACCTGACGCAACTAAAATGCCAAGAATATCAATACTTCCATCTATAAACTTATCATCATCCAGTTTCGCCATCGGCATATTTTCAGAACTTCCGCCGCCTGCAAAAAGGGATTTTGCCGCTTCTTTTGCTTTTTCTGCCTCTTCTGATCCATGTACCAGATTTGTCAGCTCATAAGCAAGGATTTCCTTTGCCTGATTTAACTGGCTGCCCTCCCACTTATCCATTTCATTAATCTGCTCAAGCGGTAAAAATGTCAGCATTCTCAAACATTTCAATACATCGGCATCCGCCACATTACGCCAGTACTGGTAAAATTCAAACGGTGAAGTCTTGTTCGGGTCAAGCCATACCGCTCCCTTTTGCGTCTTACCCATCTTATTTCCTTCGGAATTAAGCAGTAACGTAATCGTCATGGCATAAGCATCCTTACCAAGTTTACGGCGGATTAACTCCGTACCGCCAAGCATATTGCTCCACTGATCATCACCGCCAAACTGCATGTTGCAGCCATATCTTTGATATAATTCCAGAAAATCGTAACTTTGCATAATCATGTAGTTAAATTCCAGAAAACTTAATCCCTTTTCCATTCTCTGCTTATAGCACTCCGCTGTCAGCATACGGTTAACACTGAAATGTACGCCGATGTCACGGATAAATTCTATATAATTCAAATCCGCCAGCCAGTCCGCATTGTTCACCATAAGCGCTTTCCCCTCGGAAAAGTCAATAAAACGGCTCATCTGCTTTTTAAAACATTCGCAGTTATGCTCAATCGTTTCCTTTGTCATCATCGTACGAAGGTCGCTTCTGCCCGAAGGGTCGCCAATCATACCCGTACCGCCGCCGATTAACGCAATCGGTTTATTTCCTGCTTCCTGTAAACGCTTCATCAGGCATAACGCCATGAAATGTCCTACATGGAGACTGTCTGCGGTCGGGTCAAATCCGATATAAAATGTCGCCTTTCCCTCATTAATCAAGTCGCGGATTTCTGCTTCGTCCGTCAGTTGGGCAAGTAATCCTCTTGCCTGTAATTCTTCGTAAATCTTCATTTTTCTTACTCCCTTCATTCCCTGTGCATTAAAAAACCCCGTCCCATGAAAGGACGAGGTTAAAACCCGTGTTACCACCTAACTTTATAAACAGCTCGCGCTGTCTACCTCACTAAGTACAATCGCTATACGATGATACTCTCCTGCTGTAACGTGCATTCCTCCGTCACGACCTACTCTTATAGTTGAGTTCCTCTCAAAAAGCTAAAAAAGAAATTTTCAAACTTGTTCTGCCGTGAAGCTCCAGGATGTATTCATAAAAGACTTTCCGTGCGCCTCTCATCAACCGGCTGCTTTCTGTCCGTTCCATCATTTACTACTTGTTCCTATCAACGCCTTTATTATATTGTTTGTATCTTATCTAATATTGTTTGGTTTGTCAAGATGAAATTTTGCAGTTTTACACTGATATCTAAAGTCTTAGTTTTTCACAAGTCAAACTCTTCCAATAGCATTCCCAACACCTCCGCTCGATATTTTCTCAGGAAATCAGATAAAATACCATGGTCTATGCAGTAGCTTCCCGCCATATTCAATTAATGTTTTAGAAATCTGACAGAAACTGTCCGAATGTGCGAAATGCACACTATTTAGAATTTC
>CAZKOR010000134.1:0-10249 GCA_964554405.1 uncultured Bacteroides sp. | reverse complement strand
CCGATTGATATGGTCAGAAGTATGGATATTTCGGCAAATGTAGCGGCGCATATTGTAGACGGCACCAATTATATCCAAGTGCATCCGACTTTTCTTTATGAAAGTATATGGAATCTTTGTCTGTTGTTCGTGATGCTTTTATATCGGAAGCATAAGAAATTCAATGGCGAGATGTGGCTTTTATATCTTGGCGGTTACGGTGTCGGAAGATTCTGGATAGAGGGTATCAGGACTGACCAGCTTTATATTACGGGAACGCATATTCCGGTTTCCCAGTTGGTAGCGGTTCTGTGTGTACTGGTTTCCATAACAGCTGATATTATTGTCCGGTGCCGGATGAAAAAGGCGGGAAAAAAGATAGAAAAAGAAACGGAACAGCCGACAGAACAGAGCGAATAAGAAGAAAATACGTAAGACACTTCACTTGAAAAAGTGAGGTGTTTTTTTGTGCTTCTTTAAAAAAAATTGTTTTAAAAAAGCCATTGATTTTGCTTGCATTATTCGTTATTTTAATATAAAATGGTAGATAAGTGGTGGAAAGTGGTACTAAGTGGTAAAAAGTGGTGAATTTGATTCCCATAAAAAAACCGGCTGGACGCGGACCGTGGCAGACACTTGATGGCAGGTGATTGATGATGTTTATGGGAGAATACAATCACACAATTGATGCAAAAGGCAGGCTCATTGTTCCCTCGAAATTTCGGGAAACCCTGGGAGACGTATTTGTAGTAACAAAGGGATTGGATGGCTGTCTGTTTGTATATGACAGGGAAGAGTGGACTGTATTTGAAGAAAAACTGAAATCCTTGCCGCTTACGAATAAAGATGCCAGAAAGTTTGTACGTTTTTTTCTGGCGGGAGCAGCAGAAGTAGAGGTAGATAAACAGGGAAGAATCCTGGTCCCCAATGTACTGAGAGAATTTGCGCAGTTAAATAAGGATGTTGTTTTAATCGGCGTGGCGAGCAGAATAGAAATTTGGAGCAAGGAACGCTTTGAGGGAATGGCAGCTTATGACGATATGGATGAAATAGCGGAGCATATGGCGGAACTTGGACTTGGTATATAGAAAGACGCGGGAAACAGGATGGAATTTAAGCATACATCAGTCCTTTTAGAGGAAACAATAGAAAATCTCAGGGTAAAACCCGACGGAATATACATAGACGGAACGCTTGGAGGCGGCGGACATTCCTATAAAGTCGTCTCCAAGTTAGGAGAAAAGGGAAAACTTATCGGCATAGACCAGGATGAAGACGCCATCCGGGCGGCAGGTGAGAGATTAGAGAAATTTGGCAGTAAGGTTGTTATCATCAGGGATAATTACTGCAATATCAAGAATATACTGCAGGATATCGGCGTGGAGAAAGCGGACGGCATTGTTCTGGATCTGGGCGTATCTTCTTATCAGTTAGACCATGCGGAAAGAGGATTTTCGTATAAACAGGATGCCGATTTGGACATGCGTATGGATGTCAGACAGTCGCTGAGCGCCAAAGATATTGTCAATACTTATCCGGAAATGGAACTTTACCGTGTTATCAGGGATTATGGGGAGGAACAGTTTGCCAAGAATATTGCGAAGCATATTGTATTGGCAAGGAAAGAAAATCCGATAGAGACGACAGGTCAGTTAAATGAAATCATTAAAGCCGCGATTCCGGCAAAAATGAGACAGAGTGGAGGACATCCCTCCAAACGAACCTTTCAGGCACTTCGGATTGAGTGCAATAAAGAATTAGAGGTGTTGAAAAATTCATTGGATGATATGATACAGATTTTAAATCCCGGAGGAAGACTCTGTATCATCACCTTTCATTCTCTGGAAGACAGAATTGTGAAAACGGCATTTAAGAGGAATGAAAACCCATGTATTTGTCCGCCGGATTTTCCGGTCTGTACATGCGGCAGGAAACCGCAGGGAAAAGTAATTTCCAGAAAACCGGTTTTGCCGTCGAAACAGGAGATAAACGAAAATAAAAGATCGAAAAGTGCAAAGCTCAGAGTTTTTGAGCGGGGAGAAGACGCATAGAGCAGTAATAGGAAGGAAATAGAGAAATATGGCAAACAGCAGATATATACAAGGCAGTGCAGTCAGAAAACTGGATGTCACAAGGGAAATTGAGCAAAGCCCAAAGAAGAAATTAAGTAATACGGCAAGGAAAAACAGGGAAAAAGCAGAACATATGAGCGCAGGATATGTATTGTTTTTAAGCTTTGCTTTGCTTGCAACAGGATGCATTTTAGTAGGTTATATTAAATTACAGTCAGATATTACAAACAGCATTAAGAATATTGCCAGACTGGAAACTCAGTTAAATGATTTAAAACTTGCAAATGATGAAGAATATAATAGAATAACAAGTAGAGTTGATTTGGAAGAAATCAGAAGAATTGCCATTCAGGAGTTAGGTATGCAGTATGCAAAAGAGGGACAGATTGTTACCTTTGAGAGCGAGAACAACGATTATGTGAAACAGATAGCTGCCATTCCGGAATAGGTAAACGCTGTTTGGAGAACGTGTATGAGTAAAGGGCGTGTAAACAGATTTACAACGAAGATGCAGAAGAAGCTTTTGGTACTCTTTTTATTTGTACTGATGGCATTTATCGGGCTGAGCGTCCGCTTATTTTTAATCAACAGGGATAAGGGAACGGATTATAAAAAACAGGTATTGTCACAGCAGGAGTATGACTCTGTGACAATACCTTTTAAGCGTGGAGAAATACTGGATGCTAACGGAACGATTCTGGCAATCAGCAATAAGGTCTATAACGTCATTCTGGATACGAAAGTGCTTATGGACGATGAAGAGAATTTAGAGCCCACTCTGGCGGCGCTGCACAGTGTTTTCGGCATAAACATCAGCGACACAAGGGCATATATTGCGACGCACCCTAATTCCGCTTATTATATCCTTGCAAAACGCCTGCCATATGAAAAAATGGAAGAGTTTAAGGCACTGCAGAATGATGAGGAAAACGGTTCCCATATTAAGGGAATCTGGTTTGAAGATGAGTATAAAAGAGAATATCCGAACGGTACGCTTGCCTGTGATGTCATTGGCTTTACCAGAAGCGATAATGCAGGGCAGTATGGACTGGAGGAATATTATAACGATGTTTTGTGCGGTATAAATGGCCGCCAGTACGGATATCTGAATAACGATTCCAATCTGGAGCGGACGACGATTCCTGCAAGGGACGGTTATAATATCCAGACAACGATAGATGTCAATATCCAGAATATTGTAGAAAAGTATCTGTTGGCATATAACGAAGAGTATAAAGACAGCTACAGACCGGGAAACGGCGCAAATAACGTAGGATGTATCATTATGGAGGTCAATACCGGCAATGTACTTGCGATGGCGAGCTATCCCAATTATGATTTGAATGATACAAGAAATATTAAGAATCTGATAGGAATGCCGGAACTGGATGAAAAGGGCGCTAAAACAGGTGAATATCTGACAGAGGAACTCGTTAGAGACATGAATGACGAAACGATGTACAGACATCTGGATGCACTCTGGAAGAATTTTTGTATTAGCGATACTTATGAACCGGGTTCGGTAGCAAAACCTTTTACTATAGCGGCAGCGTTTGAGAGCGGTGCAATTACCGGGGACGAGCATTATAACTGCGAGGGAAGGCTGGAAGTCGGCGATTATAAAATCAAATGCCACAATACATACGGCGACGGTTATCTTTCTGTGGCGGAGGGACTTGAGCGCTCCTGCAATGTTGTTCTGATGAACGTATCTTTTGCACTGGGGAAAAACAGATTTATCGATTATCAGCATGCATTCGGTTTCGGATTAAAGACGAATATTGATTTGGCGGGGGAGTCAAGAACGGCGGCTCTTGTTTATAATAAAAATAATATGCGCCAGACAGAGCTGGCGACCTGCTCTTTCGGTCAGGGATTTAACGTTTCCATGATTCAGATGATTACGGGATTCTGCTCCCTGATAAACGGCGGATACTTTTACGAGCCTCATGTTGTCAGCAAGATTACATCATCGGACGGCGCGACAATAGAGAATATCACTCCCAGAATCTTAAAGCAGACGGTATCACAGTCTACAAGCGAAACGATGATAGAATATTGCAATCTGGTTGTAACGGGAGAGAACGGAACCGGTAAGACCGCAAGACCGGCAGGTTATATGATAGGCGGCAAAACGGGTACGGCGGAGACGCTTCCCCGCGGGAACCATCAGTATGTGGTATCTTTCATGGGGTATGCGCCTGCGGACAATCCGGAAATTGCAATTTATGTTGTTGTGGACAGACCGAATGTTCCGAAGCAGGATGATGCAAAGTACGCAACCAAAATCGTGCGTAATATTTTAACGGAGACGCTGCCTTACTTAAATATCTTTATGACGGAAGAACTGTCCGATAAGGAAAGGGAGGAACTCGAGGAATTACAGCTGCAGATTACCATGCAGCAGGAGACGGAAGAAGAGACGGAAGGTGAAGAAACAGAGGGCGAAAACGGAGAAGAAAATCCGAATGAAGAGAGAGTAGACGTCTGGAAGAGTTTTCCGTTAGATCCTGAGAGCGGCTATTTGAAAGACCCTGATACCGGGAATCTGGTAGACCCCGATACCGGTGCTGTTATTGATGGCGGTAATATGGTTACCGGACCGAACGGCGAAGAAGTGAGCGGCGTCGGAGAACCTCCGGAAGATAATAATAATTCAAGTGATGATGATTTTGGTATATAGAAAGTGTGAGAGAATCTCTCACACTTATGAATAACCTCATAAAAACGGTAATAAATTATATTAATACCTTTTTGTGAGGTTTTCTTGCAGAATGAGTAAAGAAGAGAACTTACATAGAACATTTCACCGGAATAAAACCGTTACAGTCATGTTTCTTTGTCTGGCTGTCTTTATGATACTAATCGGAAGACTGGTCTATTTAATGGTTTTCCAATCGGAATATTATACGCAGAAGGCAAAGGAACTGCATGAGAGGGAGCGCAGCATCAAAGCTGCAAGAGGAAGAATTATTGACGTAAACGGGGAGATTCTTGCCGACAATAAGACGGTATGTACGATATCTGTGATACATAACCAGATAGAAGACAAAGAGCAGGTAATAGAAGTACTGTCAAAAGAATTGGGGCTGTCGGAGGAATATGTGCGCAAGCGCGTGGAGAAATACACGTCCATTGAGAAAATAAAAAGCAATGTTGAGAAATCGGTCGGTGACAGCATCCGCAGCTATGAACTCGCGGGGGTTAAGGTGGACGAAGACTACAAAAGGTATTATCCATATGGCTCCCTTGCCTCGAAAGTTCTCGGGTTTACAGGCGGCGATAATCAGGGCATTATCGGTCTGGAAGTCATTTATGAGGAATATTTGCAGGGCGAAGCGGGAACGATTTTAACAGTGACGGACGCTAAGGGTGTGGAAGTGCCGGAAGCGGGCGAGGAGCGGATAGAACCGGTAAACGGGCAGGATTTATATATCAGTTTGGATATGAATATCCAAAGTTATGCCACGCAGCTTGCCGTGCAGACGATGGAAACGAAACAGGCAGACAGTGTATCTATTATTGTGATGAATCCGCAAAACGGGGAACTTATGGCGATGGTGAATGTGCCGGAGTTTGATTTAAACGCTCCATATACACTGCCACTGGAGGCAGAAGAAGCGGATATCAGCGAAGAAAAAAAGCAGGAGTTATTGAATGCTATGTGGCGTAACGGCTGTATTAACGATACTTACGAGCCGGGCTCTACATTTAAGATTGTAACGGCGTCAGCGGCTTTGGAAGCCGGTGTTGTCACAGTCAATGATACTTTTAACTGTCCGGGTTATGTCATGGTAGGGGACAGACGTATCAGGTGTCATAAAATTGCGGGACACGGGACAGAAAATTTTGTGCAGGCAACGATGAATTCCTGTAATCCGGCTTTTGTGACAATAGGATTAAGACTTGGCGTGGATGACTATTATAAGTATTTTAAGCAGTTCGGACTGCTTAATAAAACGGGAATCGACCTGCCCGGAGAGGCAGGAACCATTATGCACAAAAAAGAGAATATCGGACAGGTGGAACTTGCGACCATCTCATTCGGACAGTCCTTTCAGATTACACCGATTCAGTTAGCGGTAACGGCGGCATCGATTGTCAATGGCGGAAGGCGTGTAACACCGCATTTCGGTGTGCGTACGGCGAATACGGATGGCAGCGGGAGTCAGTCGTTTGCGTATCAGGTAAAAGAGAATGTCGTGTCTGCAGAAACTTCGGAGACGATGCGTTATATATTGGAGCAGGTGGTAGAAAACGGCGGTGGTAAAAACGCCTATATCGAAGGATACCGGATAGGAGGTAAAACGGCGACCAGCCAGACTCTGCCGAGAGGAAGCGGAAAGTATATCGCCTCTTTTATGGGATTTGCCCCGGCGGATAACCCCAAAGTGCTTGCAGTATGTATCATTAACAACCCGCAGGGAACTTATTATGGAGGGCAGATTGCCGCACCGGTTGTCAAACAGCTTTTTGAAAATATTCTTCCTTATTTGGAGAAGATGGATTATAATAACAGAAGTAAAACATAAAGGAGCAGGGAGAGAAGATGGACACTACCATTTTGATGTCAGTGATTATATCGTTTGCAATCAGCGTTCTATTAGGACCGGTCGTGATTCCTTTTTTGAGACGGTTAAAAGTAGGTCAGACAGTAAGGAATGAGGGACCGAAAGAACATCTTAAAAAAAATGGTACGCCGACAATGGGCGGTATTCTGATTTTAGTCAGTGTAGTCTTTACTTCGATTCTTTATGTAAAAGATTATCCGCGTATCATTCCGATTCTGTTTGTAACGATGGGATTTGGACTGATTGGTTTTCTGGATGATTATATTAAAGTTGTGCTAAAACGTTCTATGGGGCTGCGGGCATGGCAGAAGATGGCGCTGCAGATTCTGGTAACGGGTGTATTTGCTTATTATGTTGTACATTACACGGATGTTTCCCTTGCGATGAAGATTCCTTTTATTCCGGGAACTTATGTGGATTTTGGCATTTTAAACATACCGATTCTGTTTTTCATTGTTATCGGTACGGTAAATGGCGCGAATTTTACGGACGGACTGGACGGACTGGCAAGTTCCGTTACCGTTTTGATTGCTACTTTTTTCACGGTTGTTGCGATAGGGTTAAACAGCGGAATCGAGCCGGTTACCTGTGCGGTAGTCGGGGCGTTGCTTGGCTTTTTATTGTTCAATGTGTATCCGGCCAGTGTCTTTATGGGAGATACGGGTTCCCTTGCGCTTGGCGGTTTCGTAGCGGCGACTGCCTATATGTTACAGATGCCGGTATTTCTGGCAATCGTGGCATTTATTTATGTCATAGAGGTGTTATCTGTCGTAATACAGGTATCTTATTTTAAACTATCAGGCGGAAAACGTATTTTTAAAATGGCGCCGATTCACCATCATTTTGAATTGTGCGGATGGTCGGAGACAAGAGTTGTAGCGGTTTTTTCGATTATAACGGCACTGCTTTGTCTGATAGCGCTTATGGCAATCTGAAAGGTGTGGGTAAAAGATGGAATTACAGGGTAAAAAAGTATTGGTTGTCGGAACCGGTATAAGCGGTATAGGAGCGGCAAAAGCTTTGAGCAGAGTGGGAGCCTGTCCGGTTCTTTATGATGAAAATGATAAGGTGGTAAAAGAAGAGATAGAAAAAAAGCTTTCCGATGCCTGTGAGGGCAAAGAGATGAAGGCAATACAGGTGATAACGGGAATTTTGCCGGATGAGGTGAGAAATACCGTAGAACTTGTTGTTTTGAGTCCGGGTGTACCGGTTGATGCGCCGCTTGCGGATGGCTTTCGCAGACAGGGTGTGAAAATATGGGGCGAGATAGAATTAGCATATGAGCTTGGCAGGGGAAAAGTTGTGGCAATTACCGGAACGAACGGTAAAACGACAACTACTTCTTTAGTTGGTGAAATTATGAAAGCGCATTATGAGAGTGTCTATGTTGTAGGCAATATCGGAAATCCTTATACGATGACAGCGCTCGAGTCAGTAGATGATACGGTTACGGTAGCGGAAATCAGCAGTTTTCAATTAGAGACAATAGAGACTTTTCATCCTGTTGTATCGGCTGTTTTGAATATTACGCCCGACCATTTGAACAGACATCATACCATGGAAAACTATATTGCGGCAAAGGAAAGTATTACCTGCAATCAGACAAAGGAAGATATCTGTGTTCTGAATTATGAAAATGAATATACAAGGGCATTTGGAGAAAGATGTCCTGCTAAGGTGATATATTTTTCTTCCGCAAGGAAACTGGAAGACGGTCTGTATCTGGACGGAGAAGATATCTGCCTGTCAGGAAACTCTCATATAGACAGACTGATGAACATTCATGACATGAATCTGGTCGGTATCTGTAATGTGGAAAATGTCATGGCGGCAATCGCGATTGCGCAGTCTATGAATGTGCCGATGGAGACGATACTAAAAACTGTCAAAAACTTTAAGGCAGTGGAACATAGAATAGAGTTTGTAGCTGCTAAACGGGGCGTGGTTTATTATAATGACTCTAAGGCGACAAATCCCGATGCGGCAATTCAGGGCATTAAAGCGATGGATAGGCCGACGGTGTTGATTGGCGGCGGCTATGATAAACAGAATGAGTATGATGAGTGGATAGAAGCTTTTGACGGAAAAGTAAAATGTTTCGTCTTAATCGGGCAGACAAAAGAAAAGATTGCGGCATGTGCAAAGGCACATGGCGTTTCCAACATTATATATGCAGATACATTTAAAGAGGCTTTCGATATCTGCGTAGAGCAAGCCGAAGCCGGAGATGCGGTGCTTCTTTCACCGGCATGTGCAAGTTGGGGAATGTTCCCCAATTATGAAGTAAGAGGCAGGGATTTTAAAGAGTTTGTAAATCAGTTGGAGGAGTAATAAGCGTGGCAGAAAGAGTTTTATCCCGTACAAGGAGAAAATCGAATAGTATTGCCAATTATATGGATTACAGCCTGTTGTTTATTGTTATTTTCCTGTTAGGCTTTGGTCTGGTTATGGTGTATTCCACAAGCTCCTATGAGGCAAATTTAACGTTGGGCGATTCTGCATGGTATTTCAGAAAACAGCTCTGGGCGACAATTCTGGGGATTGTCGTTATGATGGCTGTGGCAAATATCCCGTATCATTTCTGGGAGCGCTTTGCAGTGCTTGGTTATGTCGTTTCCGTTGTACTGATTCTTTTGATTATTCCATTCGGATATGAATCACACGGCGCTAAGAGGTGGCTCCGTATTTTCGGTATTTCCTTACAGCCCGCGGAGGTTGCAAAGCTTGGTATGATTCTTTTCCTTGCGAGCATGATTTGTACTATGGGGAAAAAAATCCGTAACCGGAAGGGGTTTTATACGGTGCTCGCCGTACCGATGCCGATTGCCATAATGTTGTGGAGAATTACATCGAATTTAAGTTCCGCCATTATCGTTATGGGAATTGCGGTATTAATGTTATTTGTATCCTGTCCGGATTATAAGAGATTTATTATTTTGGGACTCGCCTCGCTTGTCGGAGCTGCGCTCATTGTTTTTATTATTGTCAAGATGGCGGAATCCGGTGTGGATGAACTATCTTTCCGCGGCGGACGTATTCTTGCATGGCTTAACCCGGAGGCATATGCCAGTGGAAAAGGCTTTCAGACGCTGCAGGGACTTTACGCAATCGGTTCCGGCGGTATTCTCGGTAAAGGACTCGGAGCCAGTAAACAGAAACTGGGCTTTATACCGGAAGCGCAGAACGATATGATTTTTTCCATTATTTGCGAAGAACTTGGATTATTCGGCGCTATCGCCGTTATTCTGATGTTTATTATGCTCATCTGGCGTTTTATGGTAATTGCCAACAATGCGCCTGACTTATTCGGTGCGCTTCTCGTTGTCGGCGTACTTGGGCATATTGCGATACAGGTCATTTTGAATATTGCCGTTGTAACAAATACGATTCCCAATACGGGAATTTCGCTTCCTTTTATCAGTTACGGAGGTACTTCGGTCGTATTTTTACTTATTGAAATAGGTCTTGTCTTAAGCGTGGCGAGAGGTATACACTTAAAAGACTTATAAAAGATTTTTTAGGACGAGATGATTTTTTCGGTTTTTTCCATATAGATAAAGTAGGTCATATATTATCTGCTTTGAGGTTTTGCTATGGATGCGATTCAGATATATGGTGGAAACTGTC
>CAZKOR010000133.1:0-10325 GCA_964554405.1 uncultured Bacteroides sp. | reverse complement strand
TTACCGTGCGGAAGGATATGCAACCCTTTGCAACCGAACGCAGAGAGCAGATTGGCGGCATGGACTTTCGCGTCAAGCAATTTAACGATTGAGCTTTGTATTGTATCCATAAATTCCCGTTTGTAGAACTGCGGAAATGGATAGCAGTTGGTAAAGACAGCGATTAACAAATAAACAATATAAAGGAGAAAAATCATGAAAAAGTGGTATGATGAAGAGTATGAGTGGGAAATTGAAGTAATAGGATTTAATAAAGATGATGATAAAACAGAAAGATTCTGCCGGAACGGTGAGGAAATCGGAGATAAATACACCTGTACTTATGGATGTCCTGTCAATTCGCAGGGGCAGGGAATTTGTTCCAAAGTAATGATGATGATGTTTCCTATCATGGAGGCGGTCAGAAGCGGCGGTGATTTGGAAAATATAGGTGGTGACAGTAAATACAGCAAAGTAATTATGTGTCCGGACGGATGTGTTTTATTTAGACTGACTGCGAAAAAGCTTGAGAATGAGAATTTTTTCAAAGGTAAGTTTTTCCAGTGAAAAATAAAGGAGAAGAACTGCATGGAAACAGTACAATACGAATTAGTGGACAATGTATTATCAGCTGAAGATTTTATTCGCTTAAAAGTAGCGACGGGATTTATTGACAGACCTGTACAGCAAGTGGAAAAAGCGCTTAAAAACGGCTTGTTCAATGTTTCAGCAGTATGTGACGGAAAAGTGATTGGAATGGGCAGACTTGTTGGTGATGGAGCTATGTACTGGTATTTACAGGAGATTATTGTGTTACCGGAATATCAGGGGAAAGGAATCGGGAAAAGTATTGTAAACAGACTGATAGAACATATTAAGAGTGAGGCTGAGCCGGGAACAAAAATAGAGATAGGTTTGACAGCCGTGAAAGGGAAAGAGCCGTTTTATGAAAAATTCGGTTTTTTTGTCTGCCCGACGGGAATGAAAAAACAGATGGAGATAGATGAATAATATATATTCTGAAGAGGTATAAAAAATGATGAGAGAACGAGTAATGACAGACCCGAAAGAATTGGTAAGAATCGAACTAACAAATGCAGGATTTGACATTGATTCAATGCAAGTTCCTAAAAGAGTATATTTGTTGGCAGATGGTATTTATGATGCAATGATTCAAAAGGGATGTGGTGAATATAAATATCCTTTAGGTGGCGCGTTGTATGTTTTTAAAAACAATCCCCAAGTTGGGTTTATTAAAGGCGAAATGTGTTCTCCTGGAATTGCTACACAGGCTGAAGACTTAGTTGCTGGTGGAGTCGAGGAGTTTATTCATGTAGGTTTGGCTGGTGGAATCAATCAAGAACTAAACATTGGCGATGTTGTTCTTACAAATGGAGCATATAATGAAACAGCAGTAGCAAGATTATATGGTTTCGACTATGATTTTCTTGAAACAACGTCGTCTTTAACTGATGAAATGGAGCAGTTACTAAAAGACAGAGGAATTCATTTAAATAGAGGAAAACATTGGACAACAGATGCTGGATACCATGAAACTTGGGGACAAGTTCTTGATTATCGTTCCAAAGGAGCATTGTGCGTAGAGATGGAAGGTGTTGGACTGTTTACAATTGCTCGGTATAGAGGATGTTCTGTTTCAGCAATGTATATTATTACCGATGTTATTTCAGAAGAAGGATGGCATTTAGGATGGAGAGACAATAAAATTGATGAAGTGATTTCTGGAATTATAGATGCAATAGCAGTTTAAATTTTGGAAAGGAAAAAGATATGTTTTGGGATAAGGTGTCAGGACTTTATGATTTCTTTGAAACAGTATATAACGGTAAGGTGTATCGGGGTCTTGGTGAAAGAGTAGCCAAAGAAATCGAGCAGAATGATATTGTACTGGAATGCGCTTGTGGCACGGGCGCTATCAGCAGGTATATCGCACCTAAGTGCAGGCAGTTAATCGCAACGGATTTTTCCGGAGGAATGTTAAAGCAGACATTAAAAAATTGCCGAAACTTTGACAACATAACAATAAAGCGGGCGGATATGACGAAGTTAAAGTGCCGTGATAACAGATTTGATAAAGTAGTTGCGGGAAATGTAATACATTTGCTGGAAGATCCCTGCGCCGCAGTAAAAGAACTGGAAAGGGTATGTAAAGCCGGCGGGAAAATCATTGTTCCGACATATATTAATGCGTCTGACGGCGTTAATCAAAAGGCTGTACGTTTGCTTGAACTTGCAGGAGCAAGTTTTAAGCGGCAGTTTGATATGGGTTCCTATAAAAAATTTTTTGAAGATGCAGGGTATGAAAATGTTGAATATGATATCGTTCAGGGAAGAATGCCTTGTGCGGTAGCGATTATTATGAAGCAATAAGTTTGAACTTATGGAAAGAATGATATTTTTTGAAAGGCGGCAGAATGGATTCGGAAGGAAAAGGTTATAGGAAAAGCACTGGTAGTTGAAGCTACGGACTTTTCATACTAGGAAGGCCCTGTAGTGTTAGAGAAAATCGATTCTTTTATGAAAGCATAATTTATCAGTATTTGTTCGATTCCACAGACATATTTTTAATTTGTTTACATAATAATAATAAAATGGTATAATATCATCAAGAAGACTGTTCACATGCCCTAATTGCTCATTTAATATTAGATTAAGAATTTAACTCTGTTACAGAGATAATTTTCAGGATAATTCTTAATCAGAAAAATATATTGACATTCAGATAATGAGCAAATATACTATTTACCAATAGGAATTTTACACTACAGGTCGAGCAACGGTTGCTTTAGGGGCTGGGCAATGCGAGGTAAATAATAGAAAGGCTCTGATTATTATGTTAAGAAAAGATACAATGCATATGATAAAAACCGAATGGGAACCAAAGGTTCCAAAGACTGAGGAAATAAAGAGACAAATGCAAAAGCGGCAGGCTCGTTCAGCGGGAAGCGTACGTGCAGCATTAGGGAAAGTAATAGGTGCATCTGAAGAATCCGGTTCTCTTTATAAATCACGTATGAAAAATAAATAGAACAACTGCCCTTCAAATAGGGCAGTTTTTGTTTGAGAAAGGAAAAAGAATGGAACTGGCCATATATGAAGTACTAGAGAAAGTAATTAACATAACGGAAATGACCAATAAATGGATGCGATGGTGTGAACAAAGTCTTCCAAACCAGTCAGTGTTTGTGCCTAGCGTTTTTCAGATGAGGGATGCATACAGTCATGTAATTAGAATGTTTGCAAACGGAATTGTAGAACAGGGATTGGCAGAAGGCGCATCAGAAGATTGCAAATTTGATGAAGTCAGATTTTTTAAATCGGATAACGTAGCATCACAATTTTCCTTAATTTTTGGGCACATATTGAGAGCGTATTTTGATACTGCTGATTACATAGTAGAAAGTTTATGTGAGGTTTGTAAAAATGATGATTCGAATCTCAAGAGTAAATCATTTTTGTTATTGCGTAACATTTTAAATAAGTATGATGCAGAAGTTAGTGATTTACGGGCACAAAAGTCTCAGACACCATGCGATTCATATGATGATGCTGTTAAATGGGATGCTCTTTTACAGATAATAACAAGTGCGTATTCATTTTCTGATTATGAGCGTGATATCTACAATCTTCATAGAACAGTTTATAATGTAGTATTAGATATTGAAAGCAATTTTGAAGCTGATGTAATAAAGGAATATGATCCCAATTTTTATAAGAGGAAAATTGAATTAGCAAGTTTGAGAAAGATGCCAGTCGAATATGAGCAATATATAAACAGTACCGGAGAGTCAGTGAAGGATATTTTAGAGAATCCCGGTGAGTGGCAACAGAATATTATAAAGCAATTTGAAGAAACACAAAATAAGCTAAGAAAACATTTAAAAGATTACCAATTACTTATGGAGACAATACCTAGCACAGCTTTGATTAGAAGATTAAAAGGTGGGCAGAATCAAGTAAAGAATTGGGCTTTGGGGTTGGCTTCCATAGTTTTTTCGCTCATTGCTACTACATGGATAGGGCAAAAACTTTTTCTTTCAAACCAGATACAAGTCATTCAGCCCAATTATATTTTTCTGGCAAAGATATGCTTACTGTTCATTTTAATTGAATTGTTTCTTTTAGGAATTTGGTACATATTACGCAAAATCAGGTTTTGGGCAATAAAAAAATAATATCATAATAGATAAAGGGTATAAAACAACATATAAAAATAGGGAAGCATAGCCAACGGTAACCGTCAAGATGATATGCCTCCTTATTTTAGAATGTAGCAAATACACTTTGATAATAATTGCAGAAGAGTGAAAAAGGAGACAAAAGATGAAGTGTGATAAGAGCAGAGGAATCTTGAAGACATTACAGGAAAAATGCCTTTATCTTGTTTTGGCGGTTATCAGTGGTATGATTCTGTCACTTTGTTTTCAGGATACGATTAATTATGATGAGTTTTTCAGCGTACAGTGGTGCCGTCTTTCATGGGGGGGGGCAGGCTCATTGCTGCAACGGCTTATTAAAGATGTGCATCCTCCGCTGTATTATTTTTTGTTGAAGGCTATTCTTGATATTTCTCATGAGAGTCTTGTATGTGCGAGACTTTTTTCAGCAGTTTCCTGTATTATATTCCTATGGTGTGGAGCTTTGTTTATACAACGAAATTTTGGAAAGAAAAGTGCAGTATTCTATGTTTTCTTTTTGTATTTGAATCCGTTTATGCCGCAAAAGGCAACGGAAATCAGAATGTATATGTTTGCCAGTATGTTTGTTATCTGGAGTGGAATTATCACGTTGAAATTAATGCAAAATGAGAATAAAAGAGAGTGGATATGCTTTGTGCTAAGCAGTTTGCTTGCTGCCTATACGCATTATTATGCCTTATTGACAGTGGCATTTTTGTATGCGGGTATTTTGTTTTGGTTTCTTATCAAACGAAACAAAAAAGGAATATGCAGATGGTTTCTTTGTTCTGCGGCTACGGTAGTTGGTTATCTTCCGTGGCTTCCAACAGTGATTAGGCAGATTACTGACGTTAATGATGGATATTGGATTGAGGCTCCGTCGTCCAGACTGGCGCCTTTAAGAGAATTGTTTTACAGCAGGATAGGATATGAAATACGATATTCAGAGCATGTATATATTTTATGTCTGCTGGCGTTTGTTATGATAGCTTTTATTACATTTATCAGAACAAGGAGTGTAGAAGCGTATTGGGCGTTAGTATGCAATAGTGCACTTTGGGGAATTTTAATTTTTTCATTCATTTATATGAAGTATTTTAGACCGATACTGGTCAGCAGATATCTGATTATGGCAGTGTGTCTTGCAGCGTTGGGTGGCTGTAGTACGATTCGTTTTATAAATAGGTACATAATACTTTTGTTTTGTGCATTGTTTCTTGTTGTGGGAGGTAAACGCTATAGGGATAGTTTGGCAGACCAGAACAACCGTAACACAACGGATATGCTTGCATATGCGGAAGAAAATATGAGCAGTTCAGACACAATATTCTATATTTATCAAGAAAATGCGTATTTCAGTCAATGCATAACATACTATTTTCCGAAAATCAGCAGTCAAAGTATTGAGCAGGATGAGTTGGATTATTTGAAAGAATATGATTTGGAAAGTCAGGGAAATATATATTTTTTTGATGTGGATGATGCTATCTTGACAGTCCCAGATGTGGAGGTTGAAGATTGTGGCAGATTTGGTTTTAGCGGTATGACATTTGAGATTTATAAGGTGATAAAGAAGTAGTTTAGGAGATTATAAAAGCGAGGGGGTTGAATATAATGAACAAATAAGGGGTGAATTGTAGAAATATTTATATTTCTTTTGCATTTCTGAACCCCGTTTTGTTCATTATATTCAACCCCCCTCTTTTGTTATCGCCTTATTTCTTATTTCCGTGCCTCAATATCTTTCCGAAATACGATTTTAAATATCGTCCGCACAAGCGGCTGGATGAAGAACAGCTGTGTAAAGAATGCGAACGGGAAGTTAAAACATACTAATTTCATCCAGTTTGCTAAAAGTGTGAAAACATTAAAGTCCATAGAGGTATACGGATAGTACAAAATAGCTGCAAGAAAGCTCATTGTTGGACACATAAGACCGACGGTTGCGCATATAATAGCGGATTCAAAAATGACAGGATGTGTTTCACGCGGGTTAAAGCACTTGCAGGCAAGTTTAAAGGAACAAGGGCTTCCCATGATAACCTCAAGTAAATACGCCAGACAGAATTCGATGAGAACAAGTCCCCAGATTGGCATACGGTTTCCAAACACTTCGATGCCGCCTAAAATACGGATTGCTTCTAAGACGTGTGTTATCTGCGTGCCGGATACAAGACTGGCATACGTTGTCAATGTGTCGCCGTTAATGACATACAGACTGTAAAAAACGTAGGCATGAACAGTGATTACTACGGTTATGAATGCAAAAAACATTCTCTGTGCTTGATTTCTGGGCATAAAAATTTTCCTCCTCTTTTGGACAAAACAAAAGACACAAGCAATTCATTGCCATAGTTCTGATATTCACGGCAAAAACATATGTACCGTAATCAGATTTACGTGCAATGCACTACTTGTGTCGTTTATGTCACTTTGTTTCTTATATTTATTTTTGTTGCTTTTGTAGTTTAGCATATCTTTTTCTGAAAAGTCAAAGATTTTTTTTGCGGGAGGAGGTACTGCGGGATGGAGTCTTTGGTGCATAATCTTTCATTCCGTCAATTGCGCCGCCTGCGACAGCCCAGAAGTATAGACTTGCAACACTACAATAAGGGGAGAGTTTTCTGCGGTATTTTTCAAACAGCTTTTTGTCAATTTTCCGGTGATGGAATACCATCCGCATACCGCGCAAAATTGCTAAATCACCGAAGCTTAAAATATTGGGACGCTGCAGACAGAACAGCAGTATCATTTCCGCAGTCCATACGCCGATGCCTTTTAAACCGGACAATGCGGCAATGGCTTCCTCGTCCGTCATCTGTTCTACAGCGGCAAGGTCAAATTCGCCATGCAGGATTTTTTCGGCAAAGTCTTTGATATATTCGGCTTTACGGAAAGACATACCAAGCGACTGCAGCTGTGCCGTATCTGCATGACCGATTGTTTCGGGCGTCACTTCCCCGTAAGCCTCCTGTAGTCTTCCGCATATCGTAATCTGTGCTTTAGTAGAAATCTGCTGTCCTATGATGCTGTGGACAACCGAAGAGAATAAATCATCGTCCACTGTCCGGTCGATATGTCCGATAGTGTCAATGACTTCTGCAAGCCGCTTATCTTTACTTTTTAAATATTCTGTTTCTTTTTCACCGTATGCAAAATACATATGTAATCTCCGTATACTTAAATTATAAAAAATATATCATAAAAACGTATCATGATTCAAGGTATTATGATACAATAAACGCAAACCTAACGGTTAGCGTTACAAGAATTGCAGAGTAATTCTTGAAAAAATAATAAAGTATTGCAACAGGGAGGGAAA
The DNA here is from genome assembly GCA_964554405.1 of uncultured Bacteroides sp. Classification (GTDB taxonomy): domain Bacteria; phylum Bacillota; class Clostridia; order Lachnospirales; family Lachnospiraceae; genus UBA3282. Next base: position 2,825 of record CAZKOR010000133.1, on the reverse strand, counting down.
ACAAAATGTATCATTTTACTGACGATTGCTTAATAGGCGTAGAAGAAATTGATAACGAGCATAGAGAGCTTTTTCGCATCATTAACGAAACACAGGAGCTGTTGGATAATCAGATACTGGATGACAAATACGACCGTATCAGGGAGATGGTAGAGCGTTTGGGCAAGTATGCGGAAGAACATTTCCGGCATGAAGAAGAATATATGGAAAGTATCAAACATCCGGAACTGGAACTGCAAAAGCGTCAGCATCTTTTCTTTTGCGATAAAATAAACGGTATTACAACTTCCTTTGCTTCTGAGGAGGAGCAGCAGGCGGTTTTAGAGGATTTATTAAAATATCTTGTCACATGGTTATACAGGCATATTATTAGTTCAGACCTTATGATCGGCAAGTTGAAACCGGTGGGCGAAAATAATGAGGTTCCTTTGTTTACAGAGAAATACATAACAAATATCCCGTTAATTGATAAAGAGCATAAGGAACTCTTCCGTATCATAGGAGATGTACATCGTGTGATTATGGATGAATTCATCCCGGATAAGTACGATGAAATTGTCCGGTTGCTGGAAGAATTAAAAGAATATACAAAGTTTCATTTTCAGGATGAGGAACTGTATATGGAAAGTATTCATTACAGCGGTCTTGAAGCGCAGAAACGGGCGCATGACGCATTTGTGACAAGACTCGAAGAAATGGATATGGAGCATATTGATGAACATCAGCAGGAAGCTCTTGAAGAAATTATGGAGTTTCTGACCGAATGGCTGGTAAATCATATTTTGAACAGTGATAAAAAAATTGGAAAGTGATTGCAGTCTGTTCTTGAAAATCAATGGGAAAAGCGTATAATAAACTATATGAATATTTATAATGTACAAGGGGGCATAAATAGTGGACACTATGAGTAAGAATCTTGAAAACACAACAACGAAGCGTGGTAAAAGTATTGCAACGGTTCTCGTTCTGGCAATTTTTTGTATGATTGCAGCGACCGTGGTTATCTTGGGCGCTCTCGGTATTTCTTTTTTGAAAACCTCCATGGAGAAAGACCTTGCAACTTATGAAGAGGCAATGTACGATGGCTATCAAACGGAAATCAGGTCGCAAGTTCAGGCAGCGATTTCTATCATTCAGTCTTATTATGATCGGTGTCAAGCTGGAGAATTTACAGAAGAAGAAGCTAAGGGGTATGCAATGGAAAATATCCGCGGTATGCGTTATCGTGATGATTCTTCAGGGTATATGTGGATTGATGATACGGATTATATTTTGGTAATGCATCCGATTCTGCCGGATCAGGAGGGGAATAACCGCTACGATTTAACAGACCCGGACGGCGTAAAGATTATCCAGAGCATTATGAAAACTGCCGATGAGGGCGGTGGATACAATCAATTTTCTTTTACTAAGGCGGATGGCGTGACAGTAGCGCCGAAACTTGCATATTCGGAGAAATTCGCGCCTTGGAACTGGGTTGTGACAACCGGTAACTATATTGACGATATGACGGCGGAAATTGAAGTCAAGGAACAGGAAATAGAACAGCAGTTTTCCTATATGCTGATTGCATACGGAGTATTTATCGTAGTCATTTTGGCAGTTGTTCTTGTTATATCAGTTATTTTTGGACAGCGTCTCGCACGCGGTATTTCGAAAGTAGAGGGTAATCTTCAGAGAATTAAAGAGGGAGACCTTTCCTTTGAAATTGATCCCAAATTGACAAAGCGTTCTGATGAAATCGGGCGGATGGCACAGGCACTTAGTCTGGTGAAGGTTTCTCTGGCAGATATGATTGGAGAAGTCAGCAATGCCAGCACGCAGCTGAAAAAGAGCAGCGAAGATTTCAGTGAGAAATTTGGAGATATTACCAGCAGTATACATGATACCAATCGTGCTGTTGATGAAATGGCAAAAGGCACTACAAGTCTGGCGGAAGAAACGGAAACTGTTAATGAAAAAGTTCAGAGACTGGGAGAGGTCATTGATATAGAGAATGACGAAATGGGCAAACTCGGAACATCTGTAGATACGATGATGAAGTTCTCTGACGGAGCTTCCGAAAGCATTAAGAAGCTTTATGAAATTACGGAAGTTACGACAAATGCAATTCAGGTAGTATCAGATCAGACAAAGCAGACGAGTGAATCGGCGGTACATATTAATGAGATGGTAGAAATTATTAAGAGTATGGCATCCCAGACGAATCTGTTGTCTTTGAATGCAAGTATTGAATCCGCCCGTGCCGGAGAGGCAGGAAGAGGATTTGCGGTTGTTGCGGGAGAAATCCGTAACCTTGCAGAGAAATCTGCGGAGAGCGCGGCAGGAATTGAATCGGTTGTAAGAGAATTGACAACAAATGTGGATGTTTCTATGAACAGAATGCAGGAAGTGTTGGAGAATGTAGCAGAGCAGCAGAAACAGCTTCAGGAAACACAGGATGCGTTCGGCAATCTGTACAAAGAAATCAGTATTGTTGATGATGTAGCTAACACCATCAGCAAACAGACAGATGTATTGAATGAGTTGAAAAATGTAGTATCGGATTCCGTATCTAACTTAAGCAGCGTTGTAGAAGAAAATTCTGCTTCTGCAGAGGAGACAAGTGCAGGTATGCAGATAGTTGCGGAAGCCATCAAGGGCTGTTATGAAGATACGCAGATGTTAGTGGAACTGAGTGAGAAACAGAGTGAAAAGACAGAAAGATTTACTTTGTAGAGAATAAGATTGAAAAACATCTTGACAGAAGCAGAAAAAAAAGTTAAAATAGCATTTGTTCGCAGGAATGGCGGAATTGGCAGACGCGCACGGTTCAGGTCCGTGTG
>CAZKOR010000132.1:0-10349 GCA_964554405.1 uncultured Bacteroides sp. | reverse complement strand
GCAAGAAGTTCCGCATTGCCGCGTACAATGGTGAGCGGTGTTTTAATGTCATGTGCCAGTGCAGCGAACTGTCTTTTTTTCTGCTGCTGCATAGACCATTGCGCTTCTAAAGAATGGGAAAGTTCTGTCCGTAATGCATCAAGGGAATCCGCTACTTGATTAAATTCCCGGATACGTGTTTGTGCAATTTCAAAATCAAGATTCTGCTCTCTGATTTGGTCTGCGGCGTTTTGCAGGATAAGTAATTCTTTTGCCAATCGTCTTGCATTTTGTTTGATAACAAAAGCAAGATTTAAAATCAGCAGAAGAAAAAATACAATCAGCCCGACAGTTTCTATATCAGGAAAAAGGTGGCGCATCGTGGGATTGGCAAACACTGAACGAATGCGGTATGTTAAAACGAGAATCTGCGAGTCTGTTTCTAATCTCTGATAAACCCGTCCCGAAATATCGGCAAGGTGAAGATTTTGTTCTGAAGCGGCAACAGAGTCTGCTTTTTCAAGATAGGAATCGGGGAGATTTGTTTCCTGAAGCAAGCCGTCTTTACGATAGATGGCATAGTCAGCGCCGTCCGGAATCATATCCGGCGATACGGAGTCCTGCATATTAAGAGAGTCGGCAAAAGCACGAACTTTCTGCTCAACGTAATTGGCGGGCAGCATAATATGAAGTTTGATTCCAAGTAATAAAAGTAACAGCCATACAATAGCGGTGAGCATAACGGACAATACAGCTTCCAGCAGGAATCGTAGAAAAAAGGCACTGAGGTTTTTTTCTTTTTTATCTAATTTCTTTAAGACTGCCATCGGTATCCAATCCCCCAGACTGTATTAATTGGTGCGGTATGTACTGCCGCAAATTTTTTGCGGATATTTTTGATATGTTCTGTGATTGCGGATTCATCGCTTTCCCCGTCATATCCGAAAACAGATTCATAAATCTGTTCGCGGGAAAAAGTCTGCCCATGATTTTTGGCAAGCAGCAGAGAAATTTCATACTCGCTTTTGGTAAAGGGAAGTTTAGTGTCATTTACAAGAACTTCCCTGGAGGAAAGCAGAAAGTGAACATTCCCAACTGAAAAGCACGAATGTTTTTCTCTCTGCTCACGCCTTAAATGTGCATTTACTCTTGCACGAAGTTCCACAATGGAGAATGGTTTCTTAATGTAGTCATCAGCGCCGAGGGAAAGACCGAAATCCACATCCTCTTCAAGACCTTTTGCGGTAAGGAAAAGGATGGGGCAATCTACATAGTTGCGAATAGTACGGCAGAAACTGTATCCGTCAGTGTCCGGCATCATAATATCTAAAAGAATAAGGTCACATTGCGGGATACGTTCTTTGATATCATCTGTAATGCCCTGTCGGCAGATAATTTCGTGTCCGTCTTTTTGCAGAGCGTTTTTTATTAAAATAAGAATTTCGTTATCATCGTCAATTACTAGAATGCGTGCCATTGAAAAACCTTTCTATTTATATAAGTAGTTAGTTATGCGTTGCATAAGTTATACACTATGCAGGAAAGCGCATAGAGTACATAGATATGGACGGGATAAAACCAGTAAAATAATTGTTTGGAACCACGCCCACGAGTGCCATTATAACATAGCATTGGAATGACTGCAAAAATCTCCATCCATTCGTATGCTTCAGTAAAAAAGATTGCCACGGAAGCATTGCCTCTCAAATAAAGTAAGATTCGTACGAAGTCCCACAAAAAAACAAAAACTACATATGCGGCAGCCTGCTTTGTTCGATGCTTACGGAAAAGATAAAGCACGCATCCGCAAAGCAGAGTTGCAGTTCCGCCATCCAAAATAAAAAGATGGCAGGGCAGTACGGTATAGGCGAGCAGGTTAATAAAAAATGCAGTTTTTATATATCCTCCCGAAGCGCAGAAAGAAAGCAGTACAATTATAATGTAAGGAAGCACAAAAGGAATTATAATTGCTGCAAGTCCGGGCAGCCATTTTTTCTTTTCACACCAGTCAATACCCTGCAGGATGACCATCAAAATAGCGAAAGATGCAAGCATCTGATTCTGTGGGAAAAAGCCGTCTCCCCGGACAAGGGCGTATCCTACATTAAAAAAGGAAAACTGAATAAGTCCCATCAAAATGGAAAACAAATAGATGCGCAGAAAATATTTTTTTCTGTTCCGAGTATGAATAAACCCCTCAATAATACAGAAGAGAAACAGTGGTGCAGCTAGTCTTCCTGCCTGGGAGAAAAAGAGCGGTATTTTTCCCGTAAAGGAAAAGAAGTAGTGGATGTGGTCGAGGACCATACATACCAGTGCAATGTATTTCAGAGCAAAGCCTGAAAGGGATGGATGTGTAGTGTTAATAAGCTTGTTCATAAATATACCTCCGTTGTTTGATAACATAATCATAGAGGTAAATTCTAAGAATTTTATAAGGAAATTTATTTTTTGTATTCATGCGTTCTGCAGACTTCTTTTTCTCAATTGCGTTTCTGTTATAAACAGATTATAATTATAATAATTATTAGAACTGGAAGAAAAAATAATTTTTGAAACATGGAGAGCGCAAACATTGGAGAAAACATTTAAGGAAAAATACTTAGCCGGAGAAGTTGAATTTGAGGAAATCGATGACTACAGTCAGGAGTGGGGATTTAACGATGATTCCATGACACTTCGGGAGTATCTTGGACTGAACGCAGAGGAAGAGGATGCATGGGTCAGTATCGGAGACGACGCGTTGAAAGAATTGCTGGATAAGGCAAAGAAATAAAGGAGGTACAAACAGGGATGACGGCAGAAAAAATCAAAGAATTGGTGGGTAAGATGACATTGCAGGAAAAAGCATCGATGTGTTCCGGTGCGGATTTCTGGCACACGGAGGCAGTGCAGAGACTGGGGATTCCGGCAAGCATGGTTTCGGACGGACCTCACGGCCTTAGAAAACAGGATCAGGAGGGAGATCATCTTGGTGTCAATGACAGTATCAAAGCAGTTTGTTTTCCGGCCGGATGCGGAACGGCAGCTTCTTTTAATAGAGAACTTTTGACGCAGATGGGGGAAACCATCGGTAATGAATGCCAGGCGGAGGGTATCAGTGTCATTTTAGGACCTGCCGTAAATATCAAACGTTCTCCTTTATGCGGACGTAATTTTGAATATTATTCCGAAGACCCGCTTGTGGCAACAGAGATGGCAGGAGCGTTGATTCAGGGTGTGCAGAGTAAAAATGTAGGTACGAGCATCAAGCATTTTCTGGCAAATAATCAGGAAACGAGAAGAATGTCGGGAGATTCCCGTGTGGACGAAAGAACACTGCATGAAATATATTTAGCGGCATTTGAGGGTGCGGTGAAGAAGCAGAAACCTTGGACGGTAATGTGCTCTTACAATAAAATCAACGGTACTTATGCTGCTGAAAATCATAAGTATCTGACAGAGACACTGCGTGATGAATGGGGATTTGACGGCTATGTCATGAGCGACTGGGGGGCTGTCAATAACCGTGTGGAGGATTTAAAAGCCGGTCTGGATTTGGAAATGCCGACCTCTCTTGGTGCAAATGATAAATTAATCGTAGGTGCAATACAGGGCGGCGCTTTGAAAGAAAGCGTTTTAGATACGGCGGTAGAGCGTATTTTAAATATTGTATTCCGCTATGAAGAAAACAGGGATAAAAATGCTGTTTGGGATAAAGACAAAGACCATGAGATGGCACGTAAAGTAGCAGAAGAAACGATTGTCCTGTTAAAGAATGACAATATTCTCCCGTTAAACGAAAAAGATGATATTGCATTTATCGGGAAATATGCGGAAACGCCCCGTTATCAGGGTGGCGGAAGTTCCCATATCAACAGCCATAAAGTGACTTCGGCAATGGACGCCGTATCCGGTATGTCTAATATAGTCTATGCACAGGGCTATCGTGACGAAGAAGATAAAACGGATGAAAAATTATTGGCGGAAGCAATAGAAGCGGCGAAAAAAGCAAAAGCAGCAGTTATTTTTGCAGGTCTTCCCGATGCGTTTGAATCGGAGGGGTTTGACAGGAAGCATATGTCTATGCCGGACTGCCAGAATGAACTGATTGAAAAGGTGGCAGCAGTACAGCCGAACACGATTGTCGTTCTGCATAACGGTTCTCCAGTAGAGATGCCTTGGGTAAATCAGGTAAAAGGTATTGTAGAGGCATATTTGGGCGGTCAGGCAGTCGGCGGCGCCGTATGCGATATCTTATTTGGAAAAGTGAATCCGAGTGCAAAGCTGCCTGAAACATTTCCGTTAAAACTGGAGGACAATCCGTCTTATTTGTCTTATTTCGGTGAAGGGGATGTAGTAGAGTACAGAGAGGGTATTTTTGTAGGCTACCGTTATTATGATAAGAAAAAAATGGATGTTCTTTTCCCGTTTGGATATGGGCTTTCCTATACAACTTTTGAGTATTCGGATTTGAAAGTAGATAAAGAAAGTATGAAAGATACAGATACAATGACTGTATCGGTCAACATAAAAAATACCGGTAATATGACAGGAAAAGAAGTCGTACAGTTATATGTGGCGGATAAGGAGAGTACGGTTATCCGTCCGGTAAAAGAACTGCGCGATTTTGCCAAAGTGGAGTTAGCGCCCGGCGAAACCAAAACCGTAACTTTTACATTGGATAAAAGAGCGTTTGCGTACTACAGCGTAAAGATTCATGACTGGCATGTGGAAACCGGGGAATTTGATATTTTAATTGGTAAATCCTCCAGAGATATTGTTCTGTCCAAAACGGTTACGGTGGAATCTACCGTGAAACTTCCGTTTTATTATACGACGGACACGACCGTAGGGGATGTCATGAAAGATCCCAGAGCGTGGGAGATTGCCAAACCATTAGTTGGTAAAAATATATTTGGCGGCGGGGAAGACGCCGGAAGTGACGCAGCAGCAGAAGCTATTTCCGATGAAATGGCAATAGCGATGATGGAATATATGCCGCTTCGCGGACCGGTCAGCTTCCAGGGCGGCGTTTCTATGGCGGACGTACAAGAAATTGTGGATAAATTGAATGCACTGGAATAAAGAAAATACTGAAATTGCCGATATAAATGATAGAAAAGGCAAAATGGATTTTGCCGCTAATAGGAAACAAGGAGGTTATTACAATGGCAATGCAGGTAACAGGAGCAAATGAGCGTAATTTATTAGTGCATCAAAATGAAAACGCGCAGAGCCGCAAAGAGGCAAGACTCGGCAATAAGAATGAGGAGCAGGTCAGGAACGGCTCTATCAATATGAACGAGTTAAACGGCAAGCTGGATTCAATTTTAACGCGTAAGCAGCGGGCGCAGAAGAAAGCGATGAAAATAATCGGTGATGCATGGGCGGCGGACAAGAAGATTGATTTGAATTTGGAGGAAAGAAGAAACCATATTCAGGAGTTGAAAGATGATATTGATGAAAACATGGATATCATAGAATCAAATAATGCGCATAAGGCAGAATTAAAAGAAATGTACGGTGTATCGGATGACAGTCAGGAACAGAAAGATTTGGAACTGATGGAGAAAGCAATGCGTGCCGAAAAACCGGGCACAATGGTACATTTGACGAAAGAGGAACAGGAACGTCTTTCACAAATTGCCGATAAGCCTCTTACCGAATATCAGCAGCGTGTGTTGAATATCGACAGTGAAAACAGTGTTTTCGAGAAAAATATAGATGATGCAAAGGATGAAATGAAGGCGGAGTATGGAGCAATCCGTGCTATCCGTCAGGAACGTTTAAAAGATCACGGTATGGTGGATGCGGAGAAAGAAGCGGAAGAGATTTTGGCGGATGCCAGCAAGGAAATTATCGGTATGCTGGCAGGGGAAGCGCAGGACCATATCGACGAAACTTTGGAAGAGAAGCGGGAAGAAGCAGAGAAAAAAGCAGAAGAGAAAGAAGAACAAGAGGAAAAACTCGAAGAACAGAGAGCGGAGAAAGAAGAGCAACAGGCGCAGCTTGAAATAAAGCAGGAAGAAAGTAAAGAGGCGGAGGAAATAAAAGCCGAACAGCGTCAAAGAGCAAGAGAACAGGCGGATTTATTGGAAGCGGTAGAGGATGACCTTGTGCTGCCGTCTGCCAACGCGTCAGAAGCGAAAGCGCAAATTAAGGCAATGCTGCAGCGAATGAAGCTCCTTGAGGAAGATTTGAAAGGCGCGAATGTAGATAAGAAAGTGGAGGGTTAAGGCAATGGCAGTACAAAAAATAGATGCAAACGACCGCAGTTTGGCAGTGAATCAAAGTACGAATGCCATGAGCCGAAGAGAGGCCGGTCGGAATCAAAAGAAAAGCGGACAGATGAAAAACGGTTCCATAAATATCAATGCATTGGGCGGAAAGATGGATTCTATTTTAGCGCGCAAACAGCGGGCGCAGAAAAAGGCTATGAAAGTAGTTGCTGATGCATGGGCGGCGGATAAGAAATTTGATTTGGATTTGAAAGAGCGCAGAAGCCATCTTCAGGAGTTGAAAAGCTCTCTTACCGAGAACAAGGAGCAGTTTGATAATTGCAATGCCGGCATGGCGGAAATTAAAGAACTTTATGGGATAGAAGAAGGCAGTCAGGAACAGAAAGATGTGGAACTGGTGCAATTATGGAAGAAGAATTCGGCTGCCGCAGTTATGAGTAAGAAGTCAGGCTCAAAAGAAGTGTGGGAAGAATTCACCAATATAAGTCTGACCGACGAAGACTGGGAGCGGATGATGGAACTTGGCGGCAAGATAAGTTCGCCCACCGAATATCAGAAGCGTGCCTTGGAAATAGCGGATGAAGCAGATTTCTTCCAAAAAAATATGAAGGATTTGCAGATTGATATTGAGGCGGAAGATATGTCAATCCGCACCATTAAAATTGAGCGCTTGAAAGACCATACCATGTTGGATGCACAGGAAGAAGCAGAAGAGATTATGAAGGATGCCGGTAAGGAAATCATCAGTACGCTGATAGGTGAGGCACAGGATCACATTGATGAAAAGCTTCAGGAAAAGATAGAAGACGCTAAGGAAAAAGAGAAAGAGAAAGAAGAACAGGAAGAGAAACTCGAAAAGCAGCGTTTGGAAAAAGAAGTACAGCAGGCGCAGTTGGAAATCGAGCAGGAAGAGAGCAAAGAGGCAGAAGAAATAAAAAACGAACAGCGTAGAAACGCAAGAGAACAGGCGGATTTGTTAGGTGAGATACAGGAGAATACAATAACGCCATTCACCAATACAGCAGAAGCACAGGCACAAATCAGGGCAATGCTGCAGCGTATGAAGATTCTTGAGGAAGACTTAAAAGGTGTGAATGTAGATAAGAAGCTTAAAGGTTAAAAAGAAACAGCCGAAATTTCAAAAAAGTTTCGGCTGTTTTTCCGTAAGATTATTATTTTGGATTTTTCTTATATTCCAGTGAAGCGGCAACAAATCCGCGGAATAAAGGATGCGGTCTGTTTGGCCGGGATTTTAATTCCGGGTGCGCCTGCGTTGCAACAAAGAAAGGATGCTCAGGAAGTTCGCACATTTCCACAATGCGGCTGTCAGGTGAAAGTCCTGACAATTTCATGCCGTGTTCTGTTAAAACAGCGCGGTAATCGTTGTTAACTTCATAACGGTGTCTGTGCCTTTCATGAATGGTCTCTTCTCCATACAATTGATATGCTCTGGAAGACTTGTCCAGAACACAAGGATAGGAACCAAGCCGTAACGTACCGCCGATATCCTCCACGTCATTCTGATCGGGCATCAGTGCAATAACCGGATGTGTGGTAGAGGGGTTCAACTCAATGCTGTGCGCATCGTTATAACCGATGACATTTCTTGCATATTCCACAATGGATAACTGCATACCAAGGCATAATCCCAGATAAGGAATATGATTTTCTCTGGCATAACGGATAGAATGAATCATACCCTCAATACCTCTGTCGCCAAATCCGCCGGGAACAAGAATGCCGTTAACATCTTTCAGCATATCTGAAATATTATCTGTCGTTACCGTTTCGGAATCTATCCATTTGATATTGACAACGCAGCGGTTTGAGATACCGCCATGCTTTAATGCTTCCACAACACTGATATAAGCGTCATGAAGCTGCGTATATTTTCCGACAAGGGCAATCGTAATTTCATCCGTAGGCGTTCTTAAGGATTCTACCATAGCTTTCCAGTCGGCAAGGTCCGGTTCCGGACAGTCCAGATTCAGACATTCGCATGCAACCTGGGCAAGGCGTTCTTTTTCCATTGCCAAAGGCGCTTCGTATAAATATTCCACATCCAGATTCTGCAGGACATGATTGCTAGGCACATTACAAAAGAGTGCAATCTTATCCTTTAATCCCGGCTCTAACGGATATTCGCTGCGGCATACAATGATGTCAGGACGGATACCCATTCCCTGTAATTCTTTTACGCTTGCCTGTGTCGGCTTCGTTTTCATTTCCTGAGAAGCCCGCAGATAAGGAATCAGCGTAACATGAATTAAAATAGCGTTTTCGCGTCCTACTTCATGCTGGAACTGACGGATTGACTCTAAAAACGGCTGACTCTCGATATCACCTACCGTACCGCCGACCTCAATAATGGCAATTCTGGTTTCCTCATCCGTAAAATTTCGGTAAAAACGGCTTTTAATCTCATTTGTAATATGAGGGATTACCTGCACCGTACCACCGCCGTAATCGCCGCGGCGCTCCTTTTGAAGAACAGACCAGTACACTTTACCTGTCGTTACGTTAGAATTTTTATCCAGATTTTCGTCGATAAATCTTTCATAATGCCCTAAGTCCAAATCCGTTTCCGTACCGTCTTCCGTAACAAAAACTTCTCCATGCTGAATAGGATTCATTGTACCCGGGTCAATATTAATATAGGGATCAAATTTCTGCATGGTCACTTTATAACCGCGCGCTTTTAATAATCGTCCTAAAGATGCGGCCGTAATTCCCTTACCAAGTCCGGAAACAACACCGCCTGTTACAAATACGTACTTAACTGCCATTTTTTCCTCTTTCTTATAATTCTTTTTTATCCTATTATTATAAAGGGCAATGCAGGAAAAATCTACTGAAAAAGTAAATTTTGTGAAAAAACTTTAGAAATCTTTAATACTTGTGTCCACAAATTCATAATTATCTTATTGATTTATAGAAATGGGTTCCATATAATATAATAGGTATATAAGCTATAGAAAGTGAGGATTCCTCATCAATGGATAATAATCTTAACCAATATGACGGTAATTACAATAACGGAAATAATAATCCGAACAGAGGACCGGAGAATCAGGGCGGCGGACCGGGCAATAACGGGAACGACCCTAAGAAACAAAGTTTGATTATTCTGGTTGTCGCAGCATTGATTACTCTGCTCAGCATCAGCATGTTTATGAAGTTTTTAACCGGTTCTTCAAATGAAGAAATCAGTTATAATGAATTTATCAACATGATAGAAGAAGAGGAAATCGATAGTGTTCTGGTAGAATCAGATCGTATTACCATATATCCCAAACAGGCGAACCGTATGAATCCTTTCTTGTATTCTTACGGCAGCAACACAACGTATTATACGGGAAAGATGGAAGACGATGACACGCTTACGGCAAGACTGCTTAAACATGATATAGAAATTAAAAAGCAGGTGGCGGATAGTTCCAGTGTTATCATTACGGTGCTGTTGTATTATATTTTACCGATTCTGCTCATGTGGGGACTTTTAAGTCTTTTATTCCGTAAAATGGGAAAAGGCGGTCCGATGGGCGTCGGTAAAAGTAACGCTAAAGTATATGTACAAAAAGAGACGGGCATCACTTTTCAGGATGTTGCGGGAGAGGATGAAGCAAAAGAATCCCTTGTAGAAGTGGTAGATTTTCTGCATAATCCCGGAAAGTATTCAAAGATAGGTGCGAGACTGCCGAAAGGTGCGCTTTTAGTAGGACCGCCCGGTACAGGTAAAACGCTGCTTGCAAAAGCGGTGGCAGGAGAAGCGCATGTGCCGTTCTTTTCACTGTCCGGTTCGGACTTTATTGAATTGTATGTGGGTGTCGGTGCATCCCGTGTCCGTGATTTGTTTAAAGAAGCGGAGAAAAATGCGCCCTGTATCGTATTTATTGATGAGATCGATGCAATAGGAAGAAGCCGTGATTCCAAATACGGCGGCGGAAACGAAGAACGTGAACAGACATTGAATCAGTTGCTTTCCGAAATGGATGGCTTCGATGGCAAAAAAGGAATTATTATCCTGGCGGCGACAAACCGCCCTGAAATACTTGATAAAGCGTTGCTCCGTCCGGGACGTTTTGACAGAAGGATTATTGTGGACAAGCCGGATCTGAAAGGCCGTGTGGAAATTCTGAAAGTTCATGC
>CAZKOR010000131.1:8220-10357 GCA_964554405.1 uncultured Bacteroides sp. | reverse complement strand
TTAAAATCATCTTACGCACTGTCTTTTTCTGATACTGATATACAGCCTCGGAAAGAATGGCAAGATACTCCTCATTTTCGGCAAATGCCTCTTCAAATTTTTCCGTAATGTTTCTGATATTCTCTTCACGAACCTGTTTTTCATCCGTGAAAACCGCTGTCTCCATCTCTTCCGGTGTTACGATTTTCTTCATTGCTTCAAACATCTCATCCGGAATAGCACAGCTCTCATATGCATGCTTCGGTTTTCCTACCTCTGCCATAATCTGCTTAATGAATGTAATGATTGTCTGGTTAATTTCATGCGCCTTATAAATCGCTTCGATAACCTTTGCTTCCGGTACTTCATTTGCTCCGGCTTCAATCATCATAACCTTTTCAGCGGTAGAAGCTACTGTCATCTGCAAATCGCCGCTATCCCACTGTTCCTGAGAAGGATTTACAATAAACTCGCCGTCAATCATACCCATCTGCGTCATAGCACAGGGACCGTCAAACGGAATATCCGAAATACTTGTTGCAATCGCCGTACCAAGCATTGCTACGAGCTCCGGACGGCACTCCGGGTCAACACTCATAACCATATTATTTAAAGTGACATCGTTTCTATAGTCTTTCGGAAACAGAGGACGCATCGGTCTGTCAATAACACGGCTTGTCAAAATCGCATTTTCAGATGCCTTTCCCTCACGCTTGTTAAAGCCTCCCGGTATTTTTCCTACGGCATACAATTTCTCTTCATATTCCACACTGCACGGGAAGAAATCAATCCCCTCCCTCGGTTTCTCTGATGCTGTTGCAGTCGATAATACGGTTGTTTCCCCATACTGCATAAATGCACATCCGTTTGCCTGTTTTCCTACTCTGCCGATATCAACGCGCAGTGTACGTCCGGCAAGTTCCATTGTGTAACTCTTATACATAGTCATCTCTCCTTACATGAAAGGCAAAAAGGCTAGCGTCCGCCAGCCCTGTATCTGCCTCTTTTATTTTCTAAGTCCCAATCTCTCAATCAATGTACGATATCTTTCAATATCCTTATCTTTCAAATAAGAAAGAAGTCCACGACGCTGTCCAACCATCTTCAACAAACCTCTTCTGGAATGATGGTCTTTCGGATTCTCTTTTAAATGGTCTGTCAGTTCCTGAATTCTTGCCGTCAAAATAGCAACCTGTACTTCCGGTGAACCGGTGTCGCCCTCTGCTCTTGCATACTCTTTGATAATTGCTGTTTTCTTTTCCTTGGAAATCATTTTTTTCTCCTCTCTTTCTTACAACCGCCGGACGCTAAGAACGGGTTGGAGTTCTCCCTGCCCTGAGCATCGGCTAAAATTCATACTTGACCATTCTATCATATCAGATAGTATTTGGCAAGCATAAACTTAATAATCCTGCAAAATCCTTACTACTTTTAAAGGTGTTCTATATGTGGCATTAGAAATACGGATACCTGTCTTCGGGTTGCTGGCATGAATTACCTGCCCGTTGCCTATATAAATTGCTACGTGGTTAATTGTCGAGCCTTTTCCGTAAAATATCAAATCGCCCGGCTGAGCTTCCGACAAATTAATAGTAGTTCCACAGTTTGCCTGCGATCCGGAATAATGCGGCAGGGAAACGCCAAACTTCTTATAAACACTGAGAACAAAACCGGAACAGTCAGTGCCGTTTGTTAAACTGGTTCCGCCCCAGACATATGGATTTCCTAAAAACTCTTTTGCGTACTGGCATAAATCAACACGCACATCCGATACGCCCTGTCCGTATAAAAGTTCTGTCATGGTAATTGCCGTATTTAACTTTGCATCTACCTGTACATACTGTGCAGATACAAATACTTCTTCATCATCCAAGCAAACTCTGACCCAGTCACCCTCTGATGCCACAACTTCCAGTTCCTCGCCATTTGGTACAAGAGTAATAACTTCCGAATCCGTATTCGCTTCCGCCCGTACTTTCAATGAATCCGTTGTAACGGTTGCAATGGTAGTGGCAAGTTCCTCTGCTCTTCTCTTTGCCTGCAGTCCTGTCAAAAGATAATCACAGCTGACATAACCATCCACATTACCAGATTGGATATGTGCCCAGCTTCCATCTGATTCTAATACTTCACAGGCTGCATCTTTAGGAAGCTTTCC
>CAZKOR010000131.1:0-8120 GCA_964554405.1 uncultured Bacteroides sp. | reverse complement strand
GTATTGACCATATCAAGCATCAATCCCAAATCAGCCTGTGCATCCTTACTGAATGTAACCCCCGTTTCATTTCGATGTTCCGCCGCTTCCGCTATATTTTCCGCATGGTCGCCAATCCGCTCAATATCATTAACAATATGGAACAATGCGCCGATGCTCTTTAAGTCCTCAATCGGAAGTGTCGCCTGGTTAATCTTTACAAGATAATCCGTAATCGCATGGCTTAAAAAGTCGATATTTTCCTCTACTTCCTTAACTTCCGTAATTTCCTCCTCATCCAGTGTAATCAGAGCGTTCATGGCACGGTTCAAATTCTCACCTGCCAAAGATGCCATACGGTCTAATTCCTTGATAACTTCCACAACAGCCGTTGCCGGGTTGAAGACTACCGTTTCACCAATATACTTCAACTGATGGCTGTCGCGATAGCCGATTTTTTTATCACTGCCGGGTACTAATATGTAAGTCAGTTTCACAATACCGCCTATAAACGGTGACATGATAATAACCTGAAACATTTTAATTGCAATATGAGCATAAGCGACGACACGTCCTGCGTCCTGATGCGCAATCCCCGATAATATTTCTACCGCCTGATTTACATTGATTCTAAACAGTATATACACAATAACCGTTCCGATAACATTAAAAATCAGATGGATAGACGCCGCTCTTTTCGCATCCTTTTTACCGGCTAAAGAAGCTAACAAAGAGGATGTGCAGGCGCCGATATTACAGCCTAAAATAATAAACATGCACATATCCAGTCCAAGCAGTCCCTGATTTGCCATTAAGACCATAATGCTGACCGTAACGGAAGAACTCTGAATTACCGCCGTCAGTACCGTTCCCAACAAAACCGCAAATATAGGAGTCTGCAAAGACGCAAACATATCTAAAACCGCCTGTGAATCTTTCATGCCTGACATGGCTCCTGACATGGTGCTTAAACCCATAAACAGAATACCGAAACCGACAATAACCTCACCGAATTTTGTCAATTTCTGCTTCTTACAAAACATTACAATAATAACACCCGCAAGCAGAATGACAGGCGCCACTTTTTCCAGTTTGAAAGAAACTAAAAGGGAAGTTACCGTCGTACCGATATTTGCACCAAAGATAACTCCTGCCGCCTGATATAATGTCATCAGTCCGGAGTTAACAAAACTAACTACCATAACGGTACATGCCGATGACGATTGAATAATCGCCGTGAAAATAGCACCTACCAATATACCCTTAAAACGATTGGTGGTCAACTGTTCCAATATTTGTCTGAGTTTTGCACCGGCGACTTTTTCGATACTTTCACTCATTACGCGCATACCGAAAAGAAAAAGTCCTAAACCGCCTGCCATCGAAAGAATGATTTCCAGATTCATATTTTTCACTTATCCCTCCTTTGTACTTCTTGCATTTTAAGGCATACACTGTATGCCATGGTATACTGCCCCCTCGGCAATATCTTTCTGCATCTGATTTTTTAATGCTTCTATGTTGTCAAATTTCACTTCCGCCCTTTTAAAAGCAAGCAGTTCCACGACAATCTCTTTATCATAAACTTCTCCATGAAAATCATACAGATACGTTTCCACTCCCGTCATCTGCTCACTGCTTACCGTCGGCTTGCAGCCTACATTGGAAATTGCCGGATAACGCACATCGTCCAGCCATACATCAGAATAATAAACGCCGTTTGGCGGCAGTAACTTATCCTCAGGCGGTAAAAGGTTTAACGTCGGCATTCCCAGCTTTCTGCCAAGTTCCCTGCCATGGCTTACAACGCCGCTTACCCGGTAAGGCGTCCCCAGAAAAAGCCGTGCTTTTTCCATATCACCTTTTCTTACCGTTTCCCGAATCATCGTAGAGCTGACTCTTTCTCCCGCAATCGTTACTTTATCTATCATTTCCACGCGATATCCATAAGCCCCCGCAAGCTCTTTTAACAGCTTTGCATCTCCTGCTCCCTTATTTCCAAAAGAGATATCCGTACCCGCTGTAATGACTGCTGCCTGCAACTTATGTGCAAGATAGTCTTTGATAAAATGTTCCGGTTCAGTTGCCGCCGTCTCTTCATTCATCGGAAACTCTATCAGAACATCTATCCCCATCCGCTCAAACGCGCTTCTTTTTTCCTCTCTGCTCATCAGTCCTTTTGCCGCTTTTCCACTGAAAAAAGCCTCCGGCGGCGGATCAAATGTAAAGACAGCCGCTAACAGTCCCTTTTCTTTCTGTTCAAGGACTTTTGCAAAAAGTTTCTGGTGTCCCAAATGCAGACCATCAAATTTCCCGATAGCGACTACACTTTTCCGGGGAAGCACAAATTCAGTTGTTTCGCATATAATCTGCATATTCGTACCATGCCTTTCCCTCACATGAGGAACATCTTCACCGGATAAAAGCCCTCCGTCTTTTCTTCATAACGGTAAATGCCGTAAAAAATACCCTGTTCACTGTAAATACGTACCTGTTCGTTATCATAAAAACCACTGCTGTCACACAGCATCCGCAAAGTAAGACTGTTTCCGTTGACAAGCTGCTTCTGATACTGACTCTTTGTCTTTTCTTTCCGTAAATCAGGAAACATATCGTCCGGCGGTATGATAACATCCTGTACACTCATCTCCCGCGCAAGCTGCTCTACCTGTGCTAAAGTCAGTGCATCTTCTATATGAAACACACCGGCCCTTGTTCTTAGCAAGGATTCCATCACTGCGCCGCAGCCCAGTTTTTTCCCGATATCATCACACAACGTCCTGATATAAGTTCCTTTAGAACACGCCACTCTTATCTGTACTTTCGGCAGCTGCATCTGTAAAATTTCTATTTCCTTTATGTTGACAGTTCTTGCTTTTCTCTCTACTTCCCTGCCTTCTCTTGCCAGCTCGTACAATTTCTTTCCGTTTACTTTCAAAGCGGAATACATAGGCGGGAGCTGTTCATAAGCGCCCTGAAAAGCATATACTGTCTCTTTCACCTGTTCCGGTGTTACATGCACTTCTTGCCTTGTTAAAACGGTTCCTGACATATCCTGTGTATCCGTTGTAATGCCAAGACAAAACACTGCAATATATTCCTTATCCGAGTCTGTCAGCATATCGCAGAGCTTTGTTCCTACGCCAAGACACACCGGAAGCACACCAACCGCATCAGGGTCGAGCGTTCCGGTATGCCCGATTTTTTTCTGTTTTAAAATGCCGCGTAACTTCGCTACAACATCATGGGATGTATAACCGGCTTCTTTCTTTATATTAATCATCCCGTGATACATTTTTCATCCTCTTATCATACTCTTTAAGCTGTTTTTCTATATGTAGAGACAAATTGTTAATGGCATCATGATATGTACCACGCATATAACAGCCTGCCGCCCGCACATGTCCGCCGCCGCCGAACTGCACCGCAACAGCCGCTACATCTACTACCCCGTTGGAGCGCATACTCACTTTATATTCCATAGGCCTTGCCTCATACATAAAAATAGCACACTCCACGCCTTTCACTATACGAAGCTGATTGACTATACCGTCTAAATCTTTCGGCTCTGCCTGATAAAAATTCATCGTCTTTTTATTTACCATACTGACAATACATCTGCCGTCCAGAAAACGAATGCTCTCTAAAATCGCCCTTCCCATAATCTGGCTTTGTATGTAAGTCTTCTCATAAAAAGTCTCATCAATCAATTTCGGAAAATCAAACCCAAATGCAATTAACTTCGCCGCCGTCTGGAACGTCTTCGGAGAGGTATTGGAATACTTAAAGACGCCTGTATCATGAATCAGTCCAATATAGAGCGCTTTCGCAATCTCCATATCTATCTGTTCCTCTTCCAGTAAGTCATAAAGTAGTTCACAGGTTGAGCTTCGCTCCGGCTCTATCACATTGACATCTCCGCATCCCGTATTACTGATATGGTGGTCGATATTAATTCTTTTTCCGGCTTTCTGATAAAGCTTTTCCACATCTCCTAAACGTTCTGCGTTACAATCCATTGCAAAAAAAACGTCATACCGCATATCCGCATCAAAATCAGAGTGTATCATATCAACTCCCTGAATACAGTGAAAAATATCTGCAGGCTGCTCTAAAAACACGTCAATCTGTGTCTCCGGCAATACCTTTTTCAGATAAAGATACAGTCCCATAACCGAACCGATGCAATCACCATCCGGTCTGACGTGTCCGCTAATCCCTATGGTTTTGGCATCCCGTACTTCATCTATTATTTTCATTGATACAATGATTCTCCTTTCCTCATTGTCAAACGTGAGACTTAGAACTTCTTAGCGAAATGCCATGAGCTTTAGAAGTTCTTCTCACGATTTACTTCATCAATCAATTTCGACATATTGACGCCATACGCAATTGACTGATCCATAATAAACCGTATCTGCGGCGTATTGCGCAGATTGATTTTTCGTGCCAGTTGATTTCTGATAAATCCCTCTGCGCTGTTTAAACCTGCAAGTGTGTCCGCCTGTACCTGTTCATCCCCAAACACACTGACCCACACTTTGCACGTTTTTAAGTCAGGCGCCACTTCTACTGCCATGACAGAAGTCACTTCCCCGATTCTCGGGTCCTTTAACTCTCCCCTGATAATTTCCGCTAACACCCGCTGTACTTCTCCGTTAATACGCGTATTCTTAATACTGTTTTTTCGCATAACAATCCCTCATTTAAAAATTTAGGTTCTGGGTACTTCCACCATAATATAAGCCTCGACAATATCAAGCTCCTGCATTTTATCAAAGCCCTCGAAAACAAGACCGCACTCATAGCCTGCTTTTACTTCTTTCACATCATCCTTAAATCTCTTCAAAGATGCCAGTTCGCCCTCATAAATCTGCTCACCTTCTCTTGTAATACGAATCTTGCAGCCTCTCTGGAACTCTCCGTCGAGTACATAGGAACCTGCAATATTACCGATAGCAGATGCTTTAAAGATTTGACGCACTTCCGCGTGTCCGATAATCTTTTCTTCAAATACAGGGTCTAACATACCTTTCATTGCGGCTTCAATATCTTCGATTGCCTGATAAATAACTTTATAAAGTCTGACGTCTACGCCCTCGCGTTCCGCAATAGCTTTTGCCGTTGCATCCGGTCTGACGTTAAATCCGATAATAATCGCTGAAGATGCGGAAGCTAACGTTACATCGGATTCGGTAATAGCGCCTACGCCGCCATGAATACATTTCACAACAACTTCATCGTTGGAAAGTTTCATAAGACTCTGCTTCACAGCTTCCACACTACCCTGTACATCTGCTTTTACAATCAGATTCAACTCTTTTAAGTTACCCTCCTGAATCTGGCTGAACAAATCATCCAGAGACATTCTTGTCTTAGTATCTGCAATCATCTCTTCTTTATGCTGCGCCATGTAAGTGTCTGCATAAGATTTTGCCGATTTATCATTTTCATGGACAATAAATACCTCGCCTGCACTGGGTACATCGGAAAGTCCGAGAATTTCTACCGGCATAGAAGGTCCTGCCTCTTTTACCCTTCTTCCCTTATCATCAATCATGGCTCTGACTTTACCGTGGCTTGCGCCTGCAGAAATAAAGTCGCCTATATGCAGTGTACCTTTCTGAACTAGCACCGTTGCAACCGGGCCACGGCCTTTATCCAGTTCCGCCTCAATAACAAGTCCTCTTGCGCGTCTGTTCGGATTGGCTTTCAGTTCCAGAATCTCGGCTGTCAACAAAATTGTCTCTAAAAGAGTTTCAATTCCTTCGCCGGATTTTGCGGAAACGGGCACAAACTCCGTAGAACCGCCCCAATCCACCGGAATCAGCTCATACTCTGTCATTTCCTGCTTTACTCTGTCAATATTGGCATTCGGCTTATCAATTTTATTGACTGCAACAATAATTTCAATGCCTGCTGCTTTTGCATGGTTAATCGCTTCTACTGTCTGCGGCATCACACCATCATCCGCCGCTATTACTAAGACTGCAATATCCGTAGAATTGGCGCCGCGCATACGCATTGCCGTAAATGCTTCATGTCCGGGCGTATCCAAAAATGTAATCTTCTGATTATTAATCGTAACGGTATACGCACCAATCGCCTGCGTAATACCGCCTGCTTCTTTATCTGTTACATTGGTTTTCCGGATAGCATCCAAAAGGGAAGTTTTACCATGATCAACGTGACCCATAACGCAGATAACGGGCGGTCTTGCCACCATCTTGCTCTCGTCCTCTTCTTCCTCTTTCAAAAGTTCTTCAATCACATCGACTTTTACTTCTTTTTCACAGATAATTTCAAATTCGATGGCAATATTTTCCGCATCTTCAAAGCTTATCTCCGAATTCACGGTCACAATCTGTCCCTGCATGAAAAGCTTCTTGATAATTACGGAAGGCTGGATTTTCATCTTATCCGCCAGTTCTTTAATTGTCAAGGAATCCGGAACCGTAATGACTTTAATCTGTTCTTCCACAACCGTCTCCGGCTTTTTCTCAGGTTTAATGAAGCGTCCGGCTTTATTGCGATTCTTTACACCTACTTCATCCTCTTCGTAAATTAAATCCTTTTTAGAACGCTTATCTTTCTCCTGACCGATCCTGCGCTTCTCTTCATCCCTATGCTTTTCAGTGTCCTTGATGGGACTCTCCGGCATAAAGTCCTTGTTATTTCCACCCTTTTTAAATCGATTGTCCGCTCTGTCATTGCCTCTCTGAGGACGTTCACTATTGTTAAAATTCCGACCGCCGCCGACAGACGGTGCGGCAGGGCGATTACCTCCCTGAGAACCGTTATAATTCTGCCTGCTTTGTCCCTCAGTTCTTCTATCTTCATGATTATTGTATTGCTTTTCCTGTACGCTTTGTTTGCTCTGGACATTTTCTTTTTCCCTGTTTTCCTGTTTTTCCTGCTGCTTACGCTCCAGACGTTTTTCCTGCTGCTGCTTCTGTCTGACATCATAAGGCTCCGCCGTTACCGGAATCGGTTTCTGCGTCGGTCTTATCAGCTTATGCGGCGCCTGCTGGGATGATGCGTTCCTGTTCGCATTTGCAGGTCTTTTATCCGCACTTTGCTGCGGCGGTCTGTTGCCGGGCATCTTGGAATTATGCGGATTGCTTACGAAAATAATTTTCTTCTTTTTCTTTGCCTCCGGCGCAGCCTGCTTATTTTCTGAAGCCTCCGGCTTTGCCTCATTGTCCGGCTTTTCTGCTTTTGCGGCATTATCTGATTTTACAGTATCATCCGCTTTTGCAGTATTATCCGTTTTTACTGCATCCGCTTCTTTCACAGACTTCTCAGGCTGGCTGTTTCCAAACTTTTCACGCACCAATGCAATCGCATCGTCTTCTATGGAACTTTGAGCCGCCTTTACTTCATATCCTTTATCCTGCAAAAAAGCTACAATTTCATTGCTCTTCTTTTCTAACTCTTTTGCAAGCTCATGCACTTTCATTTTTGCCATGCTCACTACCTCCGTCTCATGATGAAATCTTCCAACTGTTTCTGTATGGAATCTGCAAATCCGGCATTGGTAAGCGCCAGGGATGTTCTTTCCTGTTTTCCTATAGAATGCCCAAGGTTTTCCTTTTCTCCGAACTGATAAAAAGGCACTTCATAAAATTCGCACATATTCCGAAACTTCTTTTTCGTGTTATCGGAAGCATCCTCTGATACAATCACCAAATATGCTTTCCCTGACTTTACTGCATTCTCCGTTGCAAATCCTCCGCTGACAATATTCCTGGAACGGGCTGCCAGACCAAGCATGGATAAGATTTTGGCTGCTTCCGGCTTATTTGCTTTGCACATCCTCATCAAACTCCTTTTCCAGCTTTTCATATACCTCATCCGGAATACTCATCTTGAAAGAACGCTCCAGTCCTTTGTTTTTCCTTGCTTTGACCAGACATTCTTTTGTCATGCAAAGGTATGCTCCCCTGCCGTTCTTCCTACCGGTCGTATCTATCACGATGGGACCCTCTGCGGTCTTTAAGACACGCATCATTTCCCTTTTACTTTTCATTTCCCTGCAGCCTACACACTGCCGCATCGGAATCTTTTTATTCTTCAAAGTTTTCTTCCTCGCCGCTTGCTTCTTCTACATACTCTTCTTCATATTCTGCATCGTATCCCTC
>CAZKOR010000130.1:0-10452 GCA_964554405.1 uncultured Bacteroides sp. | reverse complement strand
ACATCTTCCATGCTGTGAGAAACTAAAATAACCGTTATCCCCATTTCTTTATGCAGCTTTGCAATCTGGTCTAATATTTCGTCTCTGCCCTTAGGGTCAAGCCCCGCTGTCGGCTCATCGAGAATCAGAATATCCGGTTTCATGGCAAGTACGCCTGCAATCGCAACCCGCCTTTTTTGTCCGCCGGAAAGATCAAATGGCGACTGATAGAAAAACTCGTCTTCCAGACCGACCTGTTTTAATGCCGCATAAGCGCGCAGTTCCACTTCTTTCTGGGAAAGCCCGAGATTTTTCGGACCAAAGCAGACATCCGTAAACACATCCACTTCAAACAACTGATGCTCCGGATACTGAAATACCAGACCAACCTTGCTGCGCAGCTTCTTTTTATTATAGTCCGCATCGTGGATATCTTCTCCGTTAAAATAAATTGCGCCGCTTGTCGGTTTTATCAAACCGTTTAAATGCTGTACCAAGGTGGACTTGCCGGAACCTGTATGCCCTATCAAACCGATAAACTGCCCGTCCGGTATGACAAGGTTCACATTCCGCAGCGCATGAACCGCAAGTTCCGTATCTTCGCCATATACATAATTTACATGGTCTAAAATCAAAGGCATCGTAACACCTCCACCAATTCCTCAATCGTCAAAATCCCATCCGGAATTTTAACGCCTTTTTTCTGCAATTCATATGCTAACAAAGTTACCTGCGGCACATCCAGACGGAGTTCTTTCAGCCGTTCCACTTGGGAAAAAATCTCCCTCGGCGTACCCTCCATGGCAATTTTTCCTTTATCCATAACAAACACTTTATCGGCATGAATAATTTCTTCCATATAATGTGTTATCAGTACAATCGTAATCCCCTCAGCATCGTTAAGCGCCCTTGCCGCGCGGATAACTTCTTTGCGTCCGTTCGGATCTAACATTGCCGTAGGCTCATCCAGAATGATACATTTCGGGTGCATGGCAATGACTCCGGCAATGGAAACCCGCTGTTTCTGCCCACCGGATAATTTATTCGGGGAATGCTTGCGGTATTCATACATACCGACAGCTTTTAAGCTCTCTTTCACCCGCTCCCATATTTCTGCAGTCGGCACACCCATATTTTCAGGGCCGAATCCTACATCCTCTTCCACGACCTGCCCGATAATCTGGTTATCCGGATTCTGAAATACCATGCCGGCATTCTGACGGATATCCCAAAGGTGCTTTTCTTCCGATGTATCCATGCCGTCAACCCATACGGTTCCCTCGGTCGGATACAAAATGGCGTTGATGTGCTTGGCAAGAGTGGACTTCCCGGAACCGTTATGTCCCAATATCGCAACAAAATCACCCTGCCGGACATCTAGGTCAACTTCATCAACGGCTCTGGTGATTCCCTCAACATTACCTTCTTCGTCTCGTCTGATATATTCAAATACTAATTTGTCTGTCTTTATAATACCCATTGGTTTTCCCGCTTACTATTCTATATGCTTCTGATTACGTGTTAGAGGTTTCGCATGTCTGATTGTAGCAAAAAATAAAGAGAATTACAAGTCATTCTAATGATACGGTTAAACTGTAATATTCGAGTGTCATATTGCTATGTTTTGTGGTACACTATGTACATAAGTAGCATAGTGATAAAATGCAAAACCTGTGTAAATATTGCCGGAGTATTACCACAATTTTGCGTTTCACACTTATCTGAAAGGAATCTATCATAATGAAAAACCCACTTATAAAACAAATGCTAAAACCAATCCTTTTTCTGGCTTTTTTAACGGTTGTCTGCGGGTTTCTGGCTCGTTCATTAGTCCATTCGGAAACGCTTGCCGACCGCGCAGCCGCAAAAGAGAATGAATCATATCAGGAAGATAGTGTGCATATAAATGAATCACCTGAAAAAAAAAAGGATGGTGAAAATATGACCACAATATCAACCGAGCAAGAATCCAACGTGGAACAAAACACAGAAGCTCCTGCAACACCGGAAAATAACGATACACAAGCTTCTCCTGCTGTTCCCGACAGCCGCATTGTCTATCAGGAGGGTTTTTACTACGAAGAATTGACTGATGAAGTCAAAGGAAGAATCACGGGCATCTCCTATCCTGTTTCCAAGTCGGAATCTTCCGATCTGGCAGTTCCTGCCCTGAATATGCTGGACGATGATGATACGCCTGCTGTCTCATATGATGATTTACGTTATCTTTCCGTATTGTATTATGACTTTAACGGAGAAGTACAGACCGGCGAACTGATTTGCAATAAGGGAATCGTTCAGGACTTTGTTGAGATTTTTTATGAACTGTATCAGAATGAATATCAGATTGAGAAAATAAGGCTTATCGATGAATATCAAGGAGATGATACTGCTTCTATGGCGGACAACAACACTTCCTGCTTTAATTACAGGGTGGTGGACGGCACTTCCAGCCTGTCTAAACACGCTTTAGGCTGCGCCATCGACATCAACCCTTTTTATAATCCTTATGTTGTCTTTAACAGAAACGGAAGCGGAGAAACTTACATTTCTCCTCCGGGCAGTGAAATCTATGCT
The DNA here is from genome assembly GCA_964554405.1 of uncultured Bacteroides sp. GTDB lineage: Bacteria > Bacillota > Clostridia > Lachnospirales > Lachnospiraceae > UBA3282. Next base: position 7,896 of record CAZKOR010000130.1, on the reverse strand, counting down.
GACCGCTCAAATGATTTTCCATATAAAATCGATGAAAATGATTTATGCTACAAGCTTTTTAAAGAACATGGATTTGTTTGGGGCGGCGATTGGAACTCCTGTAAAGACTATCAGCATTTTCAGAAAACCGTAGACTAGATTCCGCAAAACGGAATCCAGTCTACAGCAATTCAGAAATATTAATCTGTAAATCCTTGTAAATTCCTACTTGAATCGAGTTCGCAAACGGAATGACAGAAGGCGCGTCATCTTCTTCAAAGTGATAAACTGTGGTACGCTCTTTTTCAGGATCAACAATCCAATATTCTAAAACATTTGACTCAGAGTATAAAGTCATTTTCTTAGAATAATCCATTTTCCGGCTGCTGGGAGAAACCACCTCTATAATAAAATCAGGGCTTCCTTCACAACCACGTTCTGACAATTTATCCTTATTACATATGACACTAATATCAGGTTCTACATAATTTTGTTCATCTTTATTTAAAAATACGGCAAATGGAGCCGGAAAGACTTCACAGTTTCCACCTTTAGAATCAATATAATCAGCAATTTTTCTGGATAATGAAAACACAATTCTTTGATGTCCGGTACTTGACGGCGCCATCATATACATTTGTCCATCAATCAGTTCCGCTCTTTGCCCATTCGGAAGAGCATAGATATCTTTTACCGTATAAGTATTTTTTTGCGGCAATGCTGTCCTCACTTTCCTTTTTGTAGTGTTCTCAATTTGGCTAAACTTCATCTAGTGAAATCCTATCATAAAAATTCTCTATTTACAATCATAAGTATATGCTCATATTAATCAAAAAAACAAATTACTGATATCATTATAATCCTTTTTACAAATATATCATACTGTGTTACTATGAATTCAACAAAAATACATTCACTTATGACAAGGGAGGATTATCATGAAAAACACTGCAACGAAAAAATTAACCATCGCCGCGCTCTTTATGGCATTAAATATTGCGCTGAGTTCCTACGGCATTCCGGTTCCCGGCGGTCATCTCTATTTATGTGATGTGGCTATCTGTACTGCTGCCATTCTGTTAGACCCGTTCTATGCCTGCATCGTCGGCGGTGTCGGCTCATTTTTAGGAGACTTTTTCTTTTACCCTGCTCCGATGTTTGTCTCACTTGTAACGCATGGCATACAGGCAGCCGTTATCTCAGTATTTGTGCACAAACTTTTTCGGAAAAATCATAAATTGGGCGCTATCATCGGCGTTATCGTCGGCGCTGTCATTATGACAATCGGTTATACATTAGGCCGCGCATATGTCTACAGTACACCGGAATATGCCATTCTCAAACTGCCTTATGAGATTTTACAGGCAGGAATCGGGGCTGTCGCAGGAGTCATCCTATGCTTCCCCTGCGGACTCTATAAAATTTATCAAAAAATAATGGAAACAGAATAGCGCATCTGCTATTCTGCTTCCATAAAATAAAGTCTGGATGCAAAATCCTGAAAATATCTCACTTCATTATTATATCCGGTTCCGCTGAAAGTCTGCTTTAATTTCACACCGCCATACATCAGGGTATCTCCATATACATGATAATCTTCGGTTTCACCGTCCATCTTCACAAATTTAGACACCATGTTGTGTACCAGAGAGTCCTGTTTGATATGGATAGGTGCGACAGTATTCACCAAATCCCCGAATTCCTTAATATTATACTTTAGGAAACGGTTATAAAAATGATACAGCACGTCAGGTATCAACCCTTTCGCCTTGTAAAATCCAAACTGCGTATTCGGCGTAACAAGTTTCTGCATCAAAAATCCTACCGCTTTTTTCCTGTCTTTTGACACGCAGGTCCATTCCATGATATTCCCGTCACTCTGCTGCAAAACGCTTTCCGCTCCGTGCGCACTGTCCGCAAAAGTCCGCCCTCTGTAAAAAGTACCCGTCTGCAGCACTTCGCGCCACTCTTTATATAAGGCAATCTGCGCTTTTACTGCTTCTAACTCTTCCTTTTTCATATCACAGAAATTACACTCATACCCGCAGATACCGAAAGCCGCCACAGAAAACCGCGTTTCTAACGGCGTTATCCGCAGTGTCTGATGATTCGGACATGACGATACATGCGCGCTGACAACGGACATCGGATAACCATAGCTGTATCCCATTTGAATTTCCGCCCGGCACAGAGCGTCCGTATCATCGCTTGCCCAAATTTGCGGAAAATAGCATAAGATTCCCAAATCAAAGCGATTGCCGCCCGCCGCACATCCCTCGAATAAAATCTTCGGGAAGCGCGTTGTCAGTTCTTTCATACAGCGGTACAGTCCTAAAACATACCGGTGCGCAACTTCCCCTTGTCGTCCGGCAGGCAGGGATGCGGAAAAATAGTCCGTAAAAGTACGGTTCATATCCCATTTCACATAAGAGATGTCCGCCGTGGAAAAGACACGGCTCATTTCTTCTATGATGTAATCCTGTACGTCTTTTCTCGTCAAATCAAGTATTCTCTGATTCCTGCCCTCAGAATGCGCCTTTCCCGGAATCTGCAGCGCCCAGTCAGGGTGCTTCTCATACAAGCGGCTTTTTACATTCACCATTTCAGGCTCTACCCAAATGCCGAAATCCAGTCCCATTGCCTTGATTTTCCGGGCAAGTCCGTCCACGCCGTCGGGCAGTTTTTCTTTATTCACTTCCCAATCACCGAGTGACTGTGTATCGTCATTACGCGTTCCAAACCAGCCGTCATCCCTGACAAAAAGCTCGATTCCGGCTTCTTTTCCCGCCTTGGCAAGATTAAGGAGCTTACGTTCATTAATGTTAAAATAAGCCGCCTCCCAACTGTTTAATAAAACGGGTCTAACCTTGTTTTTCCATTCTCCGCGTACGATATGCTCTCTTACAAACTTGTGCATATGTCCGCTCATGCCGTTATAGCCTTCATGGGAATAGCTCATTATCGCTTCGGGCGCTTCAAAACACTCTCCTGCTTCCAGAAGGAAGTCAAAAGACTGCGGATTGATACCCGTTACAAATCTTGTTTTCCCGTATCCGCTTACTTCTACAGCCTCATAATGATTGCCGCTGTATATCAGATTGAAACCGTAGCAGTCTCCCGCATCCTCGGAAGTATCCGTCCGTCCAAGCATCACAAACGGATTGGCACGGTTTGAAGATGTTCCTGTATAGGAAGCATTTACATGTTTCCCGGAAAGCAGCCTTACATCCGTCCGCTTCATCTCCCTTGCCCATGCGCCGCTAAATGTCGTAAAAATAAACCCTGACAAATCAAAATCTATCTGCATACTCATCAGTCTGCGCAGTGTTATCGCTTCCGCACTCTCATTGATAAGCTTTGCGCTCCTTGTGATAACATCACAGTCCTCATAGACGTAATAATGTAATTCCAGAGCAAGCTGATAACTTCTGTCCTTTAAAGTGATGCAAAGATGTTCAACTTCCCCGCTCTCATCATAGGAACCCGGCAGCGTCTGATATTCCTCTTTTCCTTTTGTGATTTCCGCTTTATCAAATACAAAATCCGAAGTGAAGCTTCCGTCTGCGTGGGTAATTTCAAGAAACGGCTCTCTGATATCCCCTTTTCCGTAGGATGACATTTCCAGTCTGATATCCTCTAAGGAAAAAGAGGGATACTCCTTCTCATCCGCCCCACGGAAGATATTCGTATTTCCCGGCGGAAAGGCATGCTTTTCCGCCAGAACCTCACATGCCTTTTCATCCGGCAGTGTAATCTTCCTGCCGTAATAAAGATGTTCCAGATGCCCGCTCTCCATCACGCGAAAGCAGTATGTCGTATTCTTCGTCTCAAGTACAAAACACCGATTACTTTCCTGAATCATAATTCTATCCTCTGCTATATTATCTTCGCTTTCTAAGTTTCTTATCTCTCCTGCGCTCTTTTTTCTTTAATCTGCGCCGCAATTTCCTCCACTTTTTCTTCCGTCAGGATAAATTTTTGACGGAATAAAAATACCGCAATCAAAAGTCCGATAGCCGGAATGACTGTCATCGTCATGCGGAGTCCTACAACGGAAGAACCTGCTGCCGACGCAACTGCGCTTGTATCATCACTTAAATTAAACACTGTCAGACAGATAGAGGCAATTAACGCCGCCACACCGGATGCAAGCTTCACTACAAAGGTCTGCATGGAGAAAATAACGCTTTCATCTCTCCGATTATTCTTTAACTCGCCATAATCTACCGTATTGGCAAGGAATATCGTTACAATTACCGTAAGCATTCCGTTTGCGGCAAAAATGAAGAATCCCGGAATAAATAACAGATAGACACTGGACATATTCGTAAACGCAAGGATCAACAATGTTACATATCCTGCAACCGCCATAAAAAAGCTGATGTAAAATACCTGAAGCGCATTGAAAAACTTTCTTAGCAGCGGGAAGAAAAGCATCATGGATAGTATCTGGATTGCTCCGCCAAACGTATTAAACAGCGTATACGCATCATACCAGTTCTCACCACCGAAATCATATTTAAAGAAGTAAATAACAAGGTTTGAAGTAGTATAAATAGCACAGTTTATCAGTACAATCGTAATAACGACAGCCATTGCCTGATCGTTCTGAATCAGCGCCTTAAACATCTGTCCTACGGAAGGAGAATCTACATTGACTGTAGATTTTTCCTTAATATTCAGGCAGGTACATAAAATAAACAGAACGAAAATAACAGCTATAATGAGTGCAAACAACCGGAAACCGAGACGTTCATCCCCCTGTCCTAATAAGTAAACGCATTTCATTGTAATAATCGTAATAACCGCGGAACCGACTCCCGCACAGGAACGCGCCAGTGTCGTCAGCCCCTCACGCTCTTTACCGCCCTCCGTAAAAGCCGGAATCATGGACCAGTAAGGAATATCCATCATCGTATAAGTTACGCCCCATATGATATAAGTGGCAGCTGCATAAGCAACCAGTCCGCTTCCGTTCATGGACGGCGGTGCAGCAAACATAAAATATAAGATAATGGCATTGAGTATTGTACCGACTAAAAGCCAAGGGCGGAATTTTCCCCATCTCGACTTTGTCTTTGCTACCAAAACACCCATTACCGGGTCGTTAAAAGCGTCAAAGACACGTGCCGCCATTAAGATAATACCCATTGCAATCGCGCTCACACCTAAAATATCCTGATAATAATATAAAATATAGCTTGCCGAGAGCATATATACCATATCTTTTCCGACCGCTCCCAGACCATATGAAACTTTTTCCCTTGCTGATAATTTCATAAACTCACCTCTCCCTTTCCATTCCTCTTTTTACTGATTCAGAGACTTATTTTTCTGCGCCATAGCAAGTTCCACTACTTTATAGGCGCCGTCATAAATGCCCGCTTTTTTATTTTCGATAATGCAGTTACACATATCTTCCAGCAAATGATTTTTCCCTATAAAAAGCTTAATCATTTGCAGCGTATGCGGTATATCCCTGCACTCTAACGTGCCGTCTCCGATTTCTGCAGAGTGGATTGCTCCCCACTGTTCATGCCCGCCGACTCTTTTAATAAACAGCTTCGGTACCGGATAAAATGCAAGTTCGCTTGGCTTTGTTACCAGCACATCACAGCTTCTCATCAACAGATTCGTGCAATAGACCGCTTCAAATATGTTTTCATGCCAGAATGCGTGAACGCCCTCCACATTTCCATCAATTGCTTCCTCTGCAAACTTCTCCGTTTCTTTCCACTTATTAAAATGCTCGGTAGAAAGTGCACTTAACCCGGAAATTTCTTTTACCAGTTCCTCCCAGACATTCCGGTAATCGCCTACATTGACATAGAGCGCCGCTTTTTTATCACGGATAAGCGGCATAAGGTACTTGATGATTGCTGCAAAAATTTCCTTTTGTGCGCCTGCGCCACCGATTGTTAAAAGAAAACGTATCGGTTTTCCCTCTTTTTTCCTGTTCATTCGCTTTTCGCAGTCACTCTCTATATTGGACACCAATTCATGGTCAATATAATGTCCTGTATAAACAAGGGCGTCATCCGGCATCGGCTCTAATACGTCTTTTCCCTGCATTCCGTTTAAAATACGATATCCCTGATAAGCGTAATGGGTCTGTATCGTATGCAGACTGCCCTCCGAGAGATGCAGCGCCATCGGCCAGTTGTCAGGTATTGAATTTACGACATATTTCATGCCCGCATGAACCGCTGCCTGTGCAGGCCAGACATGCGTTGCCACAACCGGAATATCTTTTGGTACGTTCCGGTATACCGCCGCCATCAATTCCGCATTTTTCTGGTCGGACGCATTGTAGCTTAATTTACGGAATCCTTCATAATTCATGGGCTCCCATACGAATTTGTTAAAAAGCCTGCTTTTGCCGGAAAGGCGTGAACCGAGAGAATACAAATCATTCTGTGCACTGATTACTTTCGTACAGGTTGTCTGCGGATAAGAGTTTAAGTCCATCCAGTACGGAATATATCCCATAGAGTTTGCCGCCGATGCAATCGCCATGGAAATCCGGTAATGACCGAATCCCATGCGGATATTTCCTACGATAATTCCTTTTTCCGAATCAAAAGACTCTGACGCACCGTCTGCTCCGGCATTTCGGCTGCCGTCCCCCAGCAATACATTCATAACGCCAAGCTGTTCTCCGATATGTGTATTTTTCTCGATTTTTACCGGATAACTGACATTTGTGTCATCTCCAAACTTTTTCATGTACTTCTTTTTTGACTGTACTGCCTTCCGATAGACTGCCTCCGTCATCGGGTTGCCGAATATCATTTTTGATTTTTCATTCATTTTGCGCTGCTCCTTTCCTATTCTCCATCTTTTCTTCTTCTCTATCTCTTCTTTATCAATTTTCTATCTTTATGACACCGTAAAATGAAGCACAACCGTCTCCGCCTGCATTGTCCGTATCTTTACACATGCTTCTCCCGCTTCTCCAAGCGTCCGAATGTAGGTTCCTCCCATACCGCCCTGTAAGGAAACAATCTCAGGTCCGATAAGAGCAATCGGTCCCTCTACCTCAAACTGCACCGGTTCCTGAAAGAAACTCACCTGGTTATCATGTTCATCCAATACCCTTATTCTGATTGCCGCCACATCATATGTATTTTCTTCCGTCAGAGTATCATGGTCAGCTTCCGCAGAGAGCTTTAAAGTGTGGACTGGTTCTTTTACCATCGTTTTCACTACTTCCCCATTTTTTACCGCCTCAAAACGGTATGAGGTAGATGCGCCTCCCCAATCTCCGATATAACGGTTATATAGCGTCACCGCTTCTTCCGGTTTCATATGATATACCAACATCATTTTCATAGCAGTCAGATACACTGATTTCGGCAGATTGGACAGTCCGTATCTTGCTGTGGCATTTAATGCATCTTTAATGCCCTTTGCCTGCGCAGGTGCAAAATCTTCGTTTTTTTCAATTGCATCCCCGATAAAATCATCAATCAGTATCGGCCCGTGCTTCAAATTTTTATACGGAGAATTTTCTTTCGTATATTCTTTGATGAACCTATCGTTTTTATACATTCTGACGCTGTCTGCATTGGTTAGAATATAGGTATTTCCTCTGTTGCAGCCGGGATGCTCCCCGATATCCATAGAGGAAGTCAGGGAAAGATGCGGAATTTCCTCCTGCTCACAGGCATAGATATCAGCGGCAAGCTTCGGGTTCCGGAACATATCCATAACACCGTGATAACAGATTCTGTCTCCGCTTCCGAAGTCCTTATGCGTGTTGTAGTCAAACATACACCAGCCGAAACTGCCGGCAATATCATCCTCTCCTGCTACAGCGTCTAATACATTTGCATGGCGTAATGCATGTTCTGCTCTGTGTTCTTCCCAGTCATAGGATTTTGACGGATACATATGCCCGTTATATTCGCTGATTAA
>CAZKOR010000129.1:0-10606 GCA_964554405.1 uncultured Bacteroides sp. | reverse complement strand
TATGAAAGTTACATTATCGCTTGGTAAGTAATATCTAAGCGTTCACAAAGAAAAAATGAATACCCATGTTGTCTAGCTTTGAGGAAATGTGGGTATGCGTCTTAGTAATTGTATTTTGTGTGTTCCGATTTACTACAATGTTCCCGGTTTGCTTCCCCAAACCTCTGGAAATGCACAACTTCCCTTGCGCGCAAGAATTTAATCGGTTCGCAGACATCCGGATCATCACGTACAAGACGTAAAATATTATCATAAGTGGTACGTGCTTTTTGTTCTGCAGCCATATCTTCGGTCAAATCCGTGATAATATCGCCTGTTGACTGGAACTGCGCCGCGCTAAACGGCATTCCGCTGGCAGCCTGCGGCCAGACGCCGATTGTATGGTCCACATAATAGTTAGCGAAGCCGGATTTTTCGATTTCTTCCATCGACAGGTTTTTCGTAAGCTGATGTACGATAGTCGCAACAATTTCCAAATGTCCGAGTTCCTCAGTACCGATATCCGTAAGAACAGATGATACTTCTCTGTAAGGGCAGGCATAACGCTGTGATAAATAACGCATGGAAGCGCCCATTTCTCCATCCGGTCCGCCATACTGGCTGATAATAGCCTGCGCAAGCATAGCGCTGGGATTTGTAATATTTACGGGAAACTCTAATCTTTTTTCATAATTCCACATTAGTTGCAGCCTCCTTCCCAAGGCATAGGTGATGTTGCCCAAATCCATTCTTTTACAGGAGATGCGCTTGCCGTCTCAATGGTAAGCGGCTCAAATTTAGAAGCATATTCGCGCATTGCCTTATTTTTCATATGGGTGTAGTGTTTGAGATATTCGACAGCTTCCACATCATCCGGATGCGTGTCAAGGTACAGGTTCATTTCTACAATTACAAAACCCATAAGGTCTATTTGGTGGAGCAGTTTTTCACGCTCACCGCGAAAATTATTCATCATTTACAGCATCTCCTTCCTGTGAACGGTTTGTTTAATTCCGGAAAGATAGTTCCGTTTAAGAGCGCTTCATCCAAATCTTCATAGATATTTGTCAGACGCTGCCATGGTACATACGCCATAGCGACCGGGAATCTATCAAAATCTTCCTTAAAATTACAATCTTTTATTTTCATAAATATCCTTCCTTTTATTTTTAAAAGATTCATAATGATTTTGATATTATAATATGATATAATTGGTATCGTGTGTTCTAAAACTGTTATTTTTAATGTAAAAAAATGTCGGAAAGGAGCCCATCCCCTTGATAAAAGTAGAAAATCTGACAAAAAAATACGGAAATCACATAGCTGTTAATAACCTTTCTTTTGAAGTGCAAAAAGGGCAGATATATGGCTTTTTAGGACCGAACGGAGCCGGAAAGACAACTACGATGAATATGATGACAGGATATTTGGCAGTGACATCCGGTACGGTAACAATAAACGGATATGATATGTCTACGCAGCCGGAACAGGCGAAGAAATGTATCGGATATCTGCCGGAAATTCCGCCGCTTTATCCGGATATGACAGTGCTGGAGTATCTGCGTTTTGTTGCGGAACTGAAAAAAGTGCCGAAGAGGGAGCGCGATGAACAGATTCAGGAACTGATGAAAATGGTTGGAATTGACGATGTAAAAATGCGTCTGATTAAAAATTTATCCAAAGGCTATAAGCAGAGAGTCGGTCTGGCACAGGCTGTCACAGGATATCCGGAGGTTATTATTTTAGATGAGCCGATGGTCGGCTTAGACCCGAAGCAGATTATGGAAATTCGTGCTTTGATTAAGAATCTTTCAAAGCAGCATACGATTTTGTTAAGTTCACATATTTTGTCCGAAATCAGTACGATATGCGATCATATTTTAATCATTGCAAACGGCGCTCTTGTCGCAAGTGATTCTCCGGAGGGCTTGCAGAAATTGATGGACAAATCTACAGAGATTGAAATAACGGCACTTGGAACAAAAGAAAAAGCAGAAGAGATTCTTGACAAAATAGAACAGGTGCAGTCTTATACATTAGAGGAAGCTGTGGAAGAAAACGGCATTACACTGAAAGTAATATCCAAAGACAATGCGGATATCCGGAAAGAACTGTCTGTTGCGCTTACCAATGCAGATATGCCGGTTTTATCTATGAAAAAGATGGAAAAATCATTGGAAGATATTTTCTTACAGTTGACAGGAGCATCAGAAGAGGAGGAAAGTGATGACAGCGATTTATAAAAGAGAAGTAAAATCATTTTTTTATTCTTTTATCGGATGGCTTTTTTTGGCAGCTATGCTCTTGATGATGGGTATTTATTTTACTTTTTATAATATATTGAACGGTTATCCGAATATTTCTTATGTGTTACAGGGCGTTGTTTTCTTATTCTTATTTGCGGTTCCGATTCTCACTATGCGCAGTCTGTCGGAGGAAAGAAAGTTAAAGACAGACCAGTTGATTCTGACAGCTCCGGTATCAGTCGGTAAAATTGTACTCGGGAAATATCTGGCGTTACTGACGGTTTTTGTAGTTCCGGTCATCATAGCCGGTATTGCGCCTCTTATTTTATCTTTTTTCGGAGCGTTTCAGATAGGGGTATCTTATACGGCATTATTTGGATTTTTTCTGTATGGCGCGGCCGGGCTGGCGATTGGTTTGTTTTTGTCGTCTTTAACGGAAAGCATTGTGATTTCGGCGGTGCTTACATTTATTGTCATGTTTTTAGGATATCTGATGTCTGGGTTATGCAGCATTATTTCTCAGACAGGAAATTTTCTCACAAAAATTTTAAGTGCGTTTGATATGGTTGGCAAATTTGATATGATGTTAATCGGCAGCTTTTATGTGCCGTCGGTTGTGTATTTCCTGTCAGTTACGTTGTTTTTTTTATTCTGCACGGCGCAGTCCATTCAGAAGCGCAGATACAATATCTCAAGCAGGGGATTTAAAACGGGTGCTTATCATTCCGGCTTGATTGTCATAACAGCAGTACTGACTGTTGTAGTCAATGTTTTGGTTAGTTATTTACCGGAGAATGTTCGGTCTTTTGATGTGACATCCAATAAAATGTATACACTGACAGATGAGACAAAGGAGCTTGCTACCGGATTATCGGACGATATTACGATTTATGTTCTTGTGAACGAGGAGTATAAAGACGTTAATCTGGATACGACGCTTAGGAAAATAAAAGATTTATCAGAGCATATTACGGTGACATATGTAGACCCGCTTACTAACCCGTTATTTTACACCAATTATGCGGATATGGAGCCGACGGACAACAGCTTAATTATTGTCGGTCCTGAGAGAAACAGGCTAATTGATTACAATGATATTTATACGTATGAATATTATTCCTATTACGATTATCAGATTACCGGGTATGACGGTGAGGGACAGGTGGCTGCAGCGCTTACCTATGTCACAACAGATAATATGTCGAAAATCTATGTCGTAACCGGGCATGATGAGTGGGCATTGGAAAATCAGTATATCCAAGCGATTCAGAAAGAAAATATTGCCTATGAGGAATTATCTTTATTGAAAGCAGATGCCGTTCCGGACGATGCGCAGGCGGTTATTTTAAATGCGCCGCTTCGTGATTATTCGGCGGACGAGACGGATAAAGTGATTGCTTATCTAAAGCAGGGCGGTAATGCTATTATCATTCCGGCATGGACGGATGAAAAACTGCCTAATTTTGAGAGAATTCTTGATTTTTATGGTGTTTCTCTTTTAGACGGCGTTGTCATGGAAAATGATATGGGAAACTATTACGGAGAAATTCCGTATTTCCTGTTTCCGCAGATTGATTATGATGAAATGACGGACAGTGTCTATGGCATGAGTGTATTTGTACCATATGCAAGAGGTATTCTTTATGATGAGCAGGCGGAGGATATATTATATACTCCTCTGTTAGAGACAAGTGAGAGTTCTTATTCCAAAATATATCAGGAAGACAATATGCAGATAATAACTGATTTTGCCAAAACGGCAGAAGATGAGGACGGACCGTTTGTAATTGCCATGCGGGCGGATAAGTATGTGGAAAATGATAAGGTTTCCCAAGCGGTGATTGTTTCTTCAGAACAGTTATTTACGGAAGATACCGACAGTGTTGTTCCCGGTAATCATGTAAGATTGTTCGGGGGTATCACAGGGGCGTTAGCAGCGCATGAAAGTGCCGTGATGCTGCCGGTGAAGTATTATTCCGAGGCATTGGCATTTACGACAAAAGCAGTGAAAATTGTCGGAGCGATATCCATTTTTATCATACCGGCGGCTTGTCTGGCAATCGGATTACTTATTTGGTGGAGAAGAAGCAGAAGATAAGCGCCCCAGCGGTTGACTTACCTGAAAGTTTGTGTAAAAATAGTACGGGAAGCTGTTAAAACAACGTATCATAGGAAAGGTTGCTGCTGATATGAGAGGAATAGATACACAGGTTCGTAAAACCAGACGCCGGATTTTTAAAGAAGTGGCAAATCTGGCATATCATTCAGATAATTTAAAAGATGACATCGAGGCGCTGCCTTATAAAATAGTAGATTATGATGAGTCAGAGTATGGAAATATCTATAGAGAGCGGGCGATTGTAAGAGAGCGCATTCGTTTGGCGATGGGATTATCTCTGCGCCCGGAAAACCAGCCTGTTCATTTGACGCAAGGGCTTGAAGAAAGTAATATTGCCGAAAAGTATTATGAACCGCCGCTTATGCAGGTAATTCCTTCGGCATGCAACGCATGTCCGGAAAATCGTTATCAGGTAACGGACAAGTGCATGGGATGTGTGGCACATCCATGTAGGGAAGTGTGTCCGAGAGACGCGATTTCCATGAAAAACGGTAAATCGGTTATCGATCAGGAAAAGTGTATTAAATGCGGAAAATGTAAAGCTATCTGCCCTTATGACGCCATTTCCCATCAGGTCAGGCCTTGTGCCGGAGCCTGCGGGGTGAATGCGATCAAGAATGATGAAAAAGGCAGAGCGGTGATTGACAGTGAAATCTGTGTTTCCTGTGGGCAATGTATGGTAAACTGTCCTTTCGGGGCGATTGCGGATAAGTCGCAGATTTTTCAGTTAATTCGTGCACTTCAGTCGGGTCAGATGATTATTGCACAGGTAGCGCCTGCTTTTGCAGGGCAGTTCGGACCGGATGTGACACCGGATATGCTGAAGACAGCGTTAAAAGAACTTGGCTTTTATGATGTATATGAGACGGCTATCGGCGCGGATTTAGGCGCTATGACGGAAGCGGAGCATTATGTGAAAGAAGTGGCAACGGGAAAACAGCCGTTTAGCTTAACATCATGCTGTCCGTCATGGTCGGTGCTTGCAAAGAAGTTCTTTCCGGAGACGATTGATAAGATATCCAATGCGCTTACGCCTATGGTAGCAACCGCACGGGTAATAAAGAAAGAACATCCCGAGGCAAAAGTTGTTTTTATCGGACCATGTGCATCAAAAAAACTGGAAGCATCCAGACGGACAATCCGTTCGGATGTAGATTTTGTAATTACCTTTGAAGAACTTGCCGGGATGTTTGAGGCAAAAGGTATTTTGTTAAAAGAAATTCAGGCATTGGACGAACTGAAAGGAGCGACCGGGGCAGGGCGTGGTTACGGCGTTGCAGGCGGCGTTGCCAGTGCGATTGAAGAATGTATCAGGGAATATTATCCCGATGTGGAGGTCAATATTGAGCATGCGGAGAGTCTTTCGGAATGCAGAAAGATGCTCATGCTTGCTAAGGCAGGGAAAAAGAACGGCTGTCTGATTGAGGGAATGGCATGTCCGGGAGGATGTGTTGCCGGAGCAGGAACCAATATTGCGATACCGCAGGCAGCAAAAGCGGTAGGAAACTTCAAGGCATCTGCAAAACAGCGGATTCCGGACAAAAAAGATAAGGAGTAAAAACAGTATGGCACAGAAAATAAGAACAAGATACGCACCCAGTCCCACAGGGAAGATGCACGTTGGAAATCTGAGAACTGCTTTATATGAATATCTGATTGCCAGGCATGGGGGCGGAGATTTTATGCTCCGCATCGAGGATACAGATCAGGAACGTTTTGTGGAAGGCGCTATGGATATTATATATCGCACTCTTGAGAAAACAGGGCTGGTACATGATGAAGGACCGGATAAGGACGGCGGATATGGACCCTATGTCCAGAGTGAGCGAGTACAGACCGGCATTTATATGAAGTATGCTAAAGAGCTGATAGACAGAGGGGAAGCTTATTATTGCTTCTGTGACAAGGAACGGCTTGCCTCCTTGAAACAAGAAGTGGTAGAGGGCAAGGAGATTATGGTTTATGATAAGCATTGTCTTCATCTGTCTGAAGAAGAGGTTCAGGCAAATCTGGCAGCCGGAAAGCCATTTGTTATCAGACAGAATAACCCGACAGAGGGAAGCACTACTTTTCATGATGAGCTTTACGGAGATATTACTGTGGAAAATGCTGAGTTGGACGATATGATTCTGATTAAGTCCGATGGCTATCCCACTTATAATTTTGCTAATGTAGTGGACGACCATACTATGAATATTACGCATGTGGTGCGGGGAAATGAGTATCTTTCCTCTTCTCCGAAATATCAGCGCCTTTATGATGCTTTCGGCTGGCAGAGTCCGGTATATGTGCATCTGCCACTGGTAACAGATGAAAACCACAAAAAGCTTGCAAAAAGAAGTGAGAATGGCTCTTATATTTTTGAGGAGATGGTGGAGCAGGGGTTTGTGGCGGAAGCGGTAGTAAACTATATCGCGCTGCTGGGCTGGTCTCCTGATGATGATCGCGAGATTTTCAGTCTGGAAGAGCTGATTAGGGTATTTGATTATCACAGAATCAGTAAATCTCCCGCAGTTTTTGACAATGTTAAACTGCGTTGGATGAATGGTGAGTACATCAAAGCCATGGATTTTGATAAGTTTTATCAGATGGCAGAGCCATATTTACGGGAAGCCGTTCACAGAGAGGTTGATCTTAAGAAAATCGCGGAAATGGTAAAAACAAGAATTGAAATTTTCCCGGATATTAAGGAATTAGTGGATTTTATTGATGAATTACCGGAATATGATACGGAAATGTACGCACATAAAAAGATGAAAACGACAAAAGAGTCTTCTCTGGAAGTATTGACAGAGCTTCTTCCCATTTTGGAAGCGCAGGATGATTACAGTAATGATGCGCTGTATCAGACATTGACAGATTATGTAGCGAAAAAAGAGTGCAAAAACGGCTATGTCATGTGGCCGGTTCGGACAGCTGTGTCCGGAAAGCAGATGACGCCGGCAGGCGCTACGGAAATTATGGAAGTGTTAGGGAAAGAAGAATCTCTTTTCAGAATCAGAAAGGGGATTGAAAAGTTACAGAATGCCTGAATTTACAACAAATCCCATACAACAAAAAGCAATTCAGTTTGCTGCCGGAACTATGCAGGTACTTGCAGGTCCCGGCAGCGGCAAAACCTTTGTCATTACACAGCGCATCCGCTATTTGATAGAACATTATCATGTGGAGCCGTCCTCTATTTTAGTGATTACCTTTACAAAAGCCGCCGCCACGGAAATGCAGCAGCGTTTTGACAAACTGATGGAAAATACAAGTCCTCCCGTACAATTCGGTACCTTTCATGCAATCTTTTATCATATCTTAAGACAGACATCTGTTTATCGAAAGTTTACCCTGATTACGGAAATGGAAAAAAGAAAGATTTTACTGCGGATTCTGCATATGCCTGCCACACAGATTTTAATGGGTAGTGAAAAAGTGGAGTATCTGCTTCAGACAATCAGCCGGATAAAAAATAACGGAGAAACATTCGATGAATGTTCCACAGACTTATTCACCAAAGAAGAAATACAGGATATTTATAGACAGTATCATGCGTTTCTAATGGAATTTCAAAAAATGGACTTTGATGACATGGGACTGTTATGCCTGAAATTATTTCAGAAAAAGCCGGATATTCTGTCTGTGTGGCAGCAAAAATTTCAGTATATTATGATAGATGAGTTTCAGGATATTAATCCGATGCAGTATCAGATTATCCGTTTTCTGGCGGCTTCTGAAAACTTATTCGTTGTGGGGGATGATGACCAGTCTATTTATGGTTTCAGAGGCGCAAAACCGGACATCATGCGCAGGTTCATGAAAGATTATCCGAATGCAGAGCAGTTACTTCTTAATATCAACTACCGTTGTCATGAACAGATTGTAGAAAACTCCATGCAGATGATTGCTTTAAATAAAAACCGGTTTACGAAAAAAATTCAAGCTTCCCACCGTGACGGGGAAGGGGTGCTGTTTAAGCCTTTTCCGGGACAGGAAGAAGAAAATGAGTGGTTACTGCAGGAGTTAAAAAAGCTGGCAGATGCAACAGATGCAGAGGAGTTATGCCATACGGCAGTTATTTACCGCACTAACTATGAATGCAGTCTGTTGGCAGAAAGACTGCTGCTTAACGAAATCCCATTTATGATGAAAGAAAAACTGCGCAGCCGGTTTGAACATTTTGTGATACAGGATATTCTTGCCTATCTGGAATTTGCAAACGGAAACCGGAGCAGAGAGATTTTTCATCTTTTTATGAACAGACCGCTTCGTTATCTGAAAAAGGATTGTGCAAGAAGAAGTCCGGTTGGAATAGAGGAGCTGTTGTCATACTATCAAAATGATAAAACGATGCAGGAAACGGTTCGTAAGCTGTTCCATGACATAGAACGGATTGGGAAAATGCGTCCGCAGCTTGCAATAAACTATATCAGGAAAGTTGCCGGATATGACCTGTATCTGAAAGAAAACGGCGGCAGGGAAGGGGCGGAAAAGTTATTACAGATTGCGGATGACTTTCAGGCATTTGCCGGAAAATTTCAGAATTTCAGGGAAATGAATGACTACATCAGTCAATCGAAGGAACTGATAGAGAACAAGAGAAAAGAGGGAGAAAACGAAGAAGAGAGAAAAATGGGAATCAGTCTGATGACGATGCATGCTTCCAAAGGGCTTGAGTTTGACACGGTTTATCTGCCGGATGTCAATGAGGGGAAAATTCCCATAAAGCAGTCCGTAGTGGCGGAGGCCATAGAAGAAGAACGGCGTATGCTCTATGTGGCAATGACAAGAGCAAAAAAGATGCTTTATATTCTTTTTTGCGATAAAAAAGAGGGAAAGGAGAAGCCTTCGCGCTTCCTTTCCCCATTACTTTAGTCGTCTTCCATATCAATCATTTCATCAAATTCAACTGTGTCCAAATATTCGTCAAAGGCTTCCCCGACGGCTTCATATTCATCGTCATCGTCAATATATTCTAAGAGCGGTTCTTTATTCGGGTCTTTCTCGTCTTCAAAATAACGATAGAACCATACTTCGCCGTTTTCGTTTTCCCCTTTTTCGTTAAGCGGCAAAAGTACAATATAGTCCTGTTTTGCCACAGTAAGGATAGTGACGACGGCGCATGTGACATGAGTACCGTCATCTAAGTCCAAATCCACGGTCATTTCTTCTGAAGCATCTTCTTTTTGCACAATCAATTTCCCCTTTCTGTTTCTTTATTATGTCTATTTTACCGAAAGTCGGCATCAGATTCAATGGAAATTTTAACTTTTTCTGCGGTGATATGGGTATGGTAAAAGAATGCTGTTTGTGTTATACTATTAAAGTACGATAGAAACATAACAAAGGAAATTATCCGGAGGTTTTATGCAAAAATCCTTTCATGTTGCAGCTTCGTCAATCTATCCTTTAGGTGCATACTTTGTACCACAGGGCTTACATATATCGGCAGTCTGTGAGAAAAATACGGAGTGCGGAGTTCTTTTATTTGATAAAAAACATAAGAACGGCGTCAGGATTCCTTTTTTGCAGGAGAGCAGAAAAGGAAATGTTTATGCCATGCTGCTTATGGGGTATCAGGACAGGGACTGTTCTTATCTTTTTTATCAGGGAGAGAAACTTTTTCAGGATCCATATGCACATGAGCTTATAAACGAGCGAAAATACGGTGAAAAGAAAGAGATTCCGGCACGCTGTAAAGCGTTAAACTGTGCGTATGACTGGGATGGTGACAGAGCGCCGCAGATTCCTTTTGAAGAGAGTATATTCTATTTACTGCATGTACGCGGCTTTACGAAACATCGTTCTTCCGGTGTAAAGGCAAAGGGAACTTATGCCGGTATCGTAGAGAAAATTCCTTATTTGAAAGAACTTGGAGTTACAGCACTTTTGCTGATGCCGTCATATGAATTTGATGAAGTGTTGCAGAAAAACAAAGAACCGCTCAGTATGGAAGAGGCGCTTGCTTCTTATAAAGAGCCTTTACAGGTAAAAGAGAGCGAAAATACACGGATTAATTATTGGGGTTATCAGGAGGGGCTTTATTTTGTACCCAAATATGCCTATTCATTCCAAAAGGATGCGGTGACGGAATTTAAAGATATGGTAAAAGCGCTGCATAAGAGCGGAATTGAAGTAATGATGCAGTTTTATTTTCCACCGACGGTTGAACATATAAAAATTCTGCGTATATTAAAATATTGGGCGATGGAATATCATATTGACGGCTTTCATTTGATGGGAGTGGATATTCCGATGCAGATGATTTGCAAAGACC
>CAZKOR010000128.1:0-10713 GCA_964554405.1 uncultured Bacteroides sp. | reverse complement strand
GCTATGAAATAGATGGCGTTACTTTCTATTATCCGGTTACAGGAGACCAGACAGGATATGAGAGTTTTCCTTCTTCGCCAACGCCTGCAAAAATCGGGCTGCGGGGAGATATGATAGGGGATGGGTTCTATTTCCGTGAGGGGGATTGAGGATATGACGGAACAGCAATTATGATTTGTGGATGGCTCTGGTGACTAAAAAGCAGTGCATTAATGCAAGAGGTGAAACGAAAGGAATTTATTCTATGGGAAAACTCAATGTTGAGGGGACAGAAATACAAGTTTTACAAATTGAAGATGATGACTATATATCTTTGACGGATATGGTAAGAAAGATTGACAATGGACCTGCTTTGATAGAAAAGTGGTTACGTAACAAGAATACAATTGAATTTCTTGGTATCTGGGAAGAGATGTATAATACTGATTTTAACATTGCTGCTTATGAAGAAATCATGCTGGAGGCTGGGTTAAACCGTTTTATTATGTCAGTTAAGCAGTGGGTATCAAGGACGAATTCAAAAGGGATTATCGCAAAAGCAGGTAGGTATGGGGGAACATATGCTTACAAGGATATTGCTTTTGAGTTTGCTAGTTGGTTGTCGCCTCAATTCAAGTTGTATTTGATTAAGGAATTTGAGCGGTTGAAGAAAGAAGAGCAATCTTTGCTTGGGTGGAGTGCAAAGAGAGAATTAGCAAAGATAAATTATCGCATACATACAGATGCAATAAAAGTTAATCTTATTCCTCCAGAGCTTACTCCACAACAGACGTCTATTATTTACGCATCAGAGGCAGATGTACTGAATATGGCATTGTTTGGTATGACTGCTAAACAATGGCGTGATAACAACCCGGACAAAAAAGGAAATATCAGGGATTATGCCAGCATAAATGAATTAATATGTATTTCAAATATGGAAAATATAAATGCAGTATTAATTGAAGATGGTTTAAACCAGAGAGAGCGATTAGTAAAACTTAATAAAATTGCAATACATCAGATGTCTATATTGGAGGAACAAAGTACAAAAGTTTTACAATAATTTTAATTCCCCCGAATTCGGGGGAATTAAAATTATTAAACTTTAAAGCATATTTGTGAATCCATATCTTTCCATTTGTGTAAGAAGGTAAATAGTAGAGAAAGTTAAAATATGCGGGAGAAAACTGAAATGCCAAAAGTAAAACTTACGATTACCGATAGCAGATGCAGAAGCGGTTATTTTAAAAAAGGGCAAGAGTATATTATCGAAGATTTATGTCCTCCATTATGCCACGAATTATGGAATAATATTTATCCGCTTGTTTATGCACTGCAAAATGGGGCTGATTTGGACTATGGCAATACCCGTGCTAAAATGTTTGATGCCCAATGCCCGGACGAAGGCAGCGTGAGTGTTCATGGGGAGATTGTGGAAGATTGAAGGTTTTTCAAAATTTGAAAACACGGAAAGGAAAATACTTATGAATACGTTAAAGCATGGTGACACAATTGGAATTATATCACCGAGTTGGGTAGCGAACAAAAATGATTATGAAAAGTATGCGAAAGGCATTGAAAGACTGGGATTTCAAATCAAATTCGGAAAAAATATCTACAAAGATACCTATAAATATACTGCAAGTGTAACAGAGCGTGTTGATGATTTAAATGAGATGATATATGACGAAACCGTAAAGATGATATTTTTTGGCGGCGGTTATGGAAGCGTTGATTTACTCCCATATATAGATTATAAAAAAATAAAAGAAACTCCGAAACTTTTCCTGAGTTATAGTGATGGGACATCAATACTTAATGCTATATATGCCCAGACCGACATAACGACATACTATGGGCAGACGCCGGGATTATTTGATAATATCAGCGAATATGATAAGAAACAGTTTGTTTCACATTTGATAGAAGGAAATGCAACCGATTATATTAGTAATAGCGATTGGTATACAATAACAGGGGGGCGTTGCGAAGGAAGTCTTGTCGGAGGGTATTTACTTAATTTTGTTTTGACATTAGGAAACAGATTTTTTCCCTACCAAACAGATAAAAAATATATATTGTTTATTGAAGAATTAGATAAATTCCAATCGGTTCAGGATGTCAGTATGTTCTTAACTTGTATAGGACAGAGCCGGTTAATGGAACAAGTTACAGGGTTATTGTTTGGGCATTATTCGGATGAGATTTCACCGCTGTTATTTGAAGTGCTGGAAAGATTCGGTAAAAAATATAGTATTCCGGTTGCTTATTGTGATGATTTCGGTCATGGCGCTAACCATGCAATTTTTCCTATCGGAAGAAATGCAGTTTTGGATACTAAGAATAAAACGCTAATGTTTCAGTAGGGCATATAGTATATGGGACACAAATCAATAAAAAAGATAACCGGGATAATCATTATCGCTATAGCCGTCGTATCAACGCTTATATTTTGCGGTGTCGCAATAGCTCATTTAGTGGTTTTTTCAAGAGCAGATTATGATAAATATGATTCAGACTATTTCCTTGTATATGATGATATTGATAAGAAAAAATATCCGCGTGACCAGATAATTGTGCAATCCGGGGAAAATGGTATTTCAGCATTTCTTTATGCGGTCGATAATGCAAAAGGATTAATTGTGGTAGCACCCGGACACAGAGATGCCAATGATATCAAACTATACGAAATACGATATTTTATTGACGCCGGATATTCAGTTGTATGTCTTGATTATACAGGTTGTTATACAAGCGGCGGCAGCAGTATGAAAGGCTACAGCCAGAGTGTCTATGACATTGATGCACTTCTTGATTTCATTGAAGCGGATGAAAAATTTGAAGAGCTGCCTATTTATCTTTTTGGTCATAGTATGGGGGCTTATGCAGTTTGTGCAGAGCTTCAGTTTGAACACAGTATTGCAAAGGTTGTTGCCGCGTCTGGTTTTGATACGCCCGGAGAACAGTGGCAGTATTCGATAAAGCGTTATACCGGAATATTTTATCCGATTGTTAAACCGTTTAATTCTCTTTTCATTACACTGAAATATGGTGATGATAAAAATTTATCTGCAGTTGATGGAATTAACTCGGTGTCAATTCCCGTTCTTGTTATCAGTGCGGAAGAAGATTCTTTTTATGGTGGAAAGAGTCCGATTTATGAACGGCAGAATGAAATCGTTAATCCGAATTGTACCTTTATGCTTATGGATAAGGAAAATCATAATGGTCATTATGACTATTTTCTAACGGATGCTGCATTAGAGTATGCGGCCGAAAATCCGGAACCGCCTATTGATAAGGAATTATATATGGAGCATGATGCGGATATTATGAATATGATAATTGAGTATTTGAATGAGTGAGAATGTAAAAATCTTAATAGAAAATAAGAAAAAATATGATATAACAAAAAATTATAATGAAGGAAATATAATATATGCAGATTAATGAATTAATGGAATTTCTCAATTTGGGAGAATTAACTGAAGAGCCAAAAGAAGTTAGAGGTGGTTTACTGCATAAAATGTATTGTGTTACTACATCAAAAGGAGTATTTGCAGTTAAAGTACTTAATAATGAAATTATGAAAAGACCTTGTGCGTTAAACAATACAATTAATTCTGAAAAAATAGCTGCGATTTTTAGCAGCAGTATTCCAGTAGTTGCATCATATAAGATACGTGGCAGGCAAATTCATGAAATAGATGGACAGCATTATATGATTTTTCAATGGGTGGAAGGAAAATCTGTTTTTCCACAGGATATAAGTAAAAAGCATTGCGAAATCATCGGTGATATATTAGGAAAGATGCATCGGTTAAATATCGTTCTTGATGAGATAAAAGCAGAAGAAAATGGTGAGCCGATGTATGAGTGGGACAAATATTTGCAAATGGCAAAGAAACAGGAAGCACAGGATGAGTTGTGGATTTCCCAATACGAGAAATCAATTAAGGATATTAAAGCATGGAATAGAGCAGTGTGCGATGCACAAGATATCCTTGCGAAAAATATGGTTATAAGCCATAGAGATTTGGATCCGAAAAATGTGATTTGGGATGGGATTAATCCATTCATTATTGATTGGGAGGCATCTGGATATGTTAATCCGTATCAAGAACTTTTAGAAGTTGTAAATTATTGGGCAGATGATGGGAAGGGAAGCCTTTATAAAGAGTATTTTGATGCTATAATAGAAGCCTATGGGAGACATGTGAGTTTAAGAAGTGTTGAATGGGATAAAGTGTTTGCAGGAAGCTATGCTGGTATGTTAGGATGGCTTGAATATAATGTCAAACGTGCTCTGGGAATAGAGGTATCTGATGTTGAAGAAATCAGATTGGGGGCGGAACAAGTAAAAGGAACAATAAATGCTTTGTATGACTATCAGGCAAAGGTAGAATTATTAAAGGATTGGTTAGAGTATGATAGATAGTTCAATAGAATATAAAAGTATTATCCTACGCTGTGACCGGATTGACAAAAGTGCTTATTTGGAATTGGATTCAAATGTTATAACGTATTTCATAGATAGATATGGACATGAACAAGATGAATTAGAGAAAAGATGTATTTTTTTGAAGAAAAAGAGTACAAAAAACACATTGGAACTTGTATGGCATGGTTTGAGCATAAGGGAAAAGTAGAAGTTTCGGTTTTACATTGGCTTGCCATAGATGATGCTTATTCTGGAAAGGGATATGCAAGGATGCTGATTACACAGGTGTTGAAAATCTTTGAACAATTAGATGCCGGACAAAAAATATATTTACATACACAATCGGCATCCTATAGGGCGATTAAGTTATACAACGATTTTGGTTTCTGCATGACCAGAACAGATACATATGGTACAGCGGTAAATGAATTTGAAGAGGCATTGCCAATACTAAAAAAGCATATGACATTTGATTCATATTCAAAGTTAGTTCAGACAAGCATATTATGACTGAAAACATTTCAATCAGATTACCATGTCTTATTATCCTTAAAATACTTCAAATCGTAATCGAAATTTAGCGAGGTCAACATGAAAAGTAATATGATGAAAAATGAATTAGACTCACATTTAGAATAAGGTTTGAAGACAAAAATTGACAAAAAGCAGGGGGTTATGGGAAAGATATAAGGAGCGCCGTGTATGGAGATTGTAAAAATGGATTATCAAAATCTTGCAGATATAAACAAAGCAAGTCAGCCATATGAAGTCATTGGAAGAATAAAACCAACATTTTCTGATGGAATTTGGACATATACAGAAGAAATATATGAACGATCCTATATGAAAGAATATCCGAACAATCCCTGCGATTATACTGATTATATAGACAATTCCGACAAAATCGTTTTCTTTGCATATTCTGACAAAGAGTGTATCGGGCAAATTGTTCTGAAAAGAGATTGGAATAGGTATGCTTTTATTGAAGATATTTGCGTTGCAAAATCAGCCAGAGGGCAGGGAGTTGGCACCAGCCTGATACAAAAGGCAATCGAATGGGCTAAAAATTCTTATCTGAATGGTTTGGCATTGGAAACGCAGGATAATAATCTGCTGGCATGTCGGTTCTATGCAAAATGTGGTTTTGTAATCGGTGCAGTTAACACTATGCTATATAGGAATTTCATTGACAATGAAGAATTTGCAGTTTTTTGGTATTTAGTGAGGTAAACATGAAAAAATACAAAATACTTTGTGAGTTGATTCGTAAGGAACAATTCGGTGAAGAAATCGTAGAAGAGGAAAAAACTGCGGCTGTTGCAATTTTTTTGGACGGAAGAAATGATTCGGAGGAAATTATTCAGTACAAAAAAAGGATGAGGGTTAATCCAAAAGAGGATTGTATGTATCCGGATTACTATCTTCCCCCGTACAATGAAGGAAAGAAGCTTCGTCTTGTGCAGGGCTATCTGCCGAAAACGAATATTTTATACGCGAATCATTATGAAGCAGAGATTCTTCGGCTGCTTGTAAAGTTTGCATCGGATAATGAAGCAGTAAAAGATATGGTTTATCATACGTTTGAGCGCTTTGCTAAGACTTGCTTTGGAAACTTTTGTACGCAAGGAGAATGTACTGCTGCCGGAATATGTGTTTTGCGTCTCCTGGCAGCGGTTCAACCGGTGGATGAAATTTGGATTAATAAGCTGTTGGCGCCTTTGGGAGAGGTATTTCTTTCTTTTGGACATGGTCAGGCGGCATCACAAAAGGGGATTCCACTTTCGTATTTACTGATGGCATTTACAGATATCAACAACGAAAAGACAAGAAATCTCCTTAGGCAAAAAGAAGAATGGTTAGTGGATATTTTAAGGCGGGGATGGATTACCGGAAAACTATCGAACGGAAAGATTTCGGAAGGTGATACTTATAATCTGTTGGGTAAGTATATCATTCGAAACGCAATCTGTACGCTGCCGGAGTATTCTAAAAAAGAGGATTACAGGAGATATATAGATGGCAACATGGAGCGGAATCAGGAAAAAACTTGAAACGGAATATTTGGCGCAGAGTTTGCGGGGACATATTCAGTATTATGCAACATCCTATAGCAAAAGTCCGGATCATGAAGGGCGAGCTGCGATAAGATATGACGGAAAGGAAATTATCAAAGGATGCTATTGAAGATGAGCCGGAAACCTTTCGGATTTTCTTTTCGATTCATGCGAATGCAGAAGGACTGCCGTCAGCGTCCGGTTTGCAGCACTGAGAAAACTTGGGATTTGGAGGGAAAAAGATGATACGGAAAGCTTCAAAAAATGATATAGAGATAATCGCTAATTTAGCAGTCATAATGTGGGATGAGAACTCTGTTGAAGATTTGTCCAATGAGTTTTCAGAGCTTCTTTCCAAAGATGATGCTCAAATATTTCTGAAATATGAAAACGATATTCCTGTCGGCTTTGCACAGTGTCAGCTGCGGCATGACTATGTGGAAGGAACTGAAACAACTCCTGTTGGATATTTAGAGGGAATTTTTATTATGGAAGGCTATCGTAACAGGGGATATGCCAAAGAGTTACTAAATGAGTGCGAGAAGTGGGCGAAAGATAGGGGTTGCAAAGAATTTGCCAGTGATTGCGAAATGGACAATGATATTAGCTTTCAATTTCATAAGGCTATGAATTTTACAGAAGCAAATAGGATTATCTGTTTTACTAAAAAATTATAAAATTCAGTTTGTCTGACTGAAAAATTACAATTTTGTGATGGTAGTTATGAAGATTGTATTATTAAGTGCTGTAGATTATCTCGGAGGTATGTATGTCGAAGAAATTAAGAAATGATTTGGAATTTGTTTTGATTGATGAACATAAGATGCATGTTTTCAGAAAAGGAGATGAAAATAAGCCTAAGCTTGTATTTATGTCCGGTTCTGGAACGGTTGCACCTATGTACGATTTCAAGATACTGTATGAGAAACTGATCAGTGATTTCAGAGTAATCGTAGTTGAGAAATTTGGTTATGGCTATTCAGATCTGTATGATGGACCCTGCGATATCGATTCTGTTGTTTCATTTCAAAGGCGGGCCCTGGAAAAAATAGGAGAAAAAGGACCTTTTATTTTGTTGCCTCATTCGATGTCCGGTCTGGAAGCAATAAGATGGAAACAGAAATATCCTGACGAGGTCAGGGCAATTATCGGGCTTGATATGGCTACGCCGAAAACATATATGGAATGGGGAGTTGAAGAATTTGATAAGCGTATCAATCTCATGAAAAGGATACGCAAAATCAATGATCTCGGGTTGCTATTCTGGTATCCGTTGAATAAGCGCGGGTTGAATAAAGATGAGATAAAGGAACAAAAGCTCTTGTGGAAAAGAAATGCGATGAATAACTGCTACGTAAAGGCGGCAGAAGCAGTGCTGGATAATGCTAATTCAGTTGCTTCACTCGGAAAAATAGAAGGTCCGACTTTGATGTTTGTCTCTGATGGTAAGCAGGTATCGCCTAACTGGATCAATAATGAGTGTGAATTTGCAGAACAGGTAAACGCTGAGATAGTCTATTTAAATTGTGGACACTATATTCATTATTATGAAAGTGAAAAGATAAGCAGAATGATAAAAGAGTTTTCGGATAAAATAACGACGCAAGAAAACTTGGCTTAGTAATTTGCAGGATAAAGCACTAAGCGACAACTTCAAGATTTTGCAGTGTATGGAGAGTGCTAAGATGATTTTTCTAATAGAAGCTAACGAAAAATATATAGATGAATTGGAACAATTTAAGAATGAGGTACTTATACACGATGCAGAGAACGAGGACCAATTCGCAGGTTGTATGGGATTAGAAAATTGTAGTACTGCTAAAGAATGGATTGAAATGTGTAATCTTCGAAAAAAGCAGAGACATGTGAACTGACTGGAGCAGAAGTACCTTCAACAACCTATTTTGCAATTAGAGAAAGTGACAATAGACTTGCTACGATTGAATATTCAAAATGCCAAAATAATGGGGATACAAAAGTTACTTGTGACATGTGATGAAACAAATAAAGCAAGCGAAAAAACTATACTCTCAAATGGGGGTATTTTTGAGAAAATAATTGAAGTTGATGGCTGTAATATGAAAAGATATTGGATTGATATAAATCAATAAATATTAATTTGCAGGAGCAACATAATGAAAAAAGTGTCAAGAGTTTTTTTTAAAATACTGAAATGGTTATTTATTATACTTGTTACTGTCATTGTACTTTTTTTTATTGTCCGGTTTATCGGGCAGAAGATTTATAACAGAACACCCGAAGGTGGCATAAATGAGGAAATGTATGTAGATATAAACGGCACAAAACAGTGGATAAGTATTTATGGACAAGATATAGATAATCCTGTTTTATTATATCTGCATGGCGGACCGGGTTCATCTACAAGTGCTTATGATTATGCTTTCACAAGAAAATGGTCTGATGTGTACACTGTTGTTACATGGGATCAGAGAAATTGCGGAAAAAGTTATTCTTCTGAGCAGAATGAGACCGCATTGACATACGACCTGATGATGAGTGATGGTGTAGAAATGACAAAATTTCTATTAGATTATCTCGGCAAAGATAAGATAACGTTACTTGGTCATTCGTGGGGAACATATTTTGGAAGTAATCTTGCTCTTGAATACCCGGAATATTATGAATGTTATATCGGGACTGGACAGCTTGTTGACTTTTATAAGAATGAGATTGCATTTAAGGAAGAAGCTGTCAAATGGGCAGGAAATGATGAAGAGAGTAAGCTTCTTACTGAGAAATTGAATGTTGATGATTTTTCAATGGAATATTTTACAGCCAGAAATACATTAATGGAAAAATACGGCTATCATATGCTTGTTGATGGAACAGATTATAACCTGATTGCCGCACAAGTATTTAATCCATATTACTCACTTGGAGATTTTTATAGTTACATTAATTCGGATTATAGAGTATATGAGGAATTTTTAAGGTCAGATGAATTTAACAAATTCTCATTACTAGGTAAAACTGACTATCAAGTACCATTTTATAATATAAACGGTGATAAGGATTATCAGACCAATTATCTGATTGCGCAAGAATATTTTGAATCGGTAAATGCTCCGCGTAAAAAAATGTATATCATGAAAGATACTACACATGGCTTATTAGAGTCAAAATCAGAGGAATTTTCAGATATCATACATGAAATTGCAGAAGCGGAAAATCAAAGTAGATAATTGTTATACAGCTTTTTCAAGATGGAGCAGTTCCTGCTTGTAGGAGAAATTAAATTTATGGAGGAAACCCGCTTGTTCTGACTGTATAAATTTTTATCCCAACTTTATTCCCAACGTATTATAATTAAAATGATTGGGAATAAAAGTTGTAAATAAATCCGCATCAAGGAGAATGGCAATGGACATAAAACAGATAGTATTAGATCTATGTGCTTTGAGCGATGAGCAGGAATGGTTTGAGTTTAAAGAAAATTGGTTTCAACCGGAAGCATTAGGAGAGTATGTTTCTGCATTATCAAATGCGGCAGCGTTCCATTATAAAAAATATACATATTTTATATGGGGAGTTGAAAATGAAAATCATAAAATAGTTGGGACAACATTCAACCAATATTGTGATTACAATAAGGAACCTTATCAGAATTATCTGGCGCGAAACCTTTCTCCAAGCCTGAATTTTTCTTTTGAGGAAATTGAGATTCAGAAAAAAAGAGTTATCGTGTTGGTAATACCTGCAGCTTTTGAGATACCTACTGCATTTAAGGAAAAGCGATATATAAGGATTGGGTCATCTAAATGCAATATCAAAGATTATCCCAAGAGGGAGATTGAACTCTTTAAGATACTTGACGGGAGAATAGAAACAATAGAAACTATTCCGGCGAAATATCAAGAACTTACTTTTCAAAAATTGTTTGGATATTATGGGTCAAAAGGAATTGTTCTCAATGATAAGACCTTTATAAAAAATTTAGGTCTGCGAAATGAAAAAGGACAATTTAATTTGTTGGCGCAGTTGCTTTCAGATGATTCCCATTTTCCTCTTAGAGTATCGATATTTGAGGGGAAAACGAAGGGGACCAATCTGTTTTCAGTCAGAGAGTTTGGATATAATTGTCTTTTATATGGTTTGGATGAGTTATTACGATATGGTGATGTGTTGAATATTATACAAGCAGATGAAACGGACCGGGTTGTGGAAAGGAAAGAAGTGCCGCTATTTGACAACAAGGCATTTAGGGAGGCAATCATA
>CAZKOR010000127.1:0-10772 GCA_964554405.1 uncultured Bacteroides sp. | reverse complement strand
GGTTGCCCACAACAGATTTTGAGTCTGCCTCGTCTGCCATTCCGACACACCAGCATCTAACAACCGAATAATATAATATCATAACTGGAATTGCTTGGCAAGCAAAATTTTTACATAAAAAATATATACAAAATGTAAAAAATATGTTATCTTTGTAAAGATATGAAATAATTTTGTAATATTTTAGGATAAATACTATCACACAAGCAAAGAGAACATAGGAGAGAACAGATGAGAAAATTCAGGAATTTCAGTAAGAAAGCGGCAGCATTGGTGCTTGCCGGCGTTATGAGTCTGATACCGGTTACCAGCGCGCAGGCGGCAAATGCGGGTAATGCAATAGCTAAGGGCATAGATGTTTCCAAGCACAATGGTGCGGTGAATTGGAGCAGCGTCGCTTCTTCAGGCATTTCTTTTGCGTTTATCAAGGTAGGAAGTTCATATTCAGGTATAGATCCATATTTTGATGCGAATATACGCGGTGCACAGGGAGCGGGACTGAAAGTCGGCGTCTATCTTTATTCCTATGCATCAACAGTGGAGCAGGCACAGAAAGAGGCCGATATGGTAATCGGATGGCTGGAAAATTACACAGTTACTTTTCCGGTTGTATTTGACATCGAGGATTCCTGTCATAAGGGACTGTCTCAAGGACAGATACAGGCGATTATAGATGCGTTCTGTTCCAAAATATCGGCAGCCGGTTATTATCCGATGGTATATTCCAGCAAGAACTGGTTTAACCAAAGAATCGGCAATGTCGGCTATGATAAATGGGTGGCTCAGTATGCCGATAATCTGGAATATAACGGTGCAGCATTCTGGCAGAGTTCCTCTCATGGCAGTGTAGCAGGTGTGAGTACGAGAGTAGATATAAATTATCAGTTTAAGGATTTTTCCTCGTTGATTATTTCTGACGGTTTTCTTGATAGAAACGGACAGACGATGTTTTTTGCAGGCTATAAGATGCAGCGCGGCTGGGTGAATTATAATGATACCAGATATTATCTGGATGGTAATGGTTATCTGCAAAGAAACTGTTGGTTTTCGGATGAGAGCGGTACATATTATCTGACGGCTGACGGCAGTGTGTCAAGAGGACAGGTTGCGGTTGAGGAACAGAATTATTATTTTGACGGCAATGGTGTCAGACTGACAGGCTGGGTAAATCTGGAAAACGGTAAATTTTATTATGCGCCTGATACCGGCATTATGCAGCATGGATGGTTTTCGGACACAAGCGGCACTTATTATTTAACAGAGAGCGGCGATGTGGCAAGAGGACAGGTTGCACTGGACGGACAGAATTATTATTTTGACGGCAATGGTGTCAGACTGACAGGCTGGGTAAATTTAGAAAACGGTAAATTTTATTATGCACCCGATACCGGCGTGATGCAGCATGGATGGTTTTCGGATACAAGCGGTACATATTATCTTGCTGCTAACGGTGATGTGACAAGAGGCAGGGCGGCAATTGACGGACAAGAATATAATTTTGACGGCAATGGCGTCAGACTGACAGGCTGGGCAGATTTTGAAAACGGCAGATTCTACTATGCACCTGATACTGGTGCGATGCAGCACGGCTGGTTTTCAGATGCAAGCGGCAAATACTATTTCTCTACTAAAGACGGACATATGCTTGTCGGAGATGTGGAAATAGAGGGTAAAAAATACTATTTTGCTGAAACCGGCGTGATGCAGACAGGCATTGTAACTAAAGCGGACGGAAAACAGTACTATTACGATGAGACAGGCGCGTTGATAGTAAATAATCCGCAGCTCAATTTAAACGATGTATTGTATCAGGCGGATGCACAGGGTGTTATTACTCCTGTACCTGTGGAGACACCGGCAGAAGCACAACCGCAGCCGGCACAATAAAACTTTAGAGAGAGTAACAAAGTGGCATTTTCTTCGGGAAATGCCATTTTTTCTTTTACCGGGACTTTGCAAAGGATATTGTTATGGTATATAATAGGGTGAAAAATAAATTTTTCACAAACGAACTTGTTCGTTTTGCGAGTATTGGTGCTAAAGCTCTTTCAGAGCTGTCCAAACATCGCAGATTTTCTGAAAAGGGGCATGGCTATAGCAATATGGACTGCAAAGAAGAAGAAAAATTGATTCCGGCGTTTTTACAGGATGAATTAGACAGTAAGGCAATGGAAGAGTTTATTGAGCATATAGAAAGCTGTCCGGAATGTAATGAGGAACTCTCCATACAGTTTCTGGTTTCGGAGGGATTAGAGCGTCTGGAAGCAGGTAATAATTTTAATTTGCAGCATGCTTTACTCATGAGATTGGAGGATGCAAGGCATCAGGTGAAAGTGCGCCACGCTCTGCAATATACATTGTTGTGTTTGGAAGTTGCGGTCGGAGTTGCAATCTTAATTGCATTTATCATAGCGTTTCGTTTATCATAAGGCAGCATGGAAAGGATGAAGTTGATGAGTCAGAAACTGGTTTTAATAGACGGACATAGTATTTTGAACAGAGCCTTTTACGGATTGCCTGATTTGAGCAATAGTAAAGGCGTTCATACGAATGCCGTCTATGGATTTTTAAATATTATGTTTAAGATTTTGGAGGAAGAAAAACCTGATTTTCTAATTGTGGCTTTTGACGTGCATGCGCCGACATTCCGGCATGAAATCTATAAAGAGTATAAAGGAACGAGAAAGCCGATGCCGGAGGAACTGCGCGAACAGGTTCCGTTGATGAAAGAAATGCTGAAGGCAATGGGAATCTGCATTATGGAAAAAGCAGGGTTAGAGGCCGATGATATCATGGGCACTCTGGCAAAGCGGGCGGAAAACGCCGGAATAGAGGTTGCGCTGGTGTCTGGTGACAGAGACCTTTTACAGATTGCCTCAGACCATATCAAAATCCGTATTCCCAAGACAAAAGGCGGGAAAACGGAAATAGAGGACTATTATGCTACAGACGTAAAAGAAAAGTATCAGGTAACTCCTCTGCAATTTATTGATTTAAAGGCTTTGATGGGCGATACGGCGGATAATATTCCGGGCGTTCCCAAGGTGGGCGAAAAAACAGCAACGGAACTGATGGTACAGTTCGGTTCCTTGGAAAATATTTATGAAAATCTGGATAATATTACAAAAAAAGCCATTAAAGAATCTTTGATGAACAACAAAGAACTTGCGGATTTAAGTAAGGTACTGGCGACTATCAATGTAAACGGTGACATTGATTTTTCCTTTGAGGATTCTTCTAAAGAAAAAGCAAGAACAGGGAACTTTTATACGGAAGAAGCATATATATTATGTAAACAACTGGAATTTAAAAATCTGTTATCCCGTTTTGAAAAAGATGCGATTGTTACCAATTCCCAGACGGAGTATTTTCAAACATTAACAGAACTTGCGAAAGTGGAAGCGGTATTTACAAAAGCAGCGAGCGCTTTTGAAATCGGACTTGCCATTTTGCAGGATGGAAAAGACGATGATACATGCGCAGGCATAGCCATTGCACTTTCGGAAAAGGAAGTTTACTTCATTCCCTGTCAGGGACTGATAACTAAATCATATTTGGCAGGTAAACTCGCGCAGTTAAAAGATAAAGAATTATGTAAACTAAGCGTTTTTGACAGTAAACGTCTTTACGATATGACAGAGCCGATGATGCCAAGTGCAGATGAGGCGGTACCCGGGACGGATGTTCTTGCAGTGTACCGGGAGAGAAAATATTTTGATATTCTTCTTGCAGCGTATCTGCTAAATCCGTTAAAAAACGATTATGATACGGAAACCATTGCAGGAGAGCATCTGGGTCTGATGATTCCCGATGTGAAGCAGGTATGCGGGAAAGATGACTATATCCGAACAATGGAGACAAAGCCGCAGGAATTTCAGGATTTTGCCTGCTTTCAGGCATATGTCTGTCTGATGGCGGCGGGAGTTTTGCGGACGAAACTTGAAGAAGAGGGGATGCTTTCTCTGTTGTATGACATTGAGATGCCTTTGACAAGGGTATTGTATGAAATGGAGAAGTCCGGTATTATGGTTCGTCCGGATGAACTGAAGGCATATGGGGAAGCTTTGACAGGTCGGATTGCGGAGCTGGAACTTGCCATTTATGAGCAGGCGGGGATGCAGTTTAATATCAATTCTCCCAAGCAGTTAGGGGAAGTTCTTTTTGAGAAAATGGGTATTCCCGGAGGAAAAAAGACAAAGACCGGATATTCTACAGCAGCGGATATTTTGGAGAAGTTAGCAATGGAGCATCCAGTTGTTTCAGATATTCTGGAATATCGTGGATTGGCGAAATTAAAATCAACTTATGCAGAGGGACTTGCCGCTTATATTGATGAGGGAAACCGGATTCACTCGACATTCAATCAGACGATTACCGCAACAGGAAGAATCAGTTCTACAGAGCCGAATCTGCAGAATATTCCGATACGGATGGAACTTGGCAGAAAAATCAGGAAAGTGTTTGTTCCGGCGGATGGGTATCTGTTTATGGATGCCGATTATTCACAGATTGAACTTAGGATACTGGCTCATATGTCGGATGATAAACAGTTGATAGAAGCCTACCAGATGGAGCAGGATATCCATAGAATTACAGCATCTAAAGTGTTCCACACACCGTTTGAGGAAGTGACGGATTTACAGAGAAGAAACGCCAAAGCGGTTAATTTCGGGATTGTATATGGCATCAGTTCTTTTGGATTGAGCCAGGATTTGAGTATTTCCAAAAAGGAAGCGGCAGAATATATAGAACAGTATTTTGCAACGTATCCGGGCATTAAGAGCTTTTTGGATAAGCTTGTTGCAGACGCTAAGGAATGCGGTTATGTTACAACGATGTTCGGCAGGAAAAGACCGGTTCCGGAACTGTCTTCAGGTAATTTCATGCAGCGGTCTTTCGGAGAGCGTGTTGCCATGAATTCTCCGATACAGGGCAGTGCTGCGGATATTATAAAAATTGCGATGATTCATGTATGGGCGAGAATGAAGAATGAGGGACTGCACTCTCGTTTGATTTTACAAGTGCATGACGAGCTTCTGATAGAAACGTATGCGCCGGAGGAGGAAACGGTACGCCGGATTTTATCGGAAGAGATGCAAAACGCGGCAAAATTATCAGTGGCATTGGAAATAGATTTGCATACGGGAATGACCTGGTATGAGGCAAAATGATGAGAACAATAGGAATTACCGGCGGTGTAGGAACGGGAAAAACAGAATTACTGTCGTATATCAGGAAGTATTATAACTGCCACATTATTTTGGCGGATGAAGCGGCGCATCAGGTGGAAATGCCGGGCGAAAAAGGCTATGATGAACTGGTAGAGCTTCTCGGTGAGGAAATTTTAGATACGGACGGGAGTATTCATAAATCCCGCATGGCAGAGAAAATTTTCCGGGATAAGGCTGTTTTAAATCAGGTGAATCGCATTATACATCCAAAAGTCAAGGAATATATTCTACAGGAGATTGCTGAGAAAAGGAAAGAGGGAAAACTTGATTTTTTGTTTGTAGAAGCGGCGCTGTTAATAGAAGACGGGTATGAGGAGATTTTAGATGAGCTTTGGTATATCCATACGCAGACGGATATCCGAAGAGAGAGGTTAAAAAAATCCCGCGCCTATTCCGATGAGAAAATAGAGCGAATTATACAAGGACAGTTGCCTGAGGAAGAATTTAGGAAGCACTGTAAGGTTGTCATTGAAAATAATGAAGACCTTACACAGGCATATAAACAGATTGATAAGAAATTGGAGGAATACCTGTGTCAGAGATGATGAAATTTCCGGGTCAATTAGTGTTTGGTCTGGATATCGGAACAAGAAGTATTGTAGGAACGGTAGGTTATAAAACCGGAGAGCATTTTCATGTAGTGGCGCAGTGTATCAAAGAGCATGATACACGGGCAATGTTGGACGGACAGATTCATGATATTCATAAAGTCGGCGCTACCATTCATGAAGTGAAAATCCGTCTGGAAGAAAAAATCGGAGGAAAGCTTACAGATGTCTGTATTGCAGCGGCAGGACGTGTACTGCGTACTATGACAACGCATGCGGAATGTGAATTTTCGTCTGATAAGGAAATAAGCGGGGAAGATATTTATGCGTTGGATTCTCTTGGAGTTGAAAAAGCTTATGAGGAATTTTTGAAAACGGATGAGACGGATTTAAAATTCTATTGTGTCGGTTATTCCGTTGTTCGCTATTATTTGAATCATTATGCAATCGGTACACTCGAGGGACATAAGGCAAAATCAATTGGCGTGGATATTATCGCTACCTTTTTGCCGGATGATGTCGTAGATGGTCTTTATAAGGCGGTTGGTCTTGCGGATTTAAAAGTGGCAAATTTGACATTGGAGCCTATTGCGGCAATTCAGTTAGCCATACCGGAAACTTATCGTATGTTAAATATTGCGCTGGTTGATGTCGGTGCGGGCACATCCGATATTTCCATTACGGATGACGGCAGCATCGTAGCATACGGTATGATTCCGATTGCGGGAGACGCCTTGACGGAAGTGATTGCGAAGCATTGTCTTGTAGATTTTAAGACAGCAGAGAAAATTAAGCGGGAATCGGGAGAAAAGGATTCTATTGAATATAAAGATATTTTAGGTCTGACACAGACCATTTCCAGAGAAAAAATCAGGGAAGTGACAGCGCCTGTTATCAAAGATATGACAAAGCAGGTTGCCGATAAAATCAGAGAATTAAACGGCTCTAAAGCAGTCGGTGCCGTATTTGTAGTCGGCGGCGGCGGTACATTGGAAGGATATACGGAAAGTCTTGCCGCAGAACTGGATATTCCGATGGAAAGAGTTGCAGTGCGCGGTGAGGAAGTAATGCAGCAGATATCATTTTATGAAGAGGATGCCAGAAAAGACTCCCTGATGGTAACGCCGATTGGTATTTGTTTAGGCTTTTATGAGCAGAGCAATAATTTCATTTTTGTCTATTTTAATGAGCAGAGAATCAAACTTTATGATAATAATAAACTGGCAGTGGTAGATGCCGCAATGCAGGCGGAATTTCCCAATGACGGACTCTTTCCGAGACGAGGCAGGGCACTTAATTATTTTGTGGGAGGCAAGCCGCGTATTGCGAGAGGTGCGCTTGGAGAAGCTGCCGTGATTCTGGTGAATGGAAGCGAAGCCGATATTTATACACAAATTCGTGCGAATGACCAGATTACCGTTACGGAATCCACAGCAGGCGAACCGGCGTCGATTGACATCAATCAACTTCCGGAATATGGCGCTATTATGAGGGTTGAAGTCAATGAGACAAAAATTGAACTGCCTAAATATGCTATGGTAAACGGGCAGCTGCAGTCAGGCTATTACACCATTCAGGAAAATGATGAAATTGAATTTTTGGACTACTATACTGTCAGACAGATAGCGGAGTTTATGGATGTTGTCATCAATCAGGATTTGAATATTTACGTGAATAATAAACTTTCGGATATGGATACAAAAGTATACGAGAACTTTTCCGTTATCTGGACGATGGAAGAGCTGCAGTTATCCGACAGGGATATCTATGGCAGCGGTGCGGCGGATACTTATGCAAATCTGCCGGAGGACGACGGCTCTTATGTAAAAAGTGAACCGCGTAAAGAGGTTAACCCGTTTGAAGTGAATGCAGTGGACGCGTTGACTGGCGGAGCAGCTATGGCGGACGAGGCACAGCAGACGGAGAGTACGGCGAATGCCGAAACGGGGGCAGAGACTGCGGAAACTCCAAATCAGGCAAAAGAAGCGGAAGCAGCGGAAACGTCAAATCAGAAAGAGACGAATACGACAGGAGAATCGGCATCTACAGCAGAATCAAATGATACTGCGGCAACAGGGGAGACGGGAGCAAATCCTGCGGGAGCGGAACAAACAGCTTCTGCAAGCGGTATTCCGATGTCCATACAGGTCATAGTTAATCAACAAGCAATCCGGCTTGAGGGAAAGCCAGCTTATATTTTTGTTGATGTATTCGACTATATCGATTTTGACTTGTCCAAACCGCAGGGAAGCGGTATTGTTACGGAATTAAACGGCAGGAACGCGCAGTACATGGAGCCGATTCACAGCGGCGATGTGATAAAAATATATTGGAAAGATTGAAATACTTATGAGACTATGCAGTATAGCCAGCGGAAGCAGCGGAAACTGTATCTATGTGGGCTCTGATGCAACACATCTTTTGATTGATGCGGGCATCAGCGGGAAAAGGATAGAAGAGGGAGCAGCGGCGCTGGGATTACAACTAACACAGATAGATGCCATTTTTATTACTCATGAGCATGCGGACCACATAAGCGGTCTTGGGGTTTTGGCAAGAAAATATGGGATTCCGATTTATGCAACGCCTGGTACGATACAGGCAATCAGACAGACCTCCTCTTTAGGGAAAATAGAGGAATCTCTTTTCCATAGTATTCATGCGGATGAAAAATGTATGGTAAAGGATATGACGCTATATCCGATACAGACTTCTCATGATGCGGCAGAACCGGTGGCATACAGAATCAGCCATGATAAAAAGAAAATAGGAATTATTACGGATTTAGGATGTTATAATGATTATACGGTAGCGTGTTTACAGGATTTGAACGTGCTGTATCTGGAGGCGAATCATGATGTTCGTATGCTCCAGACGGGGCCCTATCCGTATTATTTAAAACAGCGTATTTTAAGCGATAAAGGACATTTATCGAACGAAGCATCGGGTAAGTTGTTAAGCAGGCTGCTTAATGACAATATGCAGGCGGTTATGTTAGGGCACTTGAGTAAAGATAATAACCTGCCGGAACTTGCTTACGAGACTGTGAAAGTAGAAATTATGATGTCCGATACGCCCTATCAGGCGGATGATTTTCCTATTTATATCGCCAAACGGAGCGAAGTGTCGCAGATGATTGAAATATAAGGTTGAAAGAATTGTATTCTTTCAACCGCGAGTTTGTTGCAAAGCACAAACATCGCAGACTAAGAAAGTGGAGGGTGATAAAGATGAAAAAGACAATTATTACAGTTGTTGGAAAAGACACGGTAGGAATTATTGCAAAAGTCTGTACATATCTTGCAGATAATCAGATTAATATTCTGGATATTTCACAGACTATTGTTCAGGACTATTTTAATATGATGATGATCGTGGATATGAATCAAATAGAAAAAGAATTTGGCGATGTAGCGAATGAACTGGCAGAACTGGGAGAAAGTATCGGTGTTATAATTAAATGCCAAAAAGAGGAAATCTTCAACCAGATGCATAGAATTTAAAAGGCAGGCTGAAAGGAAAGGCATAGTATTCGTATGATTAATATATTTGAAGTAGCAGAAACAAATGAAATGATTGAGAAAGAGAATCTGGATGTGCGGACGATTACGCTCGGTATCAGTTTGCTTGAGTGTATAGATTCGGACTTAAAAAGATTGAATGAAAAAATCTATCAAAAAATATATGAAGCGGCGAAAGATTTAGTTGCAACGGGCGAACAAATTTCAAGTGAATATGGGATTCCGATTGTCAACAAGCGTATTGCCGTTACTCCGATTGCATTAATCGGCGGGGCAGCCTGCCGGACGAAAGAGGACTTTGTTTCTATAGCACATACCCTGGATAAAGTTGCACACGAAGTGGGAGTAAACTTTATCGGCGGGTATTCTGCTCTGGTATCAAAGGGAATGACAAGAGCGGATGAGTTGTTAATCCGTTCCATTCCGCAGGCGCTTGCCGATACGGAGCGGGTTTGCAGTTCTGTCAATGTTGCATCCACAAAGACAGGAATTGATATGGATGCCGTTAAGCTGATGGGAGAGATTATTAAGCAGACGGCAGAGAAAACGAAAGAGCAGGATTCCCTTGGATGCGCCAAATTAGTAGTTTTTTGCAATGCACCGGATGATAATCCGTTTATGGCAGGCGCGTTTCATGGCGTGACAGAAGCGGATAAAATTATTAATGTGGGCGTCAGCGGTCCCGGCGTTGTAAAAACAGCCCTCGCATCGGTAAGAGGGGAGAACTTTGAGACACTTTGCGAAACGATTAAAAAGACGGCATTTAAAGTAACGCGTGTCGGACAGTTAGTGGCAAAAGAAGCATCTAAAAGATTAGAGGTTCCGTTTGGTATTGTGGATTTATCTTTAGCGCCGACGCCTGCAATTGGAGACAGTGTTGCCGATATTTTGTGTGAAATAGGTTTAGAGTACGCCGGTGCGCCCGGAACGACGGCTGCACTTGCACTGTTAAATGACCAGGTCAAAAAGGGCGGTGTCATGGCGTCTTCCTACGTAGGGGGATTAAGCGGGGCGTTTATTCCGGTCAGTGAAGACCAGGGAATGATAGATGCTGTCAGCGCCGGTGCGTTGACGTTAGAGAAATTAGAGGCAATGACCTGTGTATGTTCGGTCGGCCTGGATATGATTGCAATACCGGGTGATACAAAAGATACAACAATTTCCGGTATTATAGCGGACGAGATGGCAATCGGCATGGTGAATCAAAAGACGACAGCGGTTCGTCTGATTCCCGTTATCGGCAAAGATGTTGGAGAAACCGTAGAATTCGGCGGACTGCTCGGTTATGCGCCGATTATGCCCGTTAATGCTTTTTCCTGTGACGCATTTGTAAATCGGGGCGGCAGAATTCCCGCACCGATACACAGTTTTAAAAATTAAGACTAAGAGGACGGTAAATGACAGCAAATAAAACCGGAACAAAAACACATAAGATGACAGAGGGGAATCCGCTTAGCACGATTCTCCTTTTT
>CAZKOR010000126.1:0-10791 GCA_964554405.1 uncultured Bacteroides sp. | reverse complement strand
TCTTGTAATCTCCATAAGCCCTAATCCCGTAATATCCACCACATAGGCAGGGACGGAATCTTTTTTTAACAGGCTTTTCATATAGGCGGTCAACTGTTCGGTATGTTCCTTCTTTTTCATATTGATAAAATCCACTATAATCATGCCGGAGAGGTTTCTTGCCCGCAGGGAAACGGCAATCGCTTCTGCTGCTTCCAGATTGATTTTAAAGTATGTTTCCTCCGGATTTTTACGGGATTCATATTTCCCGGTGTTCACATCAATAGCAATTAAAGCCTCTGTCTGTTCAATGATTAAATAGGCGCCTGATTTCAGGAAAACTTTTTTCCCGGTCAGCTCCTGTATTCTTGTCTCAATAGAATATAGCTTATATAAAGGCAGTCTGTCATCTTCATACAAACGAAGCGGAATCTCTTTAAAGTCATCAAGGTTTTGGAGTTCATCAAAAATTTCCTTTTTATCCGTCACAATCTCATCATATTCCGTGCGGTAACAATTCTTGATAAAGGTAAGATATTCCGGTTCGCTCTGATGCAGGCAGCTAAATACCACTCTTTTATCCCCTATTTCCAGAATATGGGCTAACTCCCCGGCAAGCGCTTGTGCCTCTTTTACAACATCCGATACATCTGCGGCATTGGCTGCGTTTGTTCGTATGATAATGTGAAACTTTTTCGCTATTTCCTGCAACGGTTCCAGATTCTGATAGAGATGTTGATATTTTGTCCCTAATTTGGAAGAAATACGAATGCTGCCCGCCTGATGCCGTGGTAATTCTATGACAGTGTAAACGCCGGATAAGGATAATTTTGCCGATATTCCTGCAAGTTTTGTCTTGACAGGCTCTTTTACAAGCTGAACTAACAGTTCATCTCCTGCTTTCAGCGTACCATCCGCTTTCCGGTTTGTGATTATGGCATATTCTGCTTCCGAAAGGGGAAGAAATGTCAGAACTCCCTTTGCGATTTCTACAAATGCAGCGCCGATATTGACAGCTATGTTCTGCACTTTAGCGACATAGAGATTTCCGATACGGGGCGGTTTTTCCCCGGAAAGCTTTTCCTGTGCATGAATGGACAATACCTGATTTTTGTCTAACAGAATGGAAAAGAGTTTATCATATAATTCTAAAATTAATATTTTACCTTCCCCTTTATGATTTTGCATAATAATCTATGCCCTTTCTCTAAAGCAGATTAATGTCCGTTTCTTTCCAATGTAATGGCACAAATCTCGGTTTCTCGTCCTCTTTTGCAAGATTTGTATAAGTGTCTACTCTTGTTATCTGATAAGAAGAAGGCGGCAAAGATATTTGTGCATAAGCACAAAAAGCATCTAATACCATAGATGGTTTAATATTGCCGCTGCTGCTGGCATTTACAAGCATCGTTATTACAAAGGAAGCATCAAGGTATTCAGCGTGAACTGCGGACAACACAGCAGCATCCTGCGGCAAAAGAACACCTAAGGAATAAATTCCCGGCTTTAAATCTAGTTCTATCACACTTTTTTTCGTGGTTTTTGTTACAAAAATATGCTCGCTTTGATAAAAATCGGATAATTTCTTCTTCAAATCATCTATTGTAATGTTTTTTAAAGAACTTTCTACAGCATTATCCAAACGACAGGCAATCCGGTATTCTGCAGCAGCTACGCTTGCCATTGCATTTTTGGAATCGTCCGGTAAAACAGTGACTGCCAGAATTTCCATGCCGTCTACCATAACTTTGTTTAAAGCATCATTCATCTCAAGGGGGGATGTTATGGAATTCACCTCAATATCCAGATATTCTCCCGTACTCTCGATACCGACGCCAAGCGGCGAGGCAAACGACATAATCTGATGCGGGCTGAATCCCGCCGAATATTTGATGTCAATATCCGCCCTGCGGATTGCCTTTTGAAAAAAACGCATCACATCCAGGTGCCCGATAAATTTCATACTGCCGTATTTTGCAAATTTAATCCGAATTTTCATATGAATCCTCACGCTCTTCCTAATAGAAGTGTCAGCAATGGCTGCCACATCTAATAAAACAGATACCGGTGCCAAAACGTTTTGCACCGCATCCCTGACACTGGCTCTGACAATTAGGGGAAATTTCTTCTTTCAGCGCCTTTTTCCATTCGCGCAGTAAAAATTCTTTTGTCACGCCGCAGTCTATAAAGTCCCATGGGAAAATTTCGTCATCTTTTCTCTCACGAACCGTATAAAAACCGGGGTCAAT
This sequence comes from uncultured Bacteroides sp., assembly GCA_964554405.1. GTDB lineage: Bacteria > Bacillota > Clostridia > Lachnospirales > Lachnospiraceae > UBA3282. The sequence goes on along the minus strand of CAZKOR010000126.1, from coordinate 8,563 downwards.
ATCGCATTTTTCAAACGCGGACATCCAAATATCATAGTGGAAACATTCGCTCCAGGAATCAAACATACAACCGTTTTTGTATGCTTCTAAAATGACATTTGCAAGTTTTCTGTCACCTCTTGCAAGAATTCCTTCCAATAAACTGACGTCTGCTTCGTGCCAATTGTACTTAATGCTCTTCTGATTGAGCTGCGACATAATTCCTTTTTTGGTTTTGTACGCTTTTTCAATAAATTCGTCTTTTGTACACATTTTTGCCCACTGAAACGGCGTAAATGGCTTAGGAATAAAGAAAGACGTACTTGTGACAATTTGAACCCTGCCGTTTATCCGTTTATCTTTTGGCACTGTTTCGTAGAAAACGGCGGCGATTTTATTTGACAGTTCTCCGATACCCAGAATATCCTCATCTGTCTCTGTCGGAAGACCGAGCATAAAGTACAATTTTACCCTTGTCCATCCGCCTTCAAAAGCTAGTGCGGCGCCGTTTAAAATGACTTCCTCGGTCAACCCCTTATTTATGACATTTCTGAGCCTCTGGCTGCCCGCTTCGGGTGCAAATGTAAGACTGCTCTTTTTTACGTCCTGTACTTTGCTCATTACATCCAATGAAAAAGCGTCAATTCGTAAAGATGGGAGTGATATGTTGATATGTTTTTCGCTGCATTCCTGTATTAAGTAATCTAATAATTCATTTAAGCCGGAATAATCACTGGAGCTTAAAGAACTTAAAGAAATTTCTTCATAGCCCGTATTTTTTAACATTTCAGAAGCGTATTGTTTTAAGATATTCACATCGCGTTCTCTTAATGGGCGGTATATTTGCCCTGCCTGACAAAACCGGCAGCCTCTGATACAGCCGCGCTGGATTTCCAAAACCACTCTGTCCTGTGTTACCTGAATAAAGGGAACGACAGGTTTTAACGGATAATAGGCATCAGACATATCTGTGACAATCTCTTTTACAATGGTATCGGGAGCTTTGTCATATACTTTTCTACGGCTTTTTATCGTGCCGTCCGTATGATAGACTTCTTCATAAAAGGCAGGTACATAAATACCCGGAATCTGAGATGCTTTCTCTAAAAACTGCTGACGGCTGCCGCCTGTGCTTTTATTTTCTTTATAAACATCTAAAAGCCTGCGGTACTGCGTTTCGCCCTCTCCGATATAAAATAAGTCAAAAAACTCCGCAATCGGTTCCGGATTATAACTGCATGGACCGCCGCCTATGACAATCGGGTCCACATCGCTTCTGTCCTTTGACGATAATGGAATCTGTGACAGCTCAAGTATCTGTAAAATATTGGTATAGCACATTTCATATTGCAGTGTAATACCGAGAAAATCCACATTTTTGACGGGTTCCTGCGATTCTAAGGCAAATAACGGAATCTGTTTGTCGCGCAGGATATGGTCTAAATCCGTCCAGGGGGAATACACTCTTTCACACCATACGTCCTCCCAGGAATTGAACATCCCATACAAAACCTGAATCCCAAGATGAGACATGCCGATTTCATATACATCCGGAAAGCACATGCAAAAACGGACAGCAATATCCTCTTTGTTTTTCATAACGGAATTGACTTCATTTCCGATATAACGTGCGGGTTTTTCCACCTGCATCAGTATTTCATCTGACAATGCCAGTTTTCTAGCCATGTTTTTTATTTCCTTTCAGGGAGACTGCAAGTCTGTGCTGTAAAGCTGAAAAGCGTCCTCAGAAATCATGGAATAAATATCATTCATGGAATAGCCGAAGACTTTATACTGCCCTGCATCACACAATAAAAAACCAATAAATAAAAGAATTGCCATCGCCATACGAAGCCTGAATGTACCGGTCGAATTCGGCGGGGAATCTTCCGGATACCCATCCGGCAAGGAGTATTCCTCTCTGCGAAAGGATTCTCCCCTGTCCCATAACGGCAATGCGCTCTCCGTACCGTACAGAATTTTCTCACGCTGCCTGATTTTCATGCGGTTATCCATATTTTCGGCACGGATGTACTGCGCTAACTTCATCTTTCTTTCCATTGGTATTGTTTCATTATTTTTGTTTGGCATCCTGTTTTTCCAATATTTTGTACTTGTTACAGCATTTTATGAAAAAACGGAGCAAAAAAGAACATCCTGTTGTAATCCTTTAACGCTTTGCCAATTCTTCCGTGATTTCTTCCCAAGTGACGCCTTTTTCCGCCATCAGAACCATCATATGATACAAAAAGTCGGCAATTTCGTACTTGATTTCATTGGCATTCGGATTTTTGGCCGCAATGACAATTTCCGTTGCTTCCTCTCCCAGTTTCTTCAGAATCTTATCAATTCCTTTGTCAAAAAGATAATTGGTATAAGAACCTTCTTTCGGATGTACTTTTCTGTCCAAAATGACGCCGAATACCTGTTCAAATACTCTGAGCGGATTGCTCTCTGTATATTCCCTGCTCATAATTTCATTAAAGAAGCAGGAATGCGCTCCGGTATGACATGCTGCGCCGATTTGGGAGACTTTGGCAAGAATCGTGTCTTTATCGCAGTCTGCCGTCATCGACTTTACATACTGATAATGTCCGCTTGTTTCGCCTTTGACCCATAATTCATCGCGGCTGCGGCTGTAGTAAGTCATTCTGCCGGTTTTTAACGTTGCCTGATATGCCTCTTCATTCATATAAGCGACCATCAGCACCTCGTCCGTTTTATAGTCCTGAACGACAACGGGAACATGCCCGTCAGAGTTTAATTTGAACTCTTCCCATCGAATCTTTGACTCAAATGTATTGACCGGAATGCCGTTTGTCTGGCATAAATGCTTGATGGCAGAGAGTTCTTTGGCATTGGCATTAATGGCATAACCTGAAATACCGCATATGTTTTTGTTGGAAAGCATTTCCAAAATCTTATCCAAAGAGACTTCGGGTACCGATACAATCATCGGAAACTTGGAAACGGCAACTGCTTCTTTAATGAAACGCTCTTTTACAAGAATCAGCTCTTCCACATATTCTTCAATTATATCCTCATTTTCCGTAATTTCTTTCACGTCAAAAATACAGGCAACAATTTTGTCTTTGCCGAATTTTTTGGATACTTCTTCCGTAATCTCGATATTCTCAGGTTTGGAATAATTTAAAACCGCTTTTTTACATCCTGCGTAAAGCAGCTTTTTGATATCTTCCATACGATGCACATTCCCAGCACCGATAATGGAAATTTCCGTTTCCGTACAGATACTTTTTATCATATCCAATGCTTCTTCGTGTTCCGTATCTCCATCGGATAAATCATAGATAATCAGTTCATCCGCATTGTTATCACCATAAAACTTTGCAAGCGCTGTCGGATTGGTATCTATAATGGTATTGTCATCAAATCCTTTAACCGCATTTCCTTTATATAAATAAATACATGGGATAAATTTCTTGTACATGATAATTCCTCTCTGTTTCTCTAATCGTAAGTTTTTAATCAAAATTAAGCGAGACTTCCTTTTGTGCTTAAAACATCGTCAATCCGGGCATCTTTCGTTGTTGCTTCATCGAGTGCCTTTCCGAATGCCTTAAACATCGCCTCAATCATATGATGTGTATTTTCTCCCGAAAGCATCTTAATATGAATATTCATGCCGCAGCTATAGGAAACTGCATAGAAAAATTCCTTTACCAGTTCCGTTTCCAGTTCTCCGACTTTCTCTGTACGAAAATCACATTCAAAGCCAAGATAAGGTCTTCCGCATAAATCAACGGAACACAAACAGAGTGCGTCATCCATTGGCAGAATGAAAAAGCCATACCGTTTCATGCCGGTTTTATCGCCAATGGCTTTTTTGACAGCCTGCCCTAACACAATGCCGGTATCTTCAACAGTGTGATGTCCATCCACATCCAAATCCCCTTTGACTGAAACAGTCAAATCAAAAAAACCATGTTTAGCAAACCCCGACAACATATGGTCGAAAAATCCGATTCCGGTTTTGATATCGCTTTTTCCCTTTCCGTCTAATGTCAGTGACATCTGAATGTCCGTTTCCTTTGTTTTTCTGTTTATTTCAGCATATCCAGCCATAGAAATTATCCTACCTTTCTAAGTTGAAAAATTTATCTTTCAACTTTAACTAAAACGCACCTTAATCGAATTGGCATGAGCCGTTAAACCTTCTTTTTCGGCAAACAATTCAATGTCTTTATGCGCTTTCTTAAGCGCCTCTCTTGAGTATGAGATAATGCTTGTCTTTTTCATAAAGTCGTCTACAGACAACGGAGAAAAGAATCTTGCCGTTCCGTTTGTGGGCAAGATATGGTTTGGTCCCGCATAATAATCGCCAAGCGGTTCTGAAGAATATTCTCCAAGGAAAATTGCACCGGCATTTTCAATCTTTGTCATGATTTCATACGGATTTTTCGTTAAAATCTCAAGATGCTCCGATGCAATGGCATTGGCTGCCGAGACAGCCTCATCCATGGAATCGGCAAGTAAAATATAGCCGTATTTATCAAGGGAAGCTTTGATAATCTCTGCTCTGGACAATTCTTTTACGAAGTTGTCAATTTCTTTCGTTACTTCTTTGGCAAGAGATGCGCTTGTCGTAATTAAAATCGCGCTTGCCAGTTCATCATGCTCCGCCTGGGAAAGCAAATCGGCAGCAACATAGCGCGGATTGGCGCTCTCATCTGCAAGAACAAGGATTTCGCTTGGTCCGGCAATGGAATCAATGCTGACATAACCGAAGCAGGCTTTCTTGGCAAGCGCCACAAAAATATTGCCGGGTCCTGTGATTTTATCGACTTTGGGAATACTTTCCGTGCCGAAAGCCATTGCGGCAATCGCCTGTGCACCGCCGACTTTATAGATTTCATCAACGCCTGCAATTTTAGCTGCAACAAGCGTTTCCGGATATACTTTTCCGTCCGCTCCCGCAGGAGTTGTCATAATAATCTTTTTTACACCCGCAACTTTGGCAGGGATAACATTCATAAGCAGGCTGCTAGGATATGCCGCTTTCCCGCCGGGAACATAGACGCCGGAGATGGCAATAGGCAGAATTCTCTGCCCTAAAACAGAGCCGTCAGGCTTTGTATCAATCCAGCTGTTACGCAGCTGCTTTCTATGAAACGCTGTAATATTTGCTGCAGAACGTTTCATTACTTCGATATAGGCGCTTTCCGCCTGTGTAAAAGCTTCATTGATTTCTTCTTCCGTGACTTTGATATTGTCTGCGGTAATATCCCATTTATCAAATTTTTTCGTGTAGTCAAAAACCGCTTTGTCTCCGTTTGCCCTGACATTTGCAATAATATCCGCTACAACGGATTCATACTCTGTATAGTTGTTCGGACTGCGCTTTAAAAGGCTGTTTAACAAGTCCTTTTTTGTTTCGGCAGTCAGCTTTATCGTTTTTATCATAAGATAGAAATACTCCTTTCAAAATCTGTTTATTTTACGCTGTAATTTAATTTTACGGTAATGGATGCCGTCTTTTGTCTGGAACTGGTATTAAAAGTTCCGCCGTAGCTGTAATCGGAATTGGAATTTTGCGCGGTAATCTGAAAAACGCCTAAGTTAGCAGTCAGTAACTTATCTACATGTGCACCTGTCCCGGCAGCCATAATATCAATTCTGTCTTTGGCGTTCTGTGTTGCTTCCTCAATCAGCTGTAATTTTAATTCATCCAGTTTTGTATAGTAGTATTCCGGTCTTTCCGAATCGAACTCTACATTGGCCTCAATTAACTGTGTAATATCTCTGGAAATATTGTCTACTTTATCCACATCAGTGGATGTTACGCTGATTTCCTGATATAAGTCATAACCGTCCTCATATCTTCCGATTTCATAGCCGTCATCATTATATTCATAGCGGTATCTTTTGGAAATACTGATGGAGCCGAATACCATTTCCTCATCGGTAACGCCGTTATCCACAAGATAGTCCTCAATCACTTCTGCATCCTTTTTCAGACGCTGGTAAGCAGTCTGTGTTGTGGAGCCGTATGCGGTGAAACTGCCTCTCCAGACAATTAAATCCGCTTCAAAATCGCAGCTTGCAGAGCCCGTTGCCGTAAGTCCTCCGCTTCCGGACGACTGCTTGTAGGATACCAGTCTTCCGGACATGATGCTGACGCAGATAATGGCACAGATTCCGGCAATTAATGCAATAATAATTCCCTTATACTCTTTCATAAAGATGATGCCCTCCTATAGATGCATTTTTAAATCCGTAATCAGTTTTTTGATTCGCTCCGGCTGCATTTGCATACTGACCTGATTGACAATCATACGCGCCGATAACGGGCAGATTTCCTCCAATACGCCAAGACCGTTTTCTCTTAATGTAGAGCCTGTTTCTACAATATCCACAATCACATCGGACAGTTTTACAATCGGTCCAAGTTCCACGGAGCCGTTTAATTTAATAATATCTACGGTCTGATGTTTTTTATTGTAAAAATAATCTTTCGCAATATTCGGATATTTGCTTGCCACACGAATCATCTCATGATGTTTCAGCAGTTCCTTTGCACTTTCCGGTCCGCAGACACACATCCGGCATTTTCCGTATCCTAAATCCAAAACTTCATAAACATGCCTGTTTTCTTCCATAATGGTATCTTTTCCGACAACGCCGATATCCGCAGCGCCGTATTCCACGTAAGTCGGCACATCCGGTCCCTTCGACAAAAAGAATTTTAATTTTCGCTCCTCATTGACAAATATTAACTTACGGGAATCCTTGTCTTTCATTTCTTCGCAGGTAATTCCGACTTTTTCTAAAAGTTCCATTGTTTTATTTGCAAGCCGTCCTTTTGCAAGCGCAAAAGTAAGATATCTTTCTTCGCTCATAGTCTTATGCCTTTCTTTTCGGTAATAATTCTACATGTTTTCCCTCTGCACGTAATACTTTTGCCGTTTTTAACTGTTCACGGAAATCATCTTCCGTATAATATAACTGCATCGGCGCATCCGGATGGGAAATGATAACATTCTGTCTTTCCATGGCAAGCAGCAAATCGTCAATGGATATCATATAACCGATTGCCGGCGCATTTTTTCCGAAACGGCTAAGAAGCGTATCGTATCTTCCGCCTTTCACAATGGCATCTCCTACTCCATATGTATACCCTTTAAAAATAATACCGGTATAATAATTATACTTGCTTAACATGGTAAGGTCAAAAGAAACATATTTTTCCACACCATAATCGCAAAGCGCTCCATAGACACGCTCTAATCGTTCCACTGCCATAAGGGAACGGTCATTATTTACTGCTTTTTTGGCTTCGGCAAGCGCATCTGTAGAACCAAATAAATCGCTTGTTTTTAATAAAACTTCCCGGTCTTTTTCCTTTACATTTTTCGTTAAGAGCAGTTCTTCCGCGCCAAAATAATTCTTACCGGAAATCAGTTCCCGAAGTGTCAGTTCCGTTTCTTCATCCAGTCCTGCCTGTGCACAGATACCTTTGAAATACTCCAGATTTCCGATGCTGACCTGAAAATCCGTAAGACCCGCATGATAGAGGGACTCTATTGTCATAGCTATCATTTCCGCATCGGCATAGACAGACGTATCGCCTATCAGTTCTGCCCCCATCTGCGTGACTTCCTTCAATTTTCCCTGTAAATTGGAATTATTGGTAAAGGTATTGCCCTGATAGCAGAATCGTATCGGAGACTCTTCGTCCATAAAATATTTTGCCGCACATCTGGCGATAGACGGTGTAAAATCAGGACGAAGCACCAGTGTGTTGCCCTCTTTATCGAAAAACTTATATAATTCCTTGGAGGGGGTCGTTCCGACTTCTTTGGAAAAAACATCAAAAAATTCAAAAGTCGGCGTCTGGATATCCCGATAGCCGTACGCATGGATTTTCTCCAGCAAAAGCCTCTCTACCGCTATTTTCTTTTCTTTTTCATCACCGTAGATATCTCTTACGCCCTCCGGTGTATGTACCAGTTTTTTACTCATGAAGAATGATTACTCCTTTCCGGTCATCGTAGAATACGATGGGTTATGTATAATCACTTTAACGGATTAAAGTGATAACTTGATAACACATTAGAGTGATAAACATATGTAGTATACCTAAAAAGGCTGGGATTGTCAATTCATTTTATTCTCTGTCATCCAAATCTTTTTGAAGCATATCCAGATACGGTACTAAAATACCATGCTTTTTCGGCAGGATATATGCCGGATTTAACTCCTCATAACGGAAACTCTTCCGTCCGCCCTCTTTTGCCCTGTCCCAGAAAAAACGAAGCATTTCATAGGGCAGATAATAGAAAATATCTTTATGGGAGTAATAAATGAGAAAAAAGGCAATACCCTTTTGTTTTTCAAACTGTTCCATAAATATAACCTGATGTTCATGGATGTTTTGCAAAGAAAAGGTATCGACAGCGCATTCTTTTGCATCAAAACAGACAGGAATCCCCTGTACAACGCCACTATAGTCTACCGTACTTTTTTGTTCGAGATAAGCAAGCGTAATATGCCTGCTCTGCTTATCTATCGCAGTCGGCGTAATCGGCGTCGGAATTTTCTGAATTAAGGCAAGTCCGTTTTC
>CAZKOR010000125.1:6349-10870 GCA_964554405.1 uncultured Bacteroides sp. | reverse complement strand
ATAGATTAAGAGAAAGGCGTGGTTATCAGAATGGAACAGGATACTTGCAGAAAAGTAATGGACATGCTGGATAATAACAAGTACGTGCAATTATTAGGCATTAAGATTGAAGAAATTTCATTAGGACACTGTAAAGGAAAAATGGAAGTGTCCGAACGGATCAAAAACCCGTATGGTGCACTGCATGGCGGAAGCCTGTATTCTTTTGCCGATATTATCGCGGGCGCCGCTGCCTGTACGTATGGGAATCCGGTTGTAACCGTATCGGGCAGCATGAACTTTTTACTTCCGGCAGCAGGGATAGAATATATATATTGTCAGGCGGATGCCGTCAGGCAGGGAAAAACCTTAGCGGTATATGATGTAAAAATTACGGATGAAACCGGAAACATTTTGGAGAATGCAAGTTTTACATTTTATATAAAAAATGAAAAAAAGAAATAAATAGTTTGTACAAATGTGCCATTAAGGATTATAATATTAACAGATTGAAAATTTTACAGATGTAAAATACAAAGAGAAGATTGGGGGAAAAAAGAATGACAGAAGAACAATATAAAAGGGTGAATGGGGCAATATATCCGATTGTTATGGTGATACTCGGATATATTGGAATATCTATGCTGTTATGGGCACTTTCTAATGGCGCATCGGGGAGTACATTGGCGCAGCTTATTTCTTCCGTAATTGCAATGGTTATTATTACCATAGTTTATCTTACAAACAGAACGAAAAAGATATGCGGAACGGTTATGATGGGATGTGCCGCTTGTGTTTATGCAGTAGTCAGTCTGGCAGGTACCACGGTAAATACATGGCCGTATGCGCTGCCTATTATGTTTGCGGCAATCGCATATTTGAATCTCAGGCTCATTATCTGGGGAAATGCCGTAACTATATTGGTAGTCATAATCCGGTTTGCTAAGTGTATTGTGAATGGCGAACAAAATGCCATGGAGAGTTTGGTAATTGCAGTAATAATAATGGTACTTACGGCATTTGCTTCTATTCGTGTCGTATCGCTCCGGCTTCGTTTTAATGAAGAGAATATGGAGGATATCAGACAGGCGGCTGTGAAACAGGAAGAGAGCAATAAAAAGATGGCGCTTGTTGCCGAAAATATTTCGCAACATTTTGAGAGCGCTATGGAAATGTTAAAGAATCTGAAGGAAAGTATTGATACCAGTAATTTTGCTATGGGCAATATTGTGGATAGTACAGAGAGTACGGCGGAGGCGATTCAAAATCAGGCCGCAATGTGTGCGGATATCCAGGAAAGTATGGATAAGGCTGAAGCAGGAACGAAGAGAATGTTAGAAGTTTCCCAGAGCACGGATGCCATGGTAGGTGAAGGTTCCAAGGTAGTAAGAGAATTGAAGGAACAGGCATTAAATGTGGAATCTGCAAGTAATGTTACCGTACAGGTAATTGAAAGACTTACGGCTAAAGTAGAAGAAGTACAAAGTTTTGTCGGCGATATTTTAAGTATTTCCAATCAGACAAATCTGCTTGCCTTAAATGCTTCCATTGAAGCGGCACGTGCCGGAGAAGCCGGTAAAGGATTTGCAGTAGTTGCGGAAGAAATCCGGCAGTTATCAGAGCAGACAAAAGAAGCTTCTAATAATATTACAAGTATTATTTCGGAATTAAATGAAGATACAAAACAGGCAAATGAAAGTATCGGAAATTCAGTGGCTTCTGTTACAAGACAGAATGAGTTGATCGAGAATACAAGAGAAAAATTTGAAAGAGTTGACGAAGAAGTTACGGAACTTGTGGAAAATATTAAGAATACGGAAGAGATTATAGCAAACATTCTGGTATCCACCAGTACGATTTCCGATAATATTTCCCAGCTTTCTGCAACCAGTGAAGAGGTGGCTGCTTCTTCTACGGAGAGTCTGGATGCCTTTGCAACGACTGTCAAGGATATGGAGCAGACAAGAAGCATTTTGGAAAATATTTTCCTGCTTGCCCAGGATTTAAAACAGAGTATTTAAATGATGATATTCAAGTAAAAATCGAGTGCGTCGGCACTCGATTTTTTTTAAACTTTTTTAGCAAAAGAAACGTTATTTATATGTAAGACGTTTTACAAAAGGAAAAGAGGCAGCAAGTGACGGACAAAGAACTAATCCGGAAAGTTCATAATGGAAACAAAGAAGCGCTTAGTATCATTATCGATAAGTATTATGATGAGATTTATCGTTTTTGCTTTTATCTGACAGGATGCGAGACGGATTCTTATGATATTACGCAAGAGGTATTCCTGAAATTTATAAGATATGTTGATTCTTATCAATATAAGAATTTGAAAGGATATCTTCTGATTATTGCGCGCAACTTATGCTATGATTTTTTCCGGCATAAAAAAGATACCGCCCCGATTGAAGAAACTGCGGAAGCGGGAAAAGATGATATGCAGATAAAAAGCATTGAAGACGGAGTGATAATAGAGCAGGCGCTTTTAAAGATTTCTGCCGAACAAAGGGAAGTGATCGTCCTTAAAATTTATGAAGAATTTAAATTCATGGAAATTGCTAAAATGCTTGGCGTAAATTTATCAACTGTGAAATCACGTTATCATCTGGGACTGAAAAAGTTAAGAAAAATAATGGAGGAAGAAAGTGAAGAGTGTGAAAAATAAAAGAATAAAAAAACCGGATGTCAGGATTGATGAAAAGAGAAAAGCAGAAACAATGGACATCCTGCAAAAAGAAATTTCGGAAAAACCAATCGGCATATTGAATAGCAGGAAGTTGATTATAAGAGGGCAGATACGTTATATGGATAAATCTATCATTATAATTCATACGCTGCTTTGTATGATACTTTCCACAGTAGGTGTTATCATGACTTGTCAGGGAGCGGCAAAAGAAGATATGATTCTGTTTTCCATGATGTTATCCGGTGTTATGGGAATTGTGTCCATTGTACAGACCGGGTGCATTTTTTCTTCGGGTGTTGCGGAACTGAGCGAAAGCTGCTATTTCAATATTAAGCAGATAGTAGCGCTTCATATGGTATTATCCGGCATTATTAACCTCACTTTTTTGCTGCTTTCTATTTTCTTTGTAGGAATACGGTGGAAAATGAATTTATTGCAGACCGGGCTTTATCTGTTAGTGCCGTTTGTGATGACGCAGTGCTGCTGCCTGCGGGTGCTTTTGACAGAAGCAGGGCGGAAAAACACATATCTTCTTGTTATGACAGGCATTTTTTCCATGATTTTCTATCTTTTGATTGCGTCGATACCGGAATTATACCGGATTACTGCACTTGCCATATGGTGTATTGCTTTTATCGTTGGGATTTTGCTGCTGGGAATACAAGTAAAAACTTTATTTAAAGGAATGGAGAGAGGGGATATGATATGCACGAATTAGAGCTTGTGAATGTTCAAAAATCATTTAAAGAAAAAATTGCTGTTAAGGAGTTAAGCGTTTGTTTACAACATGGGATATATGGTCTGTTAGGAGAAAACGGCGCGGGAAAAACAACGCTTATGAGAATGATTTGTGGAATACTGGAACCTACACAGGGGAGCATTTTATGCGATGGTATGAGAATACAGGAGATGGGGGGGGCTTTTCGGAGTCTCTTAGGATATCTGCCGCAGGACTTTGGATATTATGAAGATTTCAGCGCATACCGCTTTTTACATTATATGGCGGCATTAAAAGCGATTCCGGAGGAGTATGCCAAAAATAAGATTGACGAGTTGTTGGAAATGGTGGATTTGACCGCAGTAAAAGATAAAAAGCTGAAAACTTTTTCCGGCGGAATGATTCGGAGGATTGGTATTGCGCAGGCGCTTTTAAATAATCCGGAGATTTTGATTTTAGATGAGCCGACCTCCGGCTTAGACCCTAAAGAAAGAGTGCGGTTTCGTAATATTATCAGTTCTCTTGGAAAGAACAGGATTATTATTTTATCGACCCACATCGTTTCGGATGTGGAATATATTGCCGACAGTATTATGATTATGAAAAACGGGAAGATGATAAGAAGCGGAACAGAGGAGGAATTAGCAGAAGAGGTTAAAAACTGTGTGTGGAAATGCCTTGTCCCGGAAAAAGAAGCAATGGAGTTAAATGAACGGTATATTGTAAGTAACTTGAAAAACCAGGGAGAAAAAGTAGAACTTCGTATCGTATCAAAGGAAAAGCCCGTTCCGGAGGCAGAGCCGTTGGAAGTGACACTGGAGGATATATATCTTTATGATATACAAAGCTGAGGAAAGGGCAGGGACATAAAAATGCGTTTATATAAAATGGAGTTATATAAGCTTTGTTGTAGAAAGCTTTTTATGATTGGAGCCGGATGCACGGTAGGTATACTTGTTCTTTTTTTTCAGATGAAAGTGTCGGAAGAAAAGACTTATGTGGACGGAATTACATATCAAGGTTATCAGGCAGTGCAGGTAAACAGACAGATTACAGAAGAATTTAAAGGAGTGCTTACGGATGAAAAAGTGGAGAAAATTATAGAAATATATGGTTTTCCACAAAAAGTAGAAGA
>CAZKOR010000125.1:0-6249 GCA_964554405.1 uncultured Bacteroides sp. | reverse complement strand
CCGGAAAAGAAATAGTTTTGGGATACTGTAACGGATGGTTTACTTTTTGTGAGGTTTCTGAGATTGGGTTTATTATTGGGAGTATTTTAATTTTGTTCGGTGTTTCCATCGTTTTTGCCAACGAGGGACAGACAAAAATGCTGCCGCTTATATTTACAACAAAAGAGGGGAAAGCAAAAGATATTTATGCTAAAATTGCTGCGGCATATACGGTAGCAGCCGGAGTGTGGCTTGGAATCATGGTTCTTGATTTTTTACTATGCGCTATGGTTTATGGGTTTGACGGTCTAAAGTGTATAACAGGCACAGTGGGTCTGACTCCTCACATCAGTACATACAGACCGATTACGATGCTGTCCATGCTGTCCGTGGATACTTTTATAATAATTACCCTGCTTCGTTCCCTGCTTGGCATTTTACTGTTATGCTCTGTCACAATATATCTTTCCGCACGTTTTCAGAGCTGTTTTCATGCAGTGGTAAGCGCTGCACTTATCTGGATGGCGCCTGTTTTAATTTTTTTGTTTATGAGATTTTTTGGTATAGGCAGCTTGATAATCAGGATCATTCGCTATATAATTGCGTGTTTAATATATGCTTCGCCGATTTATTTAATCATGTATAATGCTCTTTGGGATTGTTATGGGAGCTGGAAATTGTTAGTAGGAGTGTCGGCAGCAGGGGTTATTTTTTATGCAGTAAAGGCGTACCGAAGGTACAAATGTGAAAAATAAATTTTTCACATGCGAATTTGTGCCTAAGGCCCAAATATCGCAGGTTGAGAGAAAGGGATGGGTATATAGAATGAGATTATATAAAATGGAACTATACAAAATTTTTCATAAAAAATTCTTTATCATAGGAGCAGCCTGTGTTATTGCTATCGTACTTCTTGCGTTTATGATTCAGGTTATGGACGAGGAGGCAACGATTGACGGAGTACGGTATGAGGGCTTTCGCGCCGTGCAGATAAACAGAGAAATTACGGAAGAATTTAAAGGGGTTATCACAGACGAGAAAGTGGAGCAAATTGTAGAAAAATACGGTTTTCCATCTAAAACAGAGCCGGGATGGAATTATTTTCGGAACGCTAATTTCTTGAATGATTTTGTTTATACCTATTTCTCAAATGGTTATATAAATACATGGGATGACTATCGTGTGGCGACCGAAGTTTATCCGGTTGTTGATACGGATATCGGAAGAGTTATGGAGTATACCGGCAAAGAAGTGATATTGGAATATTATCACGGTTGGAGCGCTTTTCTAGAAGTTCTGTCATATGGAATGGTGACAGGAGGTATTCTTATCTTATGCACTCTTTCCGGTGTTTTTGCAAATGAGGGACAGACAAAAATGCTGGCGCTATTATTTACAACAAAAGAAGGTAAAGAAAGTGATATACACGCAAAAGTTTTGGCAGCAGTTACGGCAGCAGTCGGTGTCTGGCTTGGTATCTTTTTTCTGGATTTGTTATTATGCGGTATTGTCTATGGTCTTGACGGTCTGCATTGCTATAACGGTATGGTTACTTGGCATCTTTTTCCGTGGCCGGGGACGGTGATACCGATGGGGTATTATATTCTGATGGCAGCAGTGCTTAGTTTTTTCGGCATGATTTCTTTATGCTTTATTACAATATGTGTATCAGCGTATCAAAGAAGCGTTTTCCATGCAGTGGTTTTATCTGCGGTTTGTTACAGTGCACCTGTTCTGGTAGGAATGTTTTTGAACGGATTTCACGGAATAACCCGATTCTTATATGCTGCCCCCGTTTTTATGGCACTGCACATTATTATTGAAGATATTTACAATTTTTGGATGATGCTGGTAGTAATTTCCGTTGCAGTTTCCCTGTTATGTGTGGTTACGGCATACCGAAAGTATAAAGGGCAGCAGGTTGCCTAAGTCCGTATTTGAAAAGTTATTTGGCAGGCTCTATTAGTAAACCGACCGGGCAGTGGTCAGAACCCATAATATCCTTATAGATAAGGGCATCCTTTAAAGAATCTTTCAGGGATTCGGACACAACAAAATAGTCGATGCGCCATCCAACATTTTTTTCTCTCGCATGAAACTGGTAGGACCACCAGGAATAAGCGTTTTCTAAATCGGGGTAAAAAAAGCGGAACGTATCGACAAAACCCGATTGGGTAATGGTTGTAAATTTAGTGCGTTCCTCATCTGTAAATCCGGCGTTTTTCCGGTTGGTTTTCGGATTTTTCAAATCAATTTCCTGATGTGCTACATTTAAGTCGCCGCAGAAAATAACAGGTTTTGTCTGTTCCAATGTTTTGAGATAGGCAAGAAAATCTTCTTCCCATTTCATACGGTATGCTAATCTGGTTAGTTCGCGCTGGGAATTTGGGGTATATACGGTTACCATATAAAACGCCGGGAATTCCAATGTAATAACACGGCCTTCATGGTCGTGTTCTTCGATGCCGATGCCGTATGTAACATTAAGAGGTTCTTCTTTCGTGAAAATAGCAGTACCGGAATAGCCTTTTTTCTCGGCATAGTTCCAGTATTGATGATATCCGGGCAGTTCCAACTGAATCTGTCCTTCCTGTAATTTTGTCTCTTGTAAACAAAAAATGTCGGCGTCCTCCGCCTGAAAAAAATCCAAAAATCCTTTTCCCATACAGGCTCTTAATCCGTTTACATTCCATGAAATCAGTTTCATTTTAATACCCTCTCTCTCATTATTTTTATTCAGGATAATATTCTAAAATATATTCTGTTACAATTTTCTCCGATAAGTCATACATACCCTGAATTTGTTCTTTATAATTTTCTTTTGTTAATCTGCCTTCTCCCGCAATCATTTTTTCACAGATAAGCTGATTGATATCTTTGGAAAAATGAATGATATCCATATAATTATCCAGATTGGTAATGATTTCTTCTTCATTCTGATAATAGTAAATTTCTACGTTGTCGTATTCCAACAGGGTCGCAATAGCCTGTTCTTCTTTATAGAGATAAGAATCCCGCTCTCCGCTGCGGTATGCGCTATCCCACCAAAGCATGGAATAGGGAGGGAAAAAGAATTTAAACGTTGTTTCCGGATGCGCAGTGACCTGACTCTCCAAAAGCGCGATATTTCCCTCAAATTCTTTTTCATAATAACTTTTTCCGTCATACATTGTATTAACGGAAGAACGTCTGTTATACATAGCTGTAGCCAAATCGGCGCCGAAATATTTCCACTGCGCCCAATTATAGGAGTTTCCTTCGTCATAATCACCTTTCATGGAAAAAGCCAGCATATAGGGTATTTTTTCCATAATTACATCTTTATTTAAAACATAGGAATAATCGTTTAAATAGTTAGTATCGTATAAATACATCGGACATCCTGTGGATTTATAAGTTGTATTCGTATCTGCGGAAAGGGAGGACGGGTCAATGTTATAAAATACATATTTTAAATCCTGATATTGATAAGCAATGTCCAATAAATAACATAAATCCGCCGTTGCACCATAAGAACGTATCGCTTTTATGGCAGTGCAGTCAAATCCCTCGTCAAACCAGTGGTTATTATAATTTTCGCAAACAGACGAGCCGACAATCAGACTGTCATAATCAAAAGTCCGAAGTGTGCCGACACATTGGTATTCCTTATCCGTCAGGACACTCTTTAATCCGCGCAGGGGTTTATGATACTGGTAAAAAGGGTCAAATATCACCACAACCGCAATGAGAATAACTAATAAGCTGATTGTCCTTATGAAAAATGATTTAATAAATTTCTGTTCCATATCAAAGACCGTTCTTTCTAAAATAAAAAATGAAAATTCAAATGTTAAAAGTTAAAATATAAAAAGGTGCTGACTTGTGAAAGGGAAATAATGCACCATACAAAGAGTATGGAAACCATCCAGCACTTTTTGGACGACATTTTTCCGTCTGTAGCAATCTGCAAAGCATTCTTTCTGGAAATCAGGAAGAATGAAAATCCAAGATAAAAAAGTAAAAGCGCTAAACAAACATATCTGACCATGCCGGGAGCAAGGATACTGATAGCTTCTTCTATTATATAAAACTCCGGAATCGACAGGGTAGATGCCACATCAAACATTTTCCCGGTATAATTTAGCGCACCTAAATTTTTGAACATTTGCAGTGCACCCACCATACTCTGGCTTCGAAAGAAAAAGAGGGAAAGGTTAAAGAACGTAAAAGTGCAAACCCAGCCTAGCCATGCGGGGATGTGGAATTTTGCCGGGCGCTTTTCCTCTCTGCCTTTTATGCCGACAATACCAAGGTTATCCCAGACAACAAGAAGTCCCTGCATCGTACCCCATGCAATATAAGTCCATGCGGCGCCGTGCCAGAGCCCGCTTAAAAAAAAGACAATAATGGTATTGAGAATTGTCCGTAGTTTTCCTTTTTTGCTGCCGCCAAGCGGAATATAAACATAAGTAATAAAAAAGCGTGATAACGTAATATGCCATCTCTGCCATAACTCTTTAACGGAACATGCCAGATAAGGTGAATTGAAGTTGACGGGAAGCATAATATTGAACATTCTGCCAAGCCCCAGCGCCATATCAGAATACCCGCTGAAATCAAAATAAATTTCAAACGTATAGGATAAAATAACAAGAATTGTAGAGGGTGTGTCCAGACTGAAAGTCTGTGCAAAACCATAATTGACCGCTAAAGCAAACACATCGGCAAGAAGCACTTTCTTGGCAAGACCAAGAACAAATAAGACGATGCCCTGCGAAAAATTCTGCGCATTGAAGCTGCGGTTTTTCGTGTCTTCAAACTGGGGAATCATTTCTTTATATAAAACAATCGGACCTGCAATTAACTGCGGAAAAAAAGTGACGAACGTAACGTAATTGATAAAGGAATAATGCTCCGCTCTTCCCAGACAGCGGTCTATGATAAAAGAGAGCTGCTGGAATGTGAAAAAACTGATACCGAGCGGCAAAAGAATGTGTTTCAGTGTAAAATCCGCATGAAATGCATAATTTAAGTTTTCAACAAAAAAATCATAGTATTTAAAATAAAAAAGCAGCCCCAGATTAAAGATGATTCCAATCAGTAAACCTATGCGGTTGCATAATTTCATTTTTGCAGAATCTGCGGCGGTAAATTTTGCATTCACAAAGGAGAGCAGAAAACTTAACAGATAGTTTACGGCAATACTGGCTAAGATAATCGCAAGATAATAAAAATTAAAGTAGCCGTAAAACCATAAAGACATACCGGCTAAGAAAACCTTAGCCAGTTCAAAGTGTTTACAATAATTTAATCCATACCAGCCAAGCAAAGTAAGCGGCAGGAATATAAAAATAAATAAAAAAGAATTAAACAGCATAACGACTCCGAATATAATTTGTTGGACTTGGTATAGTATACCAAATTCTGAAAAGGGTTACAATGGATAATAGAAAGAAAGGAGTGGTTATCAGTATGATGAAAAAAATAATAACTATAGTATTTACAGTACAGTTAATTTTATGTATGCTGACAGGCTGCGGAGAAAATGCACCAATGGACGAATTGGTAGAAAACGGACGAAAAAACAGTGTTCAGACTGTAGAAGAAGACATACCGACGATGGTGTCGGAGCGAAAGCTTCCGGCACTGTCCAAACTTCGGGAAAGCGTGAAAGAAGAGTTGGGCGAGAATTACTGGCCGGAAGTTTCTTTATCGGAAGAGGAACTGAAAGCAAAAACGGGGATTACGCAGGATATGTATATAGAATTTCTGGCTGAAGAACCGAGTCTGCAAGCCAATATTGACACAATGATTATTGTACATGCCAAGGAGGATTATGTCGGTACAGTGGAACAGGCGTTGGAAGAATACCGAAGCCGTCTGATTGAGGAAAATAAACAATATCCACAAAATTACGGTAAGGCATCAGCATCCCGGATGGAAACGATAGAAAATTATATTTGTTTTGTACAGCTTGGAGCAGACACAACCGTTGTAGCAAATAAAGGGGAAAAGGAAATTCTGGCATATTGCCAGGAGGAAAATGAAAGAGCGATAGATGTTCTTGAAAAAGCTATCCTGCGATAGCTGCATCTTGCGATAGTTGTATCTTACAATAAATTTTTTATCATATTTAGAATTCTTTTATAAACATGTCATAGTTTGGACATAAATAAATGATATACTGTATTTATCATTTAGATAATCTAATAGTGAATGGAGCTGTGGAGTTGTTTCTTAAGTGCATTCGGTTCTAACAGCTTCGACAAAAAACAATGCCGCTTTCCG
>CAZKOR010000124.1:0-10959 GCA_964554405.1 uncultured Bacteroides sp. | reverse complement strand
AATGAAATGACATGGGATTTTCAGTATGGCAGACCATTTGAGGAAGAGGATATCCGGCATATTATAGATTTGCTGGCGCCTTCCTATATCGCAGGACTTACCCTTCTTGGCGGGGAACCGATGGAGTACGTCAATCAGGAGGGACTTTTGCCGCTTTTGCGGGAAGTGAAAGAAAAATATCCGGAAAAAACAATCTGGTGTTATACAGGATACCGTTATGATAAAGATATCATAGAGAATTTTTGCTCCAAATGGGAGCTGACAAAAGAGTTTATATCTTATCTGGATGTGATTGTAGACGGAGAATTTGTAGAGGAACTAAAAGATATCAGCCTGCGTTTTCGCGGTTCATCGAATCAGAGGTTGATTGATGTGAAAAAAACCATGCAGGCTGAAGAAATTGTGTATTGGGAAGGATAAATGAAAATAGTATATATAACAAATGGAGAAATTATAAGATAAGACATATTAACAAGGAGGTATTTTATGGAATATGTTATAACTTTTACTTGGGACGATGAATCTAGTGTGTGGATAGCTACCAGCAATGATATCCCGGGTCTTGTTCTGGAATCCGGCTCATTTGACGCGCTTCTGGAGCGGACACGATATGCTATTCCTGAACTGCTTGAATTAAACTCAATTGATTCTAAGCAGCTTTCCCTTACTTTTAAATCCGAACGCCATGAAAGGATGGTTTTGTAATGGCAGAATACGAGAAGAAAGTTCGGCAGATTTTAAAAGAAAAAGGCTGTACTTTTCATCGACGTGGAAAGGGAGACCATGATATCTGGTATAGTCCCATTACACAACGTCATGTGACAGTCGATACAAAGATAAAATCAAGACATACAGCCAATGCTATCTTAAAACAGAGTGGAATTGATTATAAATTTTAAAAGTAAATGTCTGAAAGCGGTGTCGTCACAAGGACAAGCAATATGTTTATGGGGAGAACCAATAAAGGATTCTCCCTTATTCTATTTCTTTTTCCGGTACCAATGGTCCATGCTTTGAATAATCTTATAAAAACCTATGGCAATCGCACATAGAATGAAAATGGATGTAATGACCATATTCAATTGGAATACCTGTGAACCATAGATAATCAAATAACCAAGACCTCGTCTTGCCGCCAGAAATTCCCCGATAATGACACCGACTAAACAAAGTCCGATGTTGACTTTCATATTGCTGATAATGAGTGGAATGGAACTGGGAAGAATGACTTTACACATGGCATCTTTACGGTTCCCGCCAAGCGTATAGATAAGTTTAAGCATTTCTTTATCCACCTGACTAAATCCCGTGTACAGGTTAATGACGGAGCCGAAGACTGCAACGGAAATGCCGGCAACAATGATAGTTTTTGCGCCTGTGCCCAGCCAGACGATAAGCAGTGGAGCCAAAGCGGATTTGGGGAGTGAATTTAATACGACCAGATAGGGTTCCAGAATCTCAGACAGACTGTTTTGATACCAGAGCAGCATTGCGGCCAAAAGGCTGAAAGCAGTGACAAGCAGAAAACTGATGATAGTTTCTAACAGTGTAATGCCGGTGTGCCTGAAAAATGAGCCATCCAAAAGCATTTGCTGCAGATATCCTGCAATGGCGCTGGGAGAACTGAAAAAGAAAATGTCAATATATCCGGCTCGTGTGGAAAATTCCCAAAAAATAAGAAAAAGAAAAAGCAGCAGCAGACGGAAAAAAGCTATCATATGATGATGTTTACGGTGCGCTGCGATATATGCCTGTTGATTCGTTAGTTCAAGTGTTTGTTTCTTTGTCTGAAAAATCATCGGATAACTCCCTCCATAAAAGATTAAAATATGTTTGATAAATGTCCGTGTTGCGTATGGATAATGCGCAGGAACGGTCAATATCATAATGAATCGGCAATTCATATTTGACTTTTGCCGGACGTCCGGAAAGAACGATGACCCTGTCGGCAAGCGTGATGGCTTCCGATAAGTCATGCGTAATTAAAATTGCCGTTTTTCCGGTGCTTCTGATAATGTTTCCGATATCTGCGGATACGGTCATCCTTGTCTGAAAGTCCAATGCGCTGAAAGGTTCATCCAATAAAAGAATATCGGGTCTGACTGCCATGGTGCGGATGAGAGCGGCGCGCTGGCGCATACCGCCGGAAAGTTCGGAGGGCTTCTTGTCTTTGAAGGAGAAAAGCCCATATTCTTTCAAAAGGCGCAGTACATAATCGATATTTTCTTCTGTCATAGTTTTATTTAGTTCCAGTCCTAATATCACATTCTGATAAATGGTTCTCCATTCAAACAGATGGTCGTGCTGCAGCATATACCCGATAGAAGAGGAATCACGAAAAGAAAGAGTGCCGCTTTCAGCGTTTAGAAGACCTGCGATAATGGAAAGAAGCGTTGATTTACCGCATCCGCTTGGACCTACAATAGCGAGAAATTCTCCCTCCGCCACCTGAAAAGTAAGCTCGGATAACGCCGGTGTTTCCCCTTTCAGATTATGATAAGAATAGGAAATGTTTTCTAAAGATAAAATTGCCTGCATCCTATTAAATCTCCTTGAATCGAGTGCGTCGGCACTCGATTTTTTATATGATATTTTATGAAAGATTTGTAAATTTGTGTTTATAATTGCAGGAAAATATGAGATGAGAAACAAATCAGCGGTTTTGATTGAAATTTATGGGTTTTTATGGTATCATCAAATTTAGATTTAATAAAGAACTAAAGGAGCGGGAACATGGCACAGCTTTGGGGCGGACGCTTTACGGAAGAAACAGACAAGCTTGTATACAATTTTAATGCTTCCATTACTTTTGATAAGAAGTTGTATGTGCAGGATATTGAAGGAAGTATTGCGCATGTTGTAATGCTTGCAAAACAGGGCGTTTTGACAAAAGAGGAAAAAGATGAAATTGTAAAAGGTCTGACCGGAATTCGGCAGGATGTGGAAAACGGCGCGTTACAGATTACGGAGGAATATGAGGACATCCACAGTTTCGTGGAGGCGAATCTGACAGAGCGCATCGGAGAAACAGGAAAGAAACTGCATACCGGAAGAAGCCGCAATGACCAGGTCGCATTGGATATGAGACTGTATGTCAGAAGCGAAGTTCTTGCCGTAGATGATTTAATAAAGAAACTGCTTACAACACTGATTCGGCTGATGGAGGAAAATACGGAAACCTATATGCCGGGATTTACCCATTTACAGAAAGCACAGCCGGTGACACTGGCACATCATATAGGCGCCTACTTTGAAATGTTTAAAAGAGACAGACTAAGGCTTAAAGATATTTATGAAAGAATGAACTATTGTCCTCTCGGCGCAGGTGCATTGGCGGGTACAACCTATCCGTTAGACAGGTATTATACCGCAAATCTGCTTGGTTTTGAGGGACCGACCTTAAACAGCATGGATTCTGTTGCAGACAGAGATTATGTCATAGAATTTCTTTCGGCGCTTTCTATGATTATGATGCACTTAAGCAGATTCTGTGAAGAAATTATAATTTGGAACTCCAATGAATACCGGTTCGTGGAAATAGACGATTCCTATGCAACGGGAAGCAGTATTATGCCGCAGAAGAAAAACCCTGATATAGCGGAGTTGATTCGGGGAAAGACCGGCAGGGTATACGGTGCATTAATGTCTTTACTGACAACGATGAAAGGCATACCGCTTGCTTACAATAAAGATATGCAGGAAGATAAGGAGCTGACTTTTGATGCAATCGATACGGTAAAAGGATGCCTTGCCTTATTTGACGGCATGATAAAGACGATAAAGTTTAATCGTTCCGTTATGGAAAAAAGCGCTATGATGGGATTTACCAATGCAACGGATGCAGCGGATTATCTTGTCGGAAAAGGAGTTGCATTCAGAGATGCGCATGGTATTATCGGCAGATTAGTGCTATACTGTATCGAGAAGAATTGCAGTATTGATGATTTATCAATAGAAGAGCTAAAAAGCATCAGTCCGGTTTTTGAAGCGGATGTTTATGAAAAAATCAGCTTGAAAGCATGTGTGGATAAAAGGCTGACAGTGGGAGCGCCGGGACCGGAAGCGATGCGTAAAGTGATTCAAATAGAAAAAGAATACCTTGCCGGTGATAAGGCAAGTGAAAATGAGGAGATGTGAGAAAATGAGCGAAAAATTAAAAGTAGGTATTTTAGGCGGAACAGGAATGGTAGGACAGAGATTTATTTCACTGCTGGAAAATCATCCGTGGTTTGAAGTGACAACGATTGCAGCAAGCCCGCGTTCTGCAGGCAAGACTTATGAAGAAGCGGTAGGCGATAGATGGAAAATGACAACGCCGATGCCGGAAGCAGTCAAAAACCTTATTGTTTTAAATGTCAATGAGGTGGAAAAAGTAGCGGCTGAAGTGGATTTTGTTTTTTCGGCAGTTGATATGACAAATGAAGAAATTATGAAAATAGAAGAAGACTATGCGAAGACGGAGACACCGGTTGTCTCTAATAATAAATCGCACAGATGGACGCCGGATGTACCTATGGTCGTACCGGAAATCAATCCGGAACATTTTGAGGTGATTGCGTCACAGAAAAAGAGACTGGGTACACAGAGAGGTTTTATTGCGGTAAAGCCTAACTGTTCCATTCAGAGTTACGCTCCGGTACTGACTGCATGGAAAGAGTTTGAACCATATGAAGTTGTGGCAACCACGTATCAGGCGATTTCCGGTGCCGGCAAGACATTTAAAGACTGGCCGGAGATGGTTGAGAATATCATTCCGTATATCGGTGGTGAAGAAGAAAAGAGTGAAAAGGAACCTTTAAGGCTGTGGGGTAAAATTGAGAACGGTCAGATTGTTCCGGCAACAAGCCCGGTGATAACTTGTCAGTGTATTCGTGTACCGGTATTAAACGGACATACGGCAGCTGTTTTTGTAAAGTTTAAGAAAAATCCGACCAAAGAGCAGCTGATTGAAAAACTGGTATCCTTTAAGGGACTTCCGCAGGAGTTAGAGCTGCCAAGTGCTCCGAAGCAGTTTATTCAGTATATGGAAGAGGATAACCGTCCGCAGGTAAAACTGGACGTTGATTTTGAAAACGGTATGGGAATCAGCGTAGGACGTATCAGACCTGACAGCGTATATGACTGGAAGTTTGTCGGACTTTCCCATAATACGGTGCGCGGTGCGGCAGGCGGAGCTATTTTGTGCGCGGAAACGCTGAAAGCAAAAGGCTATATTACGAAGAAATAAAGGGAAAGTATGCCATAGAAAATCTCGGCAGTGTGAGCGGGTGGATTTAATCATGAACGAAATGGAAATAGATGAACTTAAGTCTAGGATAGCATTATTAGATGATATGAATAAGAAGCTGACACAGGATGCAAAGATGCTTCGGCTAATATGTGGAACTTCAAGCAGTGCCTTTCTTTATTATAATTATAAAGAAAATAAGATACAGACCATTGCGAATTGGGATTATTTTTTCGATTTTGAAATTACAGATGTGGAACAGTTTTCACTTTTCTATGACTGGGTAGAGGAAAAATATGCCGCTCCGTTACGCGATGTGCTTTTTATAGAAAAAAGGGGCATGACAGCGACGACCGTTGATGTAAAAGTTAAAGAAAGCAAAATGTGGGTAGAAGTAGAGACAAATATCAAATATGATGATAACGGCACCCCTACCGATAAAATTATTCGTTTCAAGGATGTGACGAAGTTTAATTCGCAAAATGACCAATTGACCTATATGGCCTATTACGACCTTTTGACGGGGTTATATAACCGGAACTATTTCGTTCGTCTTCTCGGAGAATTTGTACATCGGGCAAAAGAAGAAAACAAATCTGCAGCTGTGATGTTTATTGATTTAGACGACTTCAGAAAAATGAATGATGGCTTTGGTATTATTATCGGGGATGAAATTATGCAGTTATTTGGGCAGTTTCTGTCGGTTTTTTCAGATGAAAACGTTATCGTCTCTCATTTTAACAGCGATATTTACTGCATCGGCATCTATGACCCCTGTGGAGAGCGGAGTGTAGAAGAGATTTATAAGCGGATATCGAACGGATTAGAGACACCATTCAAATTGAGCAACGGGCAGGAAATTCCCCTGACGGTCAGCGTCGGTGTTGCAGAATATCCCGAAGCGGCATCGAGTGCATTAGAGTTGATCAATTGTGCGGAAATTGTTATGTTTAATGCCAAAGCAACCGGAAAAAGCAAAATTCAGAATTTTGACGGCTCTATTCTGGAAGACTTTTTACAGAATGTCACAATTGAAAATATGTTAAAAGAGGCAGTTTTTGAACAGAATTTTATGATGTATTTTCAACCGCAATTTCATACAAACGGCAAGATACTTAGAGGTGTGGAAGCGCTTATCCGTTGGAAAGATGAAAGTGGAAAAACGATTCATCCGGATGTTTTCATACCGATTGCGGAAAAGAACGGAACTATTGTTCCGATAGGTACATGGGTGATAGAAGAGAGCGTTCGTATTTATGCAGGATGGAAAAAGAAATATCATTATCCGCTGCTAATTTCTTTAAATGTTTCGGCAATTCAGTATAAGCAGCCGGATTTCATTGACAGGGTCATGGAAATCCTGAAAAAATATGATGTGAAACCGGAAGAGATAGAACTGGAAATTACGGAGACCATTTTAATTGACGATTTTAAAGAAATCATAGAGAAGTTAGTTATTTTAAGGGATTATGGAATTAAAATATCATTGGATGATTTCGGTACAGGGTATTCTTCCCTTTCCTATCTGAAAGGACTGCCGATTGATACGTTAAAGATTGATAAATCCTTTATTGATACGGTTATTACGGACGAAAATACCAGAATCATTACAGAATCCATCATTTATATGGTGAAAAAGTTAGGTTTTGAAACGATTGCAGAAGGTGTGGAAACACAGGAGCAGTATGATTACCTTTCGGCAATCGATTGTGATAATATACAGGGCTACTATTTGGGAAGACCGATGCCGCCGGAAAAAATCGAGGCATTAATTGAGAAAGCACTCGCATAAGGAACTTTGAAAAAGCTCCTGTCTATATTATGGGAGGAAATCTATGTTACCAGGCAGAATGTCAGAATTGCAGTATTTGAATCAATATTATGACAGAGAAGGTAGTCAGATTCTGGTCATATACGGACAAAAACATATTGGCAAGACAACGCTTGTAAAAGAGTTTGCAAAAGACAGACCGAGCTATTATTATCTTGCAAGGTCTTGTTCGGAGCGCGAGCAGATGTATCAGTGGGGAATGCAGTTAAAAGCGGATGGGGAAGCAGAACCGGACAGCGGAAACAAGTTTCCGGGTTTTTATGATATTCTGACGGCCATTTGTGAGGGCAGCGGCAAGAAAGTCATTATAATAGATGAGTTTCAGAATATTGTTAAAGCCAGCACTGCTTTTATGAGGGAGTTGATTTCCTTTATTCACGATGAAGAGGAAAGAGAAGGCGTGACAGTTTTGTTATGTAGTTCTTCTATCGGGTGGGTCGAAAACAGCATGATTACCAAAATCGGAGAAGCTGCCTACGAATTATCCGGTCTGTTAAAGCTGCGGGAATTGTCATTTGGTGATATTGTACACCGTTTTCCCAATTTCAGAATTGAGGAATGCGTAGAGGCATATGCTATTTTAGGCGGGATTCCGGGATTGTGGAATCAGTTTGATGATAAACTGACAATTCAGCAGAATATCTGCCGGCATATTTTGAATCCCGACAGTCTTTTGTTTGAAGAGGGAGAGCGGATGGTTGCGGAGCAGCTGCGTGAGACGAGTGTTTATCATACTATTTTAGCGACGATTGCGGCAGGCAACCATAAGTTAAATGACATCTACCTCCATACGGAATTTTCACGTGCAAAAATCAGCGTTTATTTAAAGAATTTAATGGAACTGGAACTGGTGGAAAAAGTTTTTTCCTATGATACGGCAGGCAAAGAAAACGCACAGAAGGGGATATATCGGATTATTCATCCTTTCGTGGATTTTTATTTTACTTACATCTATCCTTATATGAGCGCATTACATACAATGTCGGTAGGAGAATATTACAATACTTATATTTATCCTACTTTTAGAAAGTATGTTTCCGCCTGTTTTAAAAAAGTGTGCCGGCAGTATCTGGAGAAACTGAATGAGCGCGGGAAACTGCCGATTCGTTATGAGAACAGCGGCGAATGGGTCGGGAAAGAGGGAACGATTGACGTCATTGCACAGGATGCAAACGGCAGAACATTAGTTGCCTTATGTAACTGGGAAAAGCCGATGATGACATACGCAGATTATGAGTGGGTATTATCATGCGCGGAGAAAGCAAAAATCCGTGTGGACTACATTTATTTATATACCGCTTCGAGATTTGATGAAAAACTGGATTTGGAAGCAAAAATAAAGAAAAACCTGAAATTAGTGCAGGTGGCGGATATTTAAAAAAGGAAACGATAGAACGAAAAACGGATACGAGGTATTATGGGGAAGAGTTTGTTTATTGCAGAAAAGCCCAGTGTCGCAAAGGAGTTTGCAAAGGCTTTAAAATACCGTATGAGTCAAAGAGACGGCTATATGGAGTCTGATGAGGCGGTGGTGACATGGTGCGTAGGGCATCTTGTCACAATGAGTTATCCGGAAGCATATGATGAAAAGTATAAAAAATGGTCTTTGGATACAATTCCTTTTATACCGGAGAAATTTAAGTATGAAGTAATAGATAATGTAAAAAAACAGTTCAAGATTGTAAGCGGACTGCTTCTCCGTGAAGATGTGGAAACGATATATGTCTGCACCGACTCTGGACGTGAGGGAGAGTACATATACAGACTGGTGGAACAGCAGGCGCATGTAACCGGTAAGGTTCGTAAGAGAGTATGGATTGACTCCCAGACTGAGGAAGAGATTTTACGCGGTATCAAAGAGGCGAAAGATTTGTCGGATTATGACAATTTAAGTGATGCTGCCTATCTTCGTGCCAAAGAAGATTATTTAATGGGTATCAATTTTTCCCGTGCACTGACGTTAAAGTACAGTAATCCTGTAAAATCTTATTTAAAGGCGGACAGGGCAGTGATATCCGTAGGCAGGGTGATGACCTGTGTGCTGGGAATGGTGGTAAACAGGGAACGGGAAATCCGTGATTTTGTGAAAATTCCTTTTTACCGTGTGATGGCAGAACTTAATATTGAGGGAAAAAAATGTGACTGCGAATGGAAGGCAGTAGAAGGTTCCCGTTATTTTGCATCCCCGCTTCTTTATAAAGAAAACGGTTTTCTTGAAAAGAAATCAGCGGAAGAACTGATTCGGTTTTTATCGGAGGAGCCTGTAGCATCTCCTGTGCTTCACAGCATGGAAAAGAAGAAAGAAACGAAGAATCCGCCGCTTTTATATAACCTTGCCGAACTACAGAACGACTGCTCCCGGCTATTTAAAATCAGTCCGGATGAAACATTGCGGATTGCGCAGGAATTATATGAAAAAAAACTGACTACTTATCCGAGAACAGATGCAAGAGTGCTATCTTCGGCAGTAGCAAAGGAAATTTCAAAAAATATAGGTGGATTGAAAAACTATGACGTTGTCCGGGAATTTGCAGAAGAAGTTCTTGCAAACGGCAGCTATAAAAATATTGCGAAAACCAGATATGTCAATGATAAACAGATTACGGACCATTACGCAATCATTCCGACCGGGCAGGGGCTTCATGCATTGGGAAATCTGAATCCGACGGCGCTTAAAGTATATGAATGTATCGCCAGAAGATTTTTAAGTATTTTTTATCCGGCGGCTGTTTATCAGAAAATCAGCCTGAGAGTGGAAATAAAGGGAGAGAGTTTCTTTTCTAATTTTAAAGTGTTAGCGGAAAGCGGTTATTTAAAGGTGACGCAATATTCTTTCGCGAAAAAGAAGACGGAAAAGAATGCGGAAGATGAGAAAAAAGAAGCTGACACAGAGAGCGGACAGCAGGAAGAGGACTGTGACGTTTCGTTTATGGAAGCCTTAAAAAAGTTAAAAAAAGGAACCCCGCTTCCCTTGCAGGCATATTCCATAAAAGAGGGTGAAACCTCTCCGCCTAAACGATATAACTCCGGCACCATGATTTTGACAATGGAGAACGCAGGACAGTTTATTGAAGATGAAGAACTCCGCGCACAGATAAAAGGAAGCGGCATCGGCACTTCTGCAACGAGAGCCGAGATTTTAAAAAAACTGGTAAATATTAAATATCTGGAATTAAATAAAAAGACACAGATTATTACGCCGACATTACTGGGTGAAATGATTTACGAAGTGGTATCATCTTCAATTAAGCCGCTTCTTGATCCAAGACTTACGGCGAGCTGGGAAAAAGGGTTAACTCTTGTTGCGGACGGTTCTATCTCCGCAGACGAATATATGGTAAAATTGGACGATTTTGTCACAAGAAGAACAAATATTGTGAAGCAGATGAACAATCAATCGGCGCTGAATGCAAGATTTCGATATGCCTCACAGTTCTACAAAAAGTCGTAATAGAAAATAATATGAAAGGAAAAATAGAAAAAAAGATGTCAGCGGGATTAAAAGATGTTATAATAAAAGAGTTATATACATTGGATGAGTCAATAGCAAAAGATATTTTTGACGGCGCGGCATATCCGTGGGAGATTTTACCAAAGATTGGGGAGTTTATTTTGAAGCTTGGGGCATCTCTTCCGGAAGACAAATACGAAAAGCGCGGGGAGAATATCTGGATTGCTAAATCAGCCAAAATATATCCATCGGCATGTATCAACGGACCGGCAATTATTGATGAAGAAGCTGAAATCAGACATTGTGCCTTTATCAGAGGAAACGCTATTGTCGGAAAGGGAGCCGTTGTTGGGAATTCTACGGAGCTGAAAAACGTAATCCTGTTCAACAAAGTGCAGGTTCCGCATTATAATTATGTCGGGGACAGCATATTAGGATATAAGGCGCATA
>CAZKOR010000123.1:0-11020 GCA_964554405.1 uncultured Bacteroides sp. | reverse complement strand
ATGGCTGAGAGAAATCTGGATTTTGATAATGTGGTAAACAGAAAAGGTACAAGATGCCTGAAATATGATTTTGCAGTGAAGCGCGGAATGCCGGAGGACATATTGCCGCTCTGGGTAGCGGATATGGATTTTAAAACATCTTCCTATGTGGAGGATGCGATTATAGAACAGGCAGGACACGGCATCTTCGGATATAGTGATGCACTGACGCCGTATTTTGAGATTGTAAAGGCATGGATGAAAAAACATCATGACTGGGAGATACAGGAGGACTGGCTCGTAAAAACACCGGGTGTTGTATTTGCGTTGGCAATGGCAGTAAAGGCATATACGGAACCGGGAGACGGCGTGCTTATCCAACAGCCGGTATATTACCCATTTTCAGAAGTCATAAAAGACAATGGGCGAAGAGTCGTAAGCAGCAATCTCTATTTAGGAGAAGACAACCGCTATCATATTGATTTTGAGGATTTTGAAAAAAAGATTACCGAAGAGCGTATTAAGCTGTTTTTCCTATGCAGCCCGCATAATCCGGTGGGAAGAGTCTGGACAAAAGAGGAATTGACAAAGCTCGGCGATATCTGTGTAAAGCACCATGTCATTGTAGTCAGTGACGAAATCCATCATGATTTTGTGTTTAAAGGAAAACATTATGTTTTTGCAGGCCTGAAAAAAGAATATGAGGATATCAGCATTACTTGTACTTCCCCAAGTAAGACATTTAACCTTGCAGGTATGGTGATGTCGAATATTTTTATTCCTAACCGCGAGCTGCGCCATAAATTCCGTAAACAGATGGATGCGGCAGGCACAAGCCAGCTTGGCATCATGGGACTTGTTGCGTGTGAAGCTGCATACGGAAAAGGGGAAGAATGGTATCAGGCAATGCTTTCGTATGTAGCGGGAAATATTGAGTTTACCAGACAGTATGTGGAAGAAAACCTGCCCGGCGTCCGGATGACAGAACATGAGGGAACTTATCTGGTCTGGCTTGATTTCGGGGAAACAGGAATTGGTGTGGAGGAACTGGATACGCTGATTATTCATAAGGCAAAGTTATGGCTGGACAGTGGAAAAATCTTTGGAGAATGCGGAAACGGGTTTCAGAGAATCAATGTTGCCTGTCCGCGGAGTATTTTGCAGGAGGCATTGGAGAGAATTAAAAATGCCATGCAAAAGTAGGTAATGAGGGGGTTGTTTAATGTTCCAAAGTAAGTTATTTCTTAGGTTGTTTATGACTTATATATTGGTGATTTTTTCCTATATGATTTTGTGTATTGCTTTTTTGCTGTATGAAAATCATCAGATTAGCGATATGCAGGAAAAGCGAAGGAGTGAAATACAGTTAGAAGAAGTCAGCAATATTGTGGAACAGCGTATGATGACAGCGCAGAATATCGTGCAGAATCTCAGTTATTCAACCGTGATGAAGCAGTTGTATATGAACACAAGAACCGGAGAATTACTGGATTCTTATGCACTTTTTTCCATACAGAATGAAATGAAGAATACTATGGCGTCCGGCGGATTATCTATTTATAAGACCGTTCTTTTTATGGATGACAGCAATAAGGCATATTCGAGCGGCGGCGTGATTGCTTTGGAGGACAGTTATGTTCCGTTAGAGCAGGATCTGCCCTGTATTATGGTGGATACCGTAAACGGGGCTTTTCAGTTAAACAGCGAAAAAAGGTATTCTTTCAATAGGCAGTTTCTTTTGTACTGTGACGCCTATACTTATCAGAACGGAAGCAATGTAGGAACAATATGTATTTTGTTCGATTTAAATAATTTAAACAGTGATATACAAAAGGTATTGGGAGATGACTATGGTGCCAGAATATTTTATGGGGATGATGTGGTTTTTTCATACGGGGAGGAAACGGGGAAGCCGTATGAGATAGAATCCATGAAAATGCCCGGTTTGGTGTATCAGATATACGTGTCAGATAATATGGATGCGGAAGTAAACCGTTTCTTTTATTTTACTTTACTGGGAATTGTGGTGATTTCGATTGTTTTTGTAGGACTTGCCTATTGGGAAAGCAGAAGGTATTATATGCCAATTGACCATTTAGAGCAGATGGTATCGGCAAGCCAGAATACGGCAGAAGATGAGATGGAGAAAATTATTCATGGGATACAGGATTTGATTGGAGAGAAGAACCGATATCGGGAAAAGATGTTAACGATTACGCCCTATGCCAAAACCGGAATGCTCCATTCCATGATTGCCGGAAATGTTGCGGCGGATAATGTTGATATATTTTTAGATGAGAATTATCTGGACTTAATAAGGCCGTATTTTATTGTGTCAGTTATCAATTTTGCATATGACGGAACGCCCGCTTTAACGGAGAAGAATCATAAGCAGAAAATAGAAGAACTTTTTCAGGTTGTAATAGATACTTTTTCTACAGACGAGGTACGTATCGTATATTATTTCCGCGATATTTATAATGTATTTCTGATTACGAACTTTGAAACAGAGCAGGAAATGGATGAGCTGTTTTATCAGATTCATAAATACGTCAGTACTGCGGCAGGAAACAGTTATGTGACAATGGGTGTGGATGTGCTGCGGGATGATATCGGAGAGTTGAAACAGGCATGTGAAGGCGCTGTCAAGGCTTTGGACGGTATTTTGACGGATGGCAGGGAGACTGTTTATTTTCTGGAAGATATGGAGGACAATTCGGTTACTTATTATTTCCCGGTTGATTTCAGGGAAAAATTAAAGCATTGTCTGCTTAAACAGGATAAGGAGGAAGTGCACGCCTTATTGTTCGATATCTACAAAACGAATCTGGATATAGAGGGAATGTCGGAAACATACAGGTCGTTGATTGATGAGTTCCATTTGTCGGTTATTAAAACTCTGCGTGAGATTACAGAGTTAAATACATTACATTTGAATATCAAAAAATATGTTGGTCTTGCAACTTTGCAGGAAATTTTTGATTATTATGATGCAGCGCTTTTGTCGGTCATTGATACGCTGCATGACCATGCACAGCAGGTAGAGGAAGATTCAAAGCTGGAAGAAGATATTGCAGATTATATAAACACCCATTATTGTGATGCGGATTTGTCGATGCAGAGTCTGACAAGTCAGTTCAATGTGAGCAATAAGTATTTGAGCTTGCTTTGTAAAGAACGGTTTGGGGTTACGTATTTACAGTATATTCAATCCAAAAGAATCAAAAAGGCAGCTGAGCTTTTGAGAGAAAAGCAGTATTCATTGACGGAGATAGGAACTATGTGCGGTTATACGAATCAGTTGACATTTCGGCGTAATTTCAAAAGTATTATGGGTGTAAACCCCAGTGTTTATCAGGAAAAAAAGGAATAAAGTATTTTTAATGCCAAAAATGATGCATGTGGAAAAAAATGATGCTTTGTAAGAAGCATCATTTTTTTTTGCGTTTTCTTTGTGGAAATTATTGAAACTGTTTTTTCAAATTTCATTATTGTATAGTGGAATTATTGAAAAGAATGCCGAAGAGGGGGAGAAGATGAAAACTAAAAAAGAAGAAAGAAAAAAGTATTGGAAAAAGAGCCTGAAAAGAGACCGCTATCTGATTCTTATGATTGTACCGGTTATTATTTATTATTTGGTGTTTTGCTATTTTCCTATGACGGGTTTGTGGATGGCATTTACACAGTACAAGATTGGTTCGGGTTTAAAAGGATTATATTTTAGTGATTTCGTTGGACTAAAGTGGTTCAAACAGTTTTTCAGTTCCATCTATGCATGGAGATTAGTAAGAAATACATTTTTACTTTCCTTTTATTCACTTATTTTTGGTTTCCCGATACCGATTTTGTTTGCGGTTGCAGTAACGCAGTTACGCCGGAAAGGTTTGCAGAAGACGATACAGGTAAGTACATATCTGCCGTATTTTATATCGACAGTTGTTATCTGCGGTATGATCAATAACTTTTTATCTCCGTCCGGAGGTATTATTAACCAGCTGCTTAATAAGGTAGGGATCGAAAGCATTAATTTTTTAAGTCTGCCGGAGTGGTTCAGGACAATTTATGTAGTATCGGGTTCATGGCAGAGCTTTGGTTTTAATTCTATTATTTTCGTTGCGGCAATTATGGGTATTTCACCGGATTTGTATGAGGCAATGAAAGTTGACGGGGCAAATAAGCGTCAGGTAATCTGGCATCTGATTCTGCCAAGCATCAGACCGACAATTATTCTGCTGCTCATTATGACTTTGGGAAGTATGATGAGCGTAGGGTTTGAAAAGGTTTATCTTCTTTATAATTCGGCTGTTTATGAAACGGCTGACGTTATTCAGACTTACGTATACAGACAGGGTATTCAAAGTAACAATTACAGTTATGCGGCGGCAGTCGGACTTTTTAACTCAGTTGTTAACTTTACAATCGTATTCTTTGCAAACCGGCTGAGCCGAAAAGTAACGGATACTTCAATTTGGTAGGAGGAATATCGGATGATAAAACGAATAAAAAATCAAACAGTTGGAGATACGATATTTGATATTGTGATAGCGCTTTTTCTGTTACTTGCAGTTGTGGTCTGTGTATATCCGTTTCTGTACGTTATCAGTGTCTCTATCAGTTCGGGTGAAGCTGTTAATAAGGGATTGGTTACCCTGTTGCCCGTAGACTTAAATTTTGAAGCGCTAAAATCGGTTCTTAATTATGACCAGCTCTGGGTATCTTATGGCAATACTATATTTTATACTGTGGTCGGAACATTTTTTAACATTGTATTTACTTGCCTTGCGGCATATCCGTTGTCCAGACAGACGTTTTGCTTTAGAAAACAGATGAATTTCCTGTTGGCGTTTACAATGTATTTTTCCGGTGGGTTGATTCCTATTTATATTGTTGTTACAAATTTGGGATTATATAACAGCAGATGGGCGATGATTTTGCCGGTTTTGGTGAGCGCGTATAATGTTATGATTTGCCGTTCGGCGTTTGAATCCATATCGGAGGAATTATTTGAGGAGGCAAGGTTAGAGGGCGCCAATGATTTCCTGATTATGACGAAAATAGCCATTCCGTTAATTAAACCGACTTTGGCGGTTCTTACGCTGTACTATGCAGTAGCAAGATACAATGATTTCTTTAATGCAATGCTTTATATCAGTAATAAGAAACTGGAACCATTGCAGCTTTTTTTAAGAAGAATCCTATTGGAGGCGTCTTCGGAAATTATGCAGACGACCAGTGTAAGCATGGCGGCGGCAAGCCAGTCATCCATTCAGGTGCGTTATGTATGTATTGTAGTATCGGTAATACCGATTATGTTAGTAGTTCCTTTTGTACAGAAATATCTGGTAGAAGGAACAATGTTAGGAGCAGTAAAAGGTTAAAGATGTTAAATACATGAAATATGTAGTTAATATAAAATTTTCTCAAAAAAAGGAGGATTACAAAAATGAAAAAGAAACAAATGATTGCATTGGGGCTGGTTACTGCCATGTTAGCAGGCTGCCTGTCCGGATGTGGGAACTCATCGGATTCATCATCGACTGGTACGACAGGAGATACATCTGCTTCATCAGATTCATCTTCCAGCGCTTCTACGGAAGCGTCTACAGACGCCAGCGGCTATACTTATACCGGTGAGGCGCCTATTACGCAGGATGCAGGTGCAGCTTTAAAGATACTTGCACAGACATCTAATTACACGAATGTAGATATTGCAAGTGCCAAAATTGTACAGACGGTTATTGCAGACGCAGGTGTTGCGGTAGAATGGCAGTTAGTTGATTATAACAACTATGCGGATTCCGTAGGACCGATGTTAACAACAGGAGCTATGGATGCCGATATTATCCTGCTTCCGGATCAGGATGAAAACCAGACTTATATTAAATCCGGTTTATTTGCGCCATTGGATGAGCATTTTGGAGATATGCCGAACTTTAGTAAATGGCTGGATGCCAATCCGGTTATCAAAGCGGAAATTACCGCAGAAGACGGACATATTTACTATGTACCCGGAACCAATGTAGGTAAGGACTATCAGCCTGTTTTAATGTACAATCAGGTATGGCTTGATAAGGCAGGCGTAAAAGCACCGGAAACACTGGATGATTTCGTAGAGCTTCTTCGTTATTTTAAGGATAATGATATGAATGACAACGGTGATGCATCAGATGAAATTC
Source organism: uncultured Bacteroides sp. (assembly GCA_964554405.1). Classification (GTDB taxonomy): domain Bacteria; phylum Bacillota; class Clostridia; order Lachnospirales; family Lachnospiraceae; genus UBA3282. The sequence goes on along the minus strand of CAZKOR010000123.1, from coordinate 4,865 downwards.
CGATGAGTATTATGGCGGAGTTTTTGCCGTACATGTTCGGACCGGCATTCGGTCTTGACCTTGTCAGCGGTTTTCAGGCAGATGCCAGCGGTAATGTAACATATGCAGCAGCAGATTCTGAGAATTATAAGAAATATTTGGAATTTCTGAATGGTTTATATCAGGAAGGATTATTGGAGGTAGAATATAATTCACTCGACAGAGATCAGGTAATCGAGCGTATGTCAAACGATTTAACAGGTGTTGGATTTGACTTTAGCTGGGCAATGTCCATGATGTACAGTAATGTTCTTCCTTATTATGACGGAACAAAAGACACTGCATTTATCGGTGCGGCGCCACTTTCCGGAGAATATGACGGTTACTATGTAGGTCGTGTGGAACTTGGAAATATGTTTGGTGTTTCTGCTTCTTCCTCAGATATCAGTCTTGCATGTAAGTTCCTTGATTATGCTATGAGCGAGCCTTGTCAGGAAATGTACCAGTGGGGTATTGAAGGCGAAAGCTACACAGTAGATGCCAGCGGAAACAAGACATACACAGAGCAGGCAAGTGACAATGACTGGTTACAGCAGTTGGGAATCAATCCTTCTTTCGTATTCCCTGCACAGCAGTCTGTTGTATCTACAGATGCACTTGTTGCTGACTGGCATGCAGAATGTAACGCATGGCAGGAGCAGTTCGTAGTAGACCCGTGGCCGTTTATTTATTCCACAGTAGATGAATCTGAAGTTATCAATACTTATATGGTAGATATCCAGACTTATGTGGATGAGAACGCAGCGGCATTCATTACAGGAACAAAATCCATGGATGAGTTCGACAGCTATATCAGCGGATTAAATGCTCTGAATTTATCAGAAGTGCTTAACGTAAGACAGAATCAGTATGCACGTTACCTTAGCGCATTAAAATAGAATATATGAGGAAAAGAGCTGCTACGGCAGCTCTTTTTTGGAATAGGAGCAAAATGGAAAGAACAATAAAAATAAATCAATATTATGGAAGTTTGCAGCAAATGAAGGCAAAATATGACCGTCTGGCGCGAAAAGACGCTTTTGCGGGAAGTTCCATACACGAATACGAAACATGGAAAAAGCAGGCGAGAAACACACTGCACGGACTGCTTGGACTGGATAAGATGGAAAAGTGCCCGCTTCATGCGAAAGTTTTGGAAAAAACAGAGTTGACGCAGGGAATTGTTCGGGAAAAAGTACTGCTTCAAGTAGAGCCGGAAACATATATGCCCGTCTATATACTTATTCCACCACGGGAAACGGATAAGAAGCAAAACTGCTTTATGGCGCTTCCCGGACACTTGGGTGCAGGGAAATACAGCGTGGCAGGATGCAGTGAAATTCCTGCCGTAAAAGATGCCATAGAGAGATTTCACTACGATTATGGTATGCAGCTTGCGAAGATGGGATATGTAGCACTTTGTCCGGATTGTAGAGGATTTGGTGAGAGACGGGATGAAGACTTGCAAAATGATACGGAGGACGCTTTCTTAAACAGTACCTGCTTCCAGCTTGCCCATATGGCGGAGCCGTTGGGAGAAACGGTTGCGGGAATGTGTACTTGGGATGTTATGAGGTTATTGGATTATATTTATGAGAGAGATGAATGGAATCTTGATACGATAGGATGCCTTGGATTTTCCGGCGGCGGTATGCAGACTCTGTGGGCGGCGGCAATGGATGACAGAATCAGACAGGCTGTTATCAGCGGTTATCTGTACGGTTATAAAGATTCGCTTTTACTGTTAAATAATAATTGCAGCTGCAATTATGTACCGCATCTATGGGAACATTTTGATATGGGGGATATTGCTTCCCTGATTGCGCCGCGTCCGTTTCTCGTACAGTCATGCAGAGACGACCATTTAAACGGTGAAAGAGGACTGCAAAATGTTCTGGAACAGCTTACTATTGTCAAAAATGTTTATTCATTATATCATAAAGAAGAACAGCTGATTCATGATATACGTGAGGGCGGTCACTGTTGGCATGAGGAACCGCTGAAAGAAACACTGCCGTTTTTTGAAAGCTGTCTTTGCCAGTGATTGAGAAACTACTGTAAGAGAATGAGATTAGACAAATACTAAGAAAGAGGTGGGGTATGAAAGATAAAATATATGTATCTGCCGGAGGGCAGCAGGGGGATTTTGAAAACATTACGGATGCTTTGCGCAGCATACCGGAGGATAATCATGAGCCGGTAACGATTTTCATTGCACCGGGTACCTATCATGAGAAAATAACGATTGACAGAGCTTTTGTGACATTGGAAGGTACCGGAAAGAGTAATGAAGATGTGCTTCTTACTTATGATGATTATGCGAATTTCATTATGGAAGACGGTATGAAGCGGGGAACGTTCCGTTCGTATTCCATGTTTATTGACGCGCATGATGTTACGCTGAAGAATCTTACGATAGAAAATGCTTCCGGTGATTCCCTTACCCATGGACAGGCGATTGCCTTATATGCGGACGGGGACAGACTCACCGTTGATTCCTGCCGTCTTTTGGGGCATCAGGATACTCTTTTTACGGGACCATTGCCGCCAAAGGAGATTCAGAAAAACGGTTTTATCGGACCGAAGCAGTTTGCGCCCAGAATCAATGGGAGACAGTATTATAAAAACTGTTATATCTGCGGCGATATTGATTTTATTTTCGGAAGTGCAACCGCCTATTTTGAAGAATGCACTATAGAATCTCTGCGGCATTTTCCGGAGGGGGATTCGAAAGATAACAGTGACTTGGTACAAGGTTATGTTACAGCAGCGTCTACTCCTGAGGGACAGGAGTATGGGTATGTATTTTCAAAGTGCAGACTTGTATCGGAAGAATGTCAGCCGGGTTCTGTTTATCTGGGAAGACCGTGGAGAGATTATGCGAAGACCGTCTTTATAGATTGTTCTTTTGGCGCGCATATTCACCCTGCGTTATTCCATGACTGGGGGAAAGAACAAGCACGAAAAACTTTGTTTTACGGAGTAAGCGGATGTCAGAAAGGCTCAGAAAGAATCTTTCCGGAGAAAGCGGATTTTGTACAGGAACTTTCACAAGAAGATGCTAGTGCATTTTCCAAAGAAAAAGTGCTTTCCGGAGAGGATGGTTGGCTGGCAGGGGAAAATGCTTGATGTGAGTGTTTTGATTTAAGAGAATGTGATATAATTAAAGAAAATAAGGTAGATAAGAAAAGAGGTGTCATGCAAAATGTCGGATAATCTTTCCCTCTTATTGGAAAAGTATCGGGAATCTATTGTGCAGATATTAGGGAATCGATTGAATAGAATAATTTTGTACGGTTCTTACGCCAGAGGAGATTTCAAGCAGGATTCAGATATGGATATTATGATACTGGCAGATATATTGCCGGAAGAGATAAGCAGTTATGCCGACAGAGTTTATGATATCACATATGACTTTGAAATGCAGTATGGAATGGAAATAAACCCGTCTATACAAAGTCTGCAAATCTATGAGCAATGGAAAAGTGTATATCCTTTCTTTATGAATATTGAAAAAGACGGAGTGGCTGTATGACACAAGAATTTTATGGAAAAGAACTAGCGGGATATAAATTGGATAGAGCTAGGGAAGAACTTGATACCGCAGAACTTCTTTTTAATAATGAAAAGCTAAAGGCTGCAAACAATAGAGCATATTACTCGATTTATTATTCATTAACAGCGGTATTATGTTTGGTACCGATAGCATTTAAGAAGCATAAAGATGCGATTGGATACTTTAATAAGAATTATGTTCATACAGGTATATTTCCGGGAGAAATAGGAAGAGGTATATCAAAAGCAGCGAAAGTAAGGCATGCAAGTGATTATGATGAGTTTTATATTGCAGGCAGAGAAGAGACAGAAAAGCAGATTCATACTGCGAAGGTTCTTATTGATTTGGTAGATAAATTTGTTTCAGAGAAGTAGGTTCTGATAAGGTTGGTTTTTAAGGCGTTTGTAGGAACAACAAGCACCTTTTGTGTGAGGTATAGATAATGTTTAATCAAAAATTTTGCATTTACGGAATAATTATTATATTGGTTTTAACATTGACCGGCTGTGGCAATGAAATTTTATTGAACTCAATATCTTTAAAACAACCAAAAACAGTCAGTGCAGTAGAAGCGATGGAAGAAGACTATCTGATTGTAATTGATGCCGGACACCAATTACATGGTAATAGTGAAAAAGAACCTATCGGACCGGGAGCATCTGAAACAAAGGCAAAGGTATCAGGCGGAACGGCAGGAAAAAGTTCCGGACTTGCAGAATATGAACTGACACTTTCAGTAGCATTAAAGTTACAAACTGAACTCGAAAATCGGGGATATCAAGTTTTAATGGTCAGAACTACAAATGATGTTGACATCAGCAATTCTGAACGTGCGGAAATTGCAAATAATGCGAATGCGGATGCGTTTATCAGAATCCATGCGAATGGCAGTGAAAACAGCAGGGCAAATGGAGCAATGACTATTTGCCAAACACCAAATAACCCCTATAATGCAGAATTATATGAACAAAGCAGAAAATTATCGGAAAATGTGCTGGATGAGTTAGTGGAAGCAACAGAGAGTAAAAAAGAATATGTATGGGAAACTGATACTATGAGCGGAATTAATTGGTGTCAGGTGCCGGTTACAATAGTTGAAATGGGTTATATGACTAATCCGACAGAAGATTTATTGATGGCAACAGATGAATATCAACAAAAAATTGTCGAGGGAATAGCAAATGGAATAGATTTGTTTTTTGGCTTTTAAAGGCGTTTGCGGCAACTGCAAGCGCCTTTTGTGGTATGACGGGCATGCCCGTGTTCTGTGGTGAAAGTCCATATAGGCGTA
>CAZKOR010000122.1:0-11030 GCA_964554405.1 uncultured Bacteroides sp. | reverse complement strand
AATTTACAAAACTGCATTTCGGACTACAAAGTTGCGTCTTGGAATGCAACTCACCAAAATCATATAATAAATTATTGTTATTTGTCTTATGTGCATATTATGGATTTGATAGAAATTCAATTATAGATTTTGTTCATCTTCATGGGATATAGTTGATTTTGAAAAACACAGCTTTAAGTTTAATGGAAAGGATTACCCGTTAGTCTCCAAGATGGAATATGCGCTGTTAAAGATGAAACAGTCATATTCCCAAGATAAAATTAAAGCAAAGTGGATTTATATAATAAAAAGCAAAGGAAACTACACACCTGCAAGTATAAATGTTGTCAATGGATTCTTTAATGATGGGATTCAGAAACTTCAAGTAGGGGATACCGATTGGTCGGCATTTAATTTGCAGACTGTTAGAGTATCGCTTATATATAAAATGTATGATTCAGGATGTTCATTAGAAGAGATTTCTTATTTAATAGGTGCACCTATTTCAGGAATGCTACAGCCGGATATTATAAATGGTGAAATGATTAGAAAGGCTGGTGAGAAAAGCTGGAAAAATGGAGCAAAGAGTGGACAAAGCAAACATCCATTCAATAAAACATTTGATCAGTAGGATAAATTTTAGATTAATTATATAAATGCTTTTCCTTAGTCCTGTTAATTGGACACAGATAATAGTATGATAGCAATAACAAAAACGGAAGTAAAGTCCTATACGGTAGGCAGAAAGGAATGTATATGGGTGGATTACTTATTTTCTTAGGATTAGGATGGTTAGTATGGCAGTTGATTAAGGATGCGTCAATTAAACCTTGTCCTCCCGGACATGACCATACAGCAGCAATTTCTGATTGTTATAAAAATAATCTGAGTAAGAAAGAGTTTAACAGAAGAATTGACAGTGGGTATTATGTAAAGATGAAATAGAAAGGATAAAACTATGGAAATTATTGCGAGTATTTTATTTTTGATAGGGATTTGGGCATTTTATATATTTCAAGAAACTAAAGCTTGTAATTACAGTAAGACTCCTCAAATTGATTATGGAAAAGTAAACAATGACAGAATTATGAATGATCTGTCTAATTCTCAGGTTAATAGGAATATTTTGAATGGAAAATACAATAAGAGATAGGAAATAAAACTGAATATGGAACATATTATATAGTAAAGCCACTGGAGGAAAATCTGGTGGCTTTTATAGTAAGAAATAAAGAAAAAAAGGATAAGGAAAATGGATAGGAATATATGCGTTTTGATAGGCAAATTTGGATGTTGCGGAAGAATGATGATAATTGTTATAATAGAAAGCAGAGAAGCTTGAATTATGTTTGAGTAGAAATGTAATAGAATTATTGAGATTGAACGGAAATTTAGTCATAATAATGGATTAAAGAGATTGGCATAGGTACAAAAGGGTTATTTCATTGTATGATTGGAGGATAATATGAATGCAATTGATGTTTACAGAACAAGGGTAATGGAAATAATCGATGAAGCAAAAATGGATGGGATTCAGATTGATGCTTACGAAAAGAAGTTTGAAGATGATAATGAAATATTTGAATTAGGGATTCGTATATCAGATGGAAAAGATGTTATTCATATTCCGACTTGGAAAGATGAATCAGTAGAGATAATTGGATGAAATGATTGATTTATAGACATATATGGGAGGATAAGATGGATAGATATTTGAAATTATCTTTTGATAATGTGAAAGGGCGTAATTGTGAGCAGTGTATGTTGAGTTTTTCTAAAGGTGAACATAATCATTGTGCAGCATTGGGCAATCGACCAATTTGTTCGGAAGAAGGATGTAGAAAAGATTGTCCTTTGGTTGAAAATGTTATCGAAGGGACTATAATAGAAGCATGTGATGAAGGGTACAGGGAAGTTATGCGTTATTCGAATTCTTTATATGCTGATTATACAAGAAATGATTATCGAGATTTATTTAAAACCAAAAGTAAAAAAGAACTATTACAAATTCAGGCAGATGTAGATAAAAAGATTAAAAATGTACAAATATTATATGAAAAGTTATTTCAGAAAGGCGAAATATGCAATGAAATATTAGATACTATGAAATAATAGTTTTATGTCCGAATAAAAGAAAATAAACAAAACTGATAATTAAATATTTTATAATGAACAAGGAGGATTTTTATGAAGACAGTAATATGGGGAAATTATAAAGGTGGCGTTGGAAAAACAACAAGCACATATCAGGTTGCTACATATTTTGCTAAACATGGAAAGAAGGTATTACTAGTTGATTTAGATCCTCAGTGTTCTCTTAGTAATATTTGTTGTGGAGGGAATAATTCAAGTTTAAGTGATTTTGGAGAAGATTCAGTTTTAAATTATATTATAGAGTTATATATGAGATTTATAAATTCAAAGAATAATATAGATTTTGAACTTTTAAATGGGGATAGAGTTATTTCATTAAAAGATAAATTGGAAAAAATGTGTGTAAATATCAAAGGAAAAACATATTTTAATAATTTATATTTTATTCCATCAAGTATTAGTTTTGAGAATTGTAGATTAAATGAATTGGCACAGAGAATGGAAAAGAATATATATAATATTTTTCTATTATATCTGTTTGTTAAGGATGTCGAAGATTTACAAAAAGAATTAAGATTCGATTATTTATTTATTGATTGCCCGCCAACCAGTAATATTCTTATCCAAGGTTCCTTTTTGGCATCGGATTTTTATATTGTTCCAACAATAATAGATGAGATTAGTACGAAAGGTGTTGCGGATTATATTTCAGAGATTGAAAAGACATATAGGAAGTATGAAATGAATGAAAACATTGGAGGCATATTAATTAATAAGGTATTTGGTAATAAAACAAAACTTGTAGGAGTTTTTGAGACCATTTATAAGGGGAGGAGAGGAGATGCAAATAATAGCGCACAAATAATTACCTTAGATAGCAGTATTAATAATATTGTAGGTGTTAGATCAATTGTATCTGATAAAAAATATGAAAAATATCGTAATGGAAAAGTGAATAGCTCTATTGTAAGCAACATATTTGGAGAATATATAAATCATAAAGATAACAGATCGGGTGGGGAAAGCATTGCCCAAAACACAAATAATGGTATACAAACATTGTCTTATGAAGCAATATCAGAGGCAATATTTGAAATCTTGGAGGATCAAAAATGAATAATTCTGAAAGAATAAAAAGAGATATTTACGAGTTGTATGAAACATTTTATACTATTGGGCAAAATGAACAAGCTTCAAGTTTTTTTAGTGCAAATATTTTGAATAAATTAAAATATAAACCTGAAGAAGTGAAAAAGGTGCTTGATTTTGATGAACATACTATAAAAAAAAGTAATCAGGGTGTTTCTTTAGAAATATCATCTATTAGTACGCGCGAGGAAGCGATAAAGTATTTTAAAGACAATCTAGTACAGTTCTTTTTGCCAGAAATATCAGAAATTGAAAAAAATGCTATATTGAAAAAAATATCATCTGAGGAATTAAAACATTTATATTATGTTATATTTGGTATCACTTTGAAAGGAAAATGTAAAAAGCCAGATATTATATATAAAATAAGGGAGTTTTGTGAAGATGAAAAAAGGACAGCAGATTTGACCAAAAATCTTTACTAGATGAAATCTAAGTCTTACTAAGAAAAAAGTAATATAATAAAATCATAAGACAAAAGTACGGCATAGGTGCGGTATGAGTAGATATTATGAAAAGGATTTAAGTAAAAGAAAAATATGATATAAAACATGAAAGCTACTAAAAAATGATTAAATACATAATTTAGTAGCTTTTGTAATATGGTCGGGGTATAGTGAGGGTGTCATAACTCAATAGATTTCAAACCTGATTTCTTATTTATCAGCTAAAGTTGCAGATAAAGACACATTTATCGTTGATTGAACAACTGTGGAATGAGAATGATAACGCAAAAATCTATTGACACGCAAGAAAAAGGCAACGGGCAGTGCGGGCTATTAGCTGTTTTCTAAAAGGTGGTGGAATATGCAAAGAACGATTGGAGTAAAAAGCCTTTACATGAAAGAAGAACGAAAACCTTGAAAAACTGCCTTAAAGAGAGTACAATAGATTGAAAAATTATAGTGCAGGAGAAAAAGTTGAAAATTAGAAATTTTCAACTGCAAGTTTGGTGTCAAAGCGCTTTCAGCGCTACCCCAAACTCGCAGGCTGAGAGAGGAGCATGGTTATATAATGGCTTTAAGTAAGAAACCGGTTCACGGTATGAAAGATATTTTACCAGAAGAGATGGAAATTCGGGATTATGTGATAAGCGTTATTAAGGAAACTTATGCAAGTTTTGGCTTCACATCCATGGAAACGCCCTGTGTGGAAAATCTTGCAAACTTAAACTGCAAGGCGGGCGGAGAGAATGAGAAACTCATTTTTAAAATTTTAAAACGAGGAGAGAAATTAAAACTCGAAGAGGCGCAGTCGGAAGAGGACTTAACCGACGGTGGACTTCGTTATGATTTAACAGTGCCGTTAGTGCGCTATTATTCCAATCATGCGAATGAACTTCCCTCACCGTTTAAGGCTTTGCAGATGGGAAATGTATGGAGAGCGGACAAACCGCAGCGCGGACGTTACCGTCAGTTTATGCAATGTGATATTGATATCTTAGGAGAGGCTTCCAATCTTGCTGAAATCGAATTGATTTTGGCGACAACAACAACACTTGGAAAGATTGGCTTCCACGATTTCCAGATTCGTATCAATGACAGACGGATATTAAAAGCAATGGCTTCCTACTGCGGTTTTGAGGAAGAGGATTTTGATGAGATATTTATTATTCTCGATAAAATGGATAAAATAGGAATAGACGGTGTAAAGGAAATTTTGTTAATAAACGGTTATACAAGTGAGCAGGTTGAGAAATATCTTGGACTTTTTCAGGGAATGGAAGAGGCGGAAGATGCTGTTTCCTATATTATGGAAATTTTGGGGGACAAGCTTTCGGATGAGGTAAAAGAGGGCTTCCGGGAGATTATTGACAGTGTGGAAGCGACGAAAGGAGATTTCTTTGAACTGAAATTTGACCCGACTTTAGTGCGGGGTATGTCCTATTATACAGGTACCATTTTTGAAATTGCCATGCCTGAATTAGGCGGAAGCTGCGGCGGAGGCGGCAGATATGATAAGATGATCGGTAAATTTACGGGAAAAGATGTGCCGGCATGCGGCTTTTCCATCGGTTTTGAACGAATTATCCTGTTACTTATGGAGAGCGGTTTTAAAGTGCCGAAAGCAGGCAGGAAAGCAGCCTATCTGATGGAGAAAGGGCTTCCGGCTGATGAACTTTGCAAAGTGATTGCACAGGCGCAGAAAGAGCGTGAGAGCGGTAATCAGATTCTGGTAACAACGATGAATAAGAATAAGAAATTCCAGAAAGAGCAGTTAACTGTGCAGGGATACGAAGAATTTAAGGAGTTTTATAAAGAACCACTGAAATGAGGAGGATGAAACAATGGCGGAGTCTATGAAGGGATGGAAGCGCTCTCACCGCTGTGCAGAACTTTCCCTTGCGAATGCGGGTGAGGAAGTGACCGTCATGGGATGGGTACAGAAGCAGAGAAATAAAGGCGGTATTATTTTTGTTGATTTAAGAGACCGTTCCGGTATTTTACAGATAATTTTTGAAGAGAGTGACTGTGGTGCGGAAAGTTTTGCGAAAGCGGAAAAGATGCGAAGCGAGTTTGTTATTGCAGTTGTAGGAAAGGTAGAGAAGCGTTCCGGCGCTGTCAATGAAAATCTGGCAACCGGCGAAATCGAAATCCGTGCAAGTCAGGTTCGTATTTTATCGGAAGCAGAAACACCGCCGTTCCCGGTAGAGCCGGATTCTAAGACGAAAGAGGAAATTCGGTTAAAATACCGTTATCTGGATTTGAGAAGACCTGACTTACAGCAGAAAATGATGTTACGAAGCAAAATTGTTTCCGAAATGAGAGACTTTATGTCTAAGGAGGGATTCCTTGAAATCGAGACGCCCATTTTGTGTAAATCAACACCGGAGGGCGCAAGAGATTACCTCGTACCGAGCCGTGTGCATCCTGGACATTTCTATGCGCTGCCGCAGTCGCCGCAGTTGTATAAACAGCTTTTGATGTGCTCCGGTTACGACCGCTATTTCCAGATTGCCAAATGTTTCCGTGATGAGGATTTACGTGCGGACAGACAGCCTGAATTTACACAGGCGGATATGGAGCTGTCCTTTGTGGATGTAGATGATGTAATTGAAGTTAACGAAAGACTGATTCAGCATGTCTGCAAGGAAGCAATCGGTTTGGATGTTCCGCTGCCGATTCCGAGAATGACATGGAAAGAAGCGATGGAGCGTTTCGGAAGCGACAAACCGGATACCCGTTTTGCCATGGAACTTGTCAACGTATCAGATGTTGTTGCAGGCTGTGGTTTCGGTGTATTTACTTCCGCATTGGAAAACGGTGGCTCTGTCAGAGGCTTGAATGTAAAAGGGCAGGCAGCAATGCCCCGTAAAAAGATTGATGCACTTGTGGATTTTGCAAAAGGTTATGGTGCAAAAGGTCTTGCTTATCTGTGCATTCAGGAGGACGGTACCTATAAATCTTCTTTTGCAAAATTTATGACGGAGGAAGAACTGGATAAACTGGCACAGGCAATGGGCGGCGAAAAAGGTGATTTACTTTTGTTTGCGGCTGATAAGAATGCGATTGTATATAGTGTGCTTGGAGCGCTAAGAGTAGAGCTTGGAAAACAGCTTGAACTGATTGACGAATCGAAATTCAACTTCTTATGGGTAGTGGAGTTCCCGCTTTTGGAGTGGAGCGAAGAAGAAAACCGGTTTATGGCGATGCACCATCCTTTCACGATGCCGATGGAAGAGGACTGGCAGTATATTGATTCCGATCCGGGACGCGTCCGTGCGAAAGCATATGACATTGTATTAAACGGTGTAGAGCTTGGCGGAGGTTCCGTGAGAATCCACCAGAATGATATTCAGGAGAAAATGTTTGAAGTACTTGGATTCACAAAGGAGCAGGCATGGGAACAGTTTGGCTTTTTGCTGAATGCTTTCCAGTATGGTGTTCCGCCGCACGCCGGACTTGCATACGGTCTTGACCGTTTCGTAATGTTACTCGTTCATGCGGATAATATCCGTGAAGTAATTGCTTTCCCGAAAATCAAGGATGCTTCCTGTCTGATGACACAGGCGCCGGGTGGTGTGGATGAAAAGCAGTTAGAGGAATTGCAGATAGCGATTATAAAAAAAGAAGAGACAGCGCAGGCGTAAATAAGCAGGCGCGATAAATAAGAGAGAGGCAGGCGATTATATGGGATTTCAAAATCCGGCAGCTATTTTTCAGATGATGAATTTATGGAACAAATTTAAACAGAACCATCCTAAATTTCCGAAATTTATGACGGCAGTATATCAAAACGGAATAAAAGAGGGAAGTATTATCGAAATCAATGTGACAACGGCAGATGGACAGAGCTTAAATTCTAATTTAAAAATCACTGCGTCGGATATGGAACTGATTGAGCAATTAAAAGACCTTGCTTTGTAAACCTAAAAACAAAATAGGTTGACAAACAAAAAAACTCCTTTTATACTATAAACATCCAATGCGATAATCTGAATATAGTAAAGAGGAGTTTTTATTATGAGCACTACTATGAAAAAAACAAAAGAAATTGTCTGCGCGGGAATGTTTACGGCAGTTTTGGCTATTCTTTCGCAGCTTTCCATCCCAATGCCGACAGGTGTACCGATTACGTTACAGACTTTTGCAGTGGCATTAACCGGTGTGGTGCTGTCGTGGCAGTTAGGACTTGCAAGCACAATCATTTACATTTTATTAGGCGCAGTCGGGGTTCCGGTATTTTGTGAGTTTTCCGGAGGTCTGCATGTCCTTGTAGGTTATACGGGCGGATTTATCTGGGGATTTTTGATACTGGTTTACTTAAGCGGTATCGGTATTCTTATGAGAAGTAAAATAACTGGTATCTTATTTGGCATAGCGGGTCTTGTGTCTTGTCATTTGATTGGCGTTTTGCAGTTTATGGTGGTTGCAGGTATGAGCTTTACGAAATCTTTTCTGTTAGCGTCTGCACCGTATTTGATAAAAGATGTGATTTCCGTTATTCTTGCTTTTGTTGTAGGAGCGCAGATTCGGACTCGTCTTATGAAAGCGGGGTTACTATCATGAAACTTCGGGTGCATCATCTGTTTTGCAGTGCTCTTTATATAGGAAAAGGCTATAGTGAAGGTTTCTGTAAAAATATGGACGGCGTTGTCCGAAAATTATGGGCGGAAAATACGCATGAGAGCATATCGCATAACGGACAAATAGAAGATGACGAAAAAATAGAATTAGTCATCTGCCCGGACTGTATTTGCCGGGAATGTCCGAATCTGACAGAAACCGGATGCAGCCTTGATGATAATAATGTGGTATCAAAAGATGAAAAGTTAGCAAAACGGTTAGGGTTAGAGATTAATCGTGGGTATGCCGTTTCTGAATTGTTACACCGGACTGCTGTGAATATGACGGAAGAAATTTTTGAAACATCCTGCCATAATTGCGAGTGGTATCAAGAGGGATTATGCAGTTATGAGAAACTGGCAGAGAAATACCGTGACTATTTACTTCTTTTTCCGTATTCTCCATCTCCAAAAGAGGATACCCAGTGCAGCCAATAACAGGACGCATGTGCCAATAAAAATAGATAAGTCCTTTGTCTTAAATGCCATAAAATAAGCAGTAGGTCCATCGGCAGAATGAGTGGAAAAGCTGTATGTGATTTTGGCATCTTCTGCCGGATTATCGTTATCTTGAATCGTTTCCATAGTTGTATCTGTTTCCTCTTGTTCCTGTTCTGCCGTTAGTTTTTCTTCCGCTTCATCAAATGCGCCGCTATTCAGATATTCCTGCATTCGTTTTGACATATTATCCGTATTGGTTATTTTCAGCGTAGCTGTGTCATAACAGTCAACTTCCCATATGTACAGAGGATTATTCTCGTCAATATAGCCGCATAAATAAATCTGCCCAACATTAGGAGAATCCGTAAAAATATAGTCTGTATAAGTGATTTCGCTGTTTTCCTGAAACTTTCCTTTAATATTCTCTATTTGTATGATTGTAATAGTATCTCCGTCTATACTTTTTACTTCTCCGAAGTAGACCGGATAGTCCTTGAGAAGTAATGTCTCGGGAATATCTCCGGCATAACTTATCATTGGATTCAGAAAAAGGAGCAACAAAAAAACAGCACCCCAGAACCCTTTTTGATATTTTGTTTTGCCTGATTTTGTATGATTCTTCATAAAACCTCCGATGATAAAGTGTGCTGTTATGTGAATTATAACATAATTCACAACAGAAAACAGTCGTTTTACATCATTTCCACTATCGCAGTATCAATGTAATTCCGATATAATTATAAAAATACAAATGCAAATAGTAATACATGAGGATAAAAAGTTCAGAGATATGTCCGCAGAAAAGACAGGGAGATAAATGGAAAACAAGGAAATATATTTTGAGGCAATATCTGTTGTTTTGGACATAGTGTCATTCTATGGAACAGGGTATATCTTGTTCCGTTTTGCAAGACCGTTTGTGGAAAATAAAAAGAGGGCGTTTAGTATTGCGACAGCTTATTTTGTCACAATGCTGATACTATATTTTGTGCTAATCGATATAAATGCGATATACACATTTGTATTACATGGTTTAGGGGTTTTGTCGGCTTTTGCCGTCATGTGCAGGATTGACCGCAGAAATTATAAACAAAAGATATTTATAGCGGTAACATTTTATTCTTTGCGTGAGCAGTCGGATATTATGGTGAGGTTTATTATAGAAGCCATATATAGCATAAAACCCATATATAATGCTTATTTTCCCCTAGGAGGAAATCCGGCGGTACAACTTACGATATTTGGCGGCGTTGAATTGCTGGATATAGTAATGGATTTTATGTTATTAGGAATCAGTGTGGAATATATCGTTAAAACATATGTTTATAAAAGAGAGGACATGAGTATAAAGGAGATGCTCATGTTGACTGCGCCTTCGATTACAGGCGTGATCGTATGCAGAATCATAAAGTATTTCCTGAATCGTCAGAAAATAGTGCTTTGGATGGATGTTCTTCCCGGCGTATATTGTGGGGTGGCATTTCTGCACTTTGGCATATCCATCGTTACGATTGTGGTTGTAATCGTATTGTTCCAGAACATCAAGGCAAGACAGGAAGAGAAATTGCAGAGTGAGTTGCTTGCCATGCAAGTAGAGAATACGGAAAAGCATATCAGGCAGGTGGAGAGCCTGTACCGGAACATACAAAGCATGAAACATGATATGACAAACCATATCTTTACATTGGAAAGGCTTTATGCAGGAAACAATGTGGAGGAAGCAATAGATTACGGTAAAGAACTAAAATCTGCTCTTTCTGTGGTGACAGGAGAGATAAAAAGCGGGAATCCCGTAACAGATGTAATCCTGCTTGAATTTAAAAATGAAGCAGAGAAAAGAAATATCCGTTTTCAATCGGATTTTCATTATCCCATCGGTACTAACATCAATGCCTTTGATATCAGTGTGATACTGAACAATGCCCTGCAGAATGCAATGGAGAATGTTAAAAAGAGCGAAACACCGCATATATCCGTTCATTCTTGCCATAAGAATAAAGCTTATATGATTGAGATAAGCAACAGCTTTACCGGAGAACTGAAATGGGATGAAGAGCGCGGTCTGCCTGTTACGTCAAAAAAAACGGACGGTCATGGGTACGGATTGTCCAACATCCGCATGGTGGCGAGAAAATATTTCGGGGATATAACTATTGAACTAAAAGAAGATGAATTTTGTCTCAGTGTTATGCTGATGATGGAATGACAGAAATATAAGGAGGATAAGATTATGGCAATTTCAGGAATTGGAAGCAGTTACAACTTATTTGAAGCAGCGGCAAATTATGAGCAGAGAAAAACG
>CAZKOR010000121.1:0-11069 GCA_964554405.1 uncultured Bacteroides sp. | reverse complement strand
ATTTACCATTTCATCTGCTACGGAAACATTCGAACCTTCCAGATAACCCTGAATAATTCTACTCTTCTTTACATTGTCATTTCTTGCTTCATTAATGGCATTTCCGCTTGCCTCTGTCGCTCTTAGAAGCGTATCACCGTATCTTTCAAGTCCACCAGGATTGCTGAACTGGTAAACACCAATGCTGATGCCGATAGGCTGCGGATTATTATCTTCATCCGGATACATAATCTCTCCCTCTTGAGAAATGGAAATTCTGCTGGCAATATATGTACGGTTCAGTGTAATAGCTCTGCCCGCTGTATTCAATACCGGAAGACCATCCTGATTGGTCAGCGTCATACCGCCATTTGTTCCGATTGCCCAAGTGAAATCACCGTTTCTTGTATAATAAGTAACGCCGTCGTCTCCCTGTACTGCAAAGAATCCATCGCCCTCAATCGCAAATGCAGTATCGCTTGCTGATTCCAACAAACTTCCCTGCGTATAAATATTATTGATAGAAGATGTCCGCACACCAAGTCCAACCTGAGATGTTGTCGGTTTCGGATCTCCATTCGCCGTCGTCGTCGTAGACTGTAATGTTTGATACAGCAAAGATTTAAACTGTGCTTTCTGAGCCTTATATCCGGCTGAATTAACGTTTGCAAGATTGTTTGCGATTGTATCCACATTTGCCTGCTGCGCATTCATACCTGTTGCGGCTGACCATAAACTTCTAACCATTTTACATTTCCTCCCTTTTACGAACTAAGAATTTTATCCTACTCTACCTGTCTGATTTACTGCATTATCCAATGTATCATCATATGTTGTAATAACTTTCTGGTTTGCATCATATTGTCTCTGAATCGCTATCATATTTACCATTTCCGTTACAACAGATATATTGGCCAATTCCAAATATCCCGAGTAAACTTGCGTATCCGTCTCCACTGTTCTGGCGCCATCTACCGGTTCAAAATAATTTTCACCATATCGTTCCAGATAATCATAATCTTCAAAATCCGTTATTTGAAGCGACGCTACCAGTTCACCCTCCTGATAGATATTTCCCATTCTGTCAATACCGATATCCTTTGTCGTATCCAGACGAATCCGTCTTCCCCTCTCTCCTAACACGAAATCTCCATCCTGTGTTACAAGATATCCTTGAGACGTCATGGTAAAGTTACCGTCTCTTGTATACTTTGTCGAGGTTTCACCCGCTTTATTAGTATACTCTATTGTAAAGAAACCATTAGAAGATAATGCTAAATCCAACGTATTTCCGGTTTCTTTAATCGGTCCTTCGGAATAATCTACATAATTTTCACCAATCTTTACGCCTAACGTCATATTTCCTATCCGTTTCGGCAAATTTCCCGCCTGAGAAGCATCTTTGATCTTATAAGCAAGTACGCTGTCAAAAGACTGGCTGGTTGCCCCTTCTTTTTTAAAGCCGTTTGTGTTGGCATTCGCCAGATTATTTGTCATGGTATCCATTCTGTGTTGTTCATTAATCATGCCCGTATAGGCGGTGTATAAACCTTTTAGCATTTCCTCTTACTCCTCCCGATATCCCGCAAGAAATTCTACGTATTTACCTGTTCCGATTGCTACTGCTGTCATAGGGTCTTCGGCTGTCATTGTATTGATTCCTGTTTTTGCTGCAATTAAATCTTCCAGACCACGCAGTAAACTTCCTCCTCCGGTCAGGACAATTCCTCTGTCCGCAATATCCGCTGCAAGTTCCGGCGGTGTTTTCTCCAATACGCTGTGGATAGTCTCAACAATCTGTACAGTTGTCTCATGCAAAGCCTCTTCAGTCTCCTCCGAAGATACTTTAACGGTTCGCGGCAGACCTGTTACCAGATTACGTCCCCTGACATCCATATAATCCACTTCCGGTCTTCGGAAAGCGGAACCTATTTTAATCTTTAAATCTTCAGCCGTTCTTTCACCGATCAATAAGTTGTGCTTCTTACGCATATAACGCACAATCGCTTCATCAAAATCATCTCCGGCTATTTTAATAGAAGCGCTGACAACCGTGCCGCCTAATGAAATAACTGCAATATCGGATGTACCGCCGCCGATATCTACAATCATGTTTCCACACGGTTTGGAAATGTCAATTCCTGCACCGATAGCTGCTGCAATCGGCTCTTCTATAATAGATACTTCTCTGGCTCCTGCCTGATAAGTAGCATCTTCTACCGCTTTCTTTTCAACTTCCGTAACGCCGCTTGGTACGCACACCGCAATGCGCGGTTTTCGGAAAGGCTTCTTGCCCAAAGCTTTCTGGATGAAATACTTCATCATTTTCTCTGTAACCTGATAATCAGAAATAACACCCTGACGCAGCGGTCTGACTGCTACAATATTCCCCGGCGTCCTGCCAAGCATCAATCTTGCATCTTCCCCGATTGCTTTAATTTTATTAGTATCTCTATCAAAAGCTACAACGGACGGCTCTTTTAAAATAACGCCTTTTCCTCTGATATAAACTAAAATACTGGCCGTTCCCAAATCAATCCCTATATCTGTGTACTGCATTTATCTTGACCCCTTTCTTCCGGTATCTATCTATATTACATAATTTCCATTTGCTATTAAACTAAACATACAAATCAGGTAATCAAATCGAATTGCATAGTTCGCTCATACATTATAACCTAAAGAAAGAGTTTTTCAAAGAGATTTCACAAATTTTTTATAATTTTAAGGTACAAAAACCAGAACAGTTCCATCTGTTCTGGTTTCAGCATCCATGCTTAGAAGTTATATCGGCATGTTTTTAGGTTTTCTTAACCCCTTTTAGAACAAAATATCAAACGGCTTATACAAGTTAATCCATCGCACACTGCAAATTTATATTCATAAAACCGTTCTCCGTATCATATTAATATATATTAGAAGTTCTGCTCTTCATTAACAGACTTATAGTATCTCAATGATTTTGAGTACCTTTTCCTTCTTCTCGTTATCACAGTCTGTCAATGCCCTCATTATTTCGTTGTCCAACGCAAGCGCAGAATTTTCATATTGTTCAGATAAAAGATAATCAATAGAGGTATCAAGCGCATTCGCAATTGCTAAAAGAACGTTAAGGGAAACTTTTGTATGATTATTCTCAATATTAGATATATGAGAGGTATTGCAGCCGACAAGCTCAGCCAGACTATCCTGTGTCAACCCTCTGTTTTGTCGAATTTCTTTTATTTTTATGCCAAGCCCTGCATAATTGATTTCCTGCTGCAAAAAATTATCCTCCATTTTGTCTGTGTAAATATTTTTATGTTCTAATTGTAATATTCAGGCGAATATGTTAGAATACTCTATGCGAGTCAAAAATACTTATGCAGACAAGTATGAATTGTGATTATTTTCTCCGACTCCGAATATGCTTATTATCACCATAAGGTGTTAATATAAACCACACTTAGAATCTAAAATAAACTATTAAACAGGAGGAATTTATGAAATGAAAATGAAAAGATTTATAGCATTGGGTACTGCCGGCATTATGGTACTTGGTGCATGTATGGTTGTATCTGCCGCACCCAGTTCCAGTTCTGTTTCCGGCAACTCAGTATCCGGAAACGCAGTATCCGGAAGCAGCAGCGCAGTATCCGGAAGCAGCAGTGCTTCCGAAATTGATGCCACACAGGCGGCAATCAATGCAGCTTTTGCAGCCGAGGTATCCTCAGCCGGAGTTTCTGCAGAAGTTTATACTGCCGCTCAGGAAGCAGGCTTAAGCGTTGCCGAATATGTCAGCAATTCCATTATTGAAGTTCCGGGACTTAAAAACGTTACACCGGTTGGACAGGGTGATAAAATCGTTGTGGATGGAAAGAAAACCAACCAGACTTTCTCTCTGCGGAAACCACTTTCCACACATGTAACCTCTGCAAAGTCTCAGGCAGCTTCTTTGGGCGGCGACGTGCTTAACGTTGTAAATGTTCAGGGCGGCATTGCTGCAGGAAAAACAGCATCCGTAAACTTCTATATGCCCGGCATTCAAACAGGTGACAATGTTCAGGTTTACCGCTATGTTAAGGGTCAATGGAACAGCCTTAATGTTTCAGAAGTAAGAGCCGACCATGTTGTAGTAGATATGACAGAGACAGGCGTATTAGCATTTATTAAAGTGAAATAATTACAAAGACATTATTCAGATGACAAGTGTGGAATTTGCGGATTACTCATTTTTGAGCAATCCGCTTTTCTTAACATAAGGATATCTCGCGGAGCGTGGCATCCGTTGTTTATTTATTTTCTGTTTTTCCATATCGGATAATCGATTCTCCAACACCCATCAATATAAATATAACCGGGGTACAGACAATCTGTTGATAACAGAAAAAATTGTGTCCCATATAGCAAATAATGGAAAACACGATTGCTGTCAATTCCGGATATCCTTTCGCTTTCCCGGAAAAACGGCAAATGGCAGAAATGAAAATTCCGATATAAATCACTCCGCCCACAATACCAAGGTTGATAAGTGCATTCAACCACTCATTATGCGCACAGGTAAGAATTAAACTGTCTCCCCATTCCATCAGCAGTTCCTCTTTGAAAAGGCTTTGGGCAAAAGAGAAAAATCCATCCGGTCCGCAACCGAAAATCTTACGGACAAAATCGCCTTTCAAAAAAGACTTTACTGCACACCGCCATGATGAGCCGCGAAGATTTCCCCAATACCTATCGAATAAAAGATAATGATTACTGCTTTGCAAATGCTCCGGAAGTTTCTTTGTTGTATTCAAATAAATATAAATTACGACACCCAATATACCTGATAAAAGAAGTCCAAGAAAAATAATACGGATATTCTTTATTTTTGATATATCAATCGTTTTGTACTTTTCCAGCCAACGAAAGCAAAAATAAAACATGATAATACCGAGCAAAATGACCCACGTTAAGCTGCTTTGGGAACAGAAGATAGAAATTTTATCCAGCGGCACTGCCCTTTGCGGAAAAAGCCGTTGGCAGATTCCGATAAATTTAAAACAGGAAAGGCACATCATCACGACTTCAAGGAAACGTCGGAATTTCCGATTGGATTCCACGGAAATCCAAAATAATGCAAAAATCAGCAGACCAAATGCAATAAACGCACTGTCGGAATTCTGAGTTACCATCGTCATAAATCCAACCGCTGTGAAAATTCCGCTAAAAATACGGACATATTTACTGTCATAAAACCAAAAAGCAAACAAGCCAAGCGGGAACAAAACCGACATATAACTTGAGTACCATGTCGCCTGCCCGATTGTTGATAAAAAATCTGTCATCTGTCCCATGCTCAACCCATTATACAGAGCAAGAGGATCAATCCTAAAACGCATCAAAACGGCAAGCAAAAAAACCAAAAATGCCGCTGCCAAACAACAGATGACCGCCGAAGACTCCCACCGCCAGTAACGTGATACAAAAAAATATATCAATACGAAACATATTTGTGAGACTAATCCCATATACCATCCGTCACATCCCCAGATTACCTGCTCCTTATATGGTGAAAGGAGCGTGGAAATCAATACGGCAAGCGCATATGCGAACACAAACCAGTCAACGGTTGACAAGCGTATTTTTTGTATTGCATTCTTAGCGTCATGATATCTTAATTCTTCTATAATATGAAAGAGAAGAAGCGCGAACATAATTGCTCCCGCTCCGACAGTCAGGAAGAAAAAAAACTGCCATTTTGCATTTCCTATATCATAGTATTTATTTCGGATGTAAAGGGGATAAATTGTCAACATCAGGAATACATATATAAATGTTACTTCCTGCAAAAGCTTCGTACTAAGCTGACCGAATTCCTTTTTTCCCCTTATCACCTTTTTGCCGCGATTAACCATAATAATCTGCCTTTCAATTTTTTTTCGCCTTCTCCAACATCTTTTTCACATATATCCCGGTATAGGAATCCGGATTCCCGGCAACCTTTTCCGGTGTCCCCTCCGCAATGACCGTACCGCCGCCGTCACCGCCCTCGGGTCCTAAATCAATGATATAATCCGCAGTCTTAATCACATCCAGATTGTGTTCGATAACGACAACGGTATTTCCTCCATCCGTCAGTTTATGCAGGATATCCACCAGTTTACTGACATCTGCAAAATGAAGTCCTGTTGTAGGTTCATCCAGTATATAAATCGTTTTGCCGGTACTTCTTCTGCTAAGTTCCGTTGCAAGTTTGATTCGCTGTGCCTCACCACCCGATAAAGTTGTGGAAGGCTGCCCTAATTTTACATAAGAAAGTCCCACATCATATAAAGTTTCAATTTTACGGCGGATAGAAGGTACATTCTCAAAGAAAGGCAGCGCTTCTTCTACTGTCATATCCAATACATCATAGATACTTTTCCCTTTATATTTGACCTCAAGCGTTTCTCTGTTGTATCGTTTCCCGCCGCAGACTTCACACGGCACATAGACATCCGGTAAAAAATGCATTTCAATTTTAAGAATACCGTCACCGCTGCATGCCTCACAGCGGCCGCCTTTTACATTAAAACTGAATCTGCCTTTTTTATAACCTCTCGCCTTGGCATCCGCTGTTGCCGCAAACAAATCCCTAATCTGGTCGAATACTCCTGTATAGGTAGCCGGATTCGAGCGGGGCGTCCTGCCGATTGGGGACTGGTCGATGGCAATCACTTTATCAAGCTGCTCTATTCCAAGAATATCCTGATGCCTACCCGGTATCGTTCTGGCTCTGTTCAAATCCCTTGCCAAGCGTTTATAAAGAATTTCATTAATAAGGGAACTTTTGCCCGAACCGGAAACGCCCGTTACACATGTCATTACACTTAAAGGAAGTTTAACATTTATTTTCTTTAAATTATTTTCCTCTGCTCCTTTAATAGTAAGATAGCCCTGCGGTTTTCTTCTGCTCTTCGGAATCATAATCTGCATTTTCCCGCTTAAATACTGCCCCGTTATGGATTCCTCCACCTGCATGATTTCTTCCGCTGTACCCTGTGCGATTACTTCTCCTCCATGGGAACCGGCTCCCGGTCCAATGTCCACAATATGGTCCGCCGCAAACATCGTATCTTCGTCATGCTCTACAACAATAAGCGTATTGCCCATATCTTTCAGATTTTTCAGAGCCGCTATCAGCTTATCATTATCCCTCTGATGCAGACCGATACTGGGTTCATCCAAAATATAACAAACGCCGACAAGACCTGATCCTATCTGCGTTGCCAGACGGATTCGCTGTGCCTCGCCGCCGGATAATGTTCCGGTCGCTCTTGCCAAAGACAAATATTCCAGACCGACTTCCATCAAAAATCCGACTCTCGCCCTTATTTCTTTCATAATCTGCTTTCCTATTAGCTCCTGCTGTTTCGTCAAATTCATATTTCCGATAAATTCATGCAGATTCTTAATAGAAATAGAAGTAATTTCATATATGTTCTTATCACATACGGTTACGGCAAGCGACTCCTTTTTCAAACGCATTCCTTTGCATTCCCTACAGGGCGTAATGCGCATGAATGTTTCATATTCCTGTTTCGTAATGTCAGAAGCGGTTTCTCGATATCGTCGTTCCACATTCTTAACCAGACCCTCGAACGCAATCGGATATACGCCCTCACCACGCTGTCCTTTATAATGTACATTCACTTTTCTGCCATCTGTTCCATAAATCAACATATGTTGTATCGAATCAGGCAATTCCCCAAACGGCGTATCGAGACTGAAGCCATACTCATCGGCAAGCGCCTGTAAAATAGCATTGGTAAAACTTCCGTCGCTGCCGCTTGACTGCCATCCTAAAACAGCAATCGCACCATCACGCAGACTGAGAGTCCTATTGGGAATCATCAAATCCGCATCAAATTCCATTTTATATCCCAACCCGAAACATTCCGGGCAGGCGCCGAACGGATTATTAAAAGAAAAACTTCTCGGCTCGATTTCTCCTATGCTGATACCGCAGTCCGGACAGGAAAAGCTTTCACTGAAAGTAATCGGTTCCCCGTCAATGACATCCAAAATCAGCAAACCGTCCGTTAAAGCCAGTACGCTTTCGATAGAATCCGTCAGACGTCTTTCAATCCCCTCTTTCACAACCAGCCTGTCCACGATAATTTCAATATTGTGTTTGATATTTTTATCCAGTTTGATTTCTTCCGACAGTTCATAAAGATTGCCATCTACCCGCACTCTGACATAACCGCTTTTTTTCGCTCTGTCAAACACTTTGGTATGTTCTCCTTTACGCCCCCTGACAACCGGAGCCAACAACTGGATTTTCGTTCCCTGCGGCATAGAAAGAATCTGGTCTGTCATCTGATCCACGCTCTGTCTTTTGATTTCCTTTCCGCAGTTAGGGCAGTGAGGAATCCCGATTCTGGCATAAAGCAGACGGAAATAGTCATAGATTTCCGTAACGGTTCCCA
Organism: uncultured Bacteroides sp.; assembly: GCA_964554405.1. Lineage (GTDB taxonomy): Bacteria > Bacillota > Clostridia > Lachnospirales > Lachnospiraceae > UBA3282. The sequence goes on along the minus strand of CAZKOR010000121.1, from coordinate 2,658 downwards.
CTGTGGAACGCGGATTCCGGTTCGTTGATTTCTGGTCTATCGATATCGCCGGAGAAAGACCCTCTATTTTCTCTACATTCGGCTTCTCCATCTGCCCTAAAAATTGTCTGGCATAAGAGGAAAGAGATTCCATATACCGTCTCTGCCCCTCCGCATAAATCGTATCAAACGCCAAAGATGACTTTCCGGAACCGGAAAGTCCTGTTAAAACAACAAACTCATTTCTTGGAATATCTACATCAAGACTTTTCAGGTTGTGCTCATTAGCACCTCTGATTTTAATATATTCTCTTGGCCGCATTTTTACTGTGTCTGTCATTTGTCGTTATACCCCTTTCTCTAAGTCCCTTAACATTTTCTTTAAGTTCACCATCTGGTCTCGCAAATCTGCCGCTGCCTCGAAATTCAAATCTGCCGCCGCTTTCTTCATCTTCTTTTCTACATCCTTAATTAATTTCTCTAATTCCTGACTATTCATGGATTCAGGGTCTTTCTCAAAGCGCACTTCCTCTTTGGCAATCACTTTGGAAATACTGATTAAGTCACGAACTGCTTTTTTAATCGACTGCGGCGTGATATGATGCTCTTCATTATATTTCTGCTGAATCTCACGTCTTCGATTTGTTTCGGTTATCGCATTTTTCATGGAATCTGTCATCTGGTCGGCATACATAATTACATGTCCGTCTACATTTCTTGCCGCACGTCCGATTGTCTGTATTAAAGAAGTTTCCGAACGCAGAAATCCCTCTTTATCCGCATCCAAAATTGCTACGAGCGAAATCTCAGGAATATCCAATCCCTCCCGCAGCAGGTTAATACCGACTAATACATCAAATACATCCAGACGCATATCACGGATAATCTCAGCACGCTCTAATGTATCGATATCCGAGTGCAGATATTTCACACGGATTCCCACATCGTTCATATACTCTGTCAAGTCCTCCGCCATGCGTTTTGTCAATGTTGTAACCAGCACTTTATGCTTTTTCTCAACTTCCTTATTTACTTCCGCAATCAAATCGTCAATCTGTCCCTCTACGGGCCGCACATCTACTTCCGGGTCAAGCAGACCTGTCGGCCGGATAATCTGCTCTGCACGTAGCAGCTCATGTTCTGCTTCATAATCAGATGGCGTTGCCGATACAAACAGTACCTGATCGATATGCTGCTCAAACTCTTCAAAATTAAGCGGCCGGTTATCAAGCGCTGACGGCAGACGGAAACCATACTCCACTAACGTGGTTTTCCGCGAACGGTCGCCTGCATACATACCCCGAATCTGCGGCACTGTCATATGGGATTCATCTATAATAATCAGATATTCTCCTTTAAAATAGTCCATCAGCGTAAGCGGCGTTGCCCCCGGCGCCATACCGCTTAAATGCCGGGAATAATTCTCAACTCCGGAACAAAAGCCTGTCTCACGCATCATCTCGATATCAAAATTCGTACGTTCCGAAATCCGCTGCGCCTCTAACAGTTTATCCTCGCCTTTAAAATATTTTATCTGTTCCTCTAATTCTATTTCAATGTTTTTACATGCCGCATTGATTTTCTCCTGTGGTACAACATAATGGGACGCCGGAAAAATGGCAATATGTTCCAATGTTGCATGCACCTGTCCGGTCAGTGGGTCAACCTGCGCAATCCTATCTATCTCATCTCCAAAAAATTCAATACGAATCAGATAGTCGCCGCCTTCCGCCGGATATACTTCCAGCACATCCCCGCGTACCCGAAAACAACTGCGCTCCAAATCCATATCATTCCTGTCATATTGTATATCAATCAATTCTCTGATAACCTGATCCCTGTCTTTCGTCATACCCGGACGTAGCGAAACGATCATTCCCATATAATCATCCGGACTTCCCAGGCCGTAAATACAAGAAACACTGGCAACGACAACAACATCCTCTCTCTCCGCCAAAGAAGCCGTTGCGGATAACCGCAGCTTATCAATTTCATCATTAATGGAAGAATCTTTCGCAATATAAGTATCTGTAGACGGCACATACGCCTCCGGTTGATAATAATCATAATAGGACACGAAATATTCTACCGCATTATGTGGGAAAAACTCTTTAAATTCACCATACAGCTGGGCTGCCAGCGTTTTATTATGCGCTATGACAAGTGTTGGTTTATTTAATTGCTGAATAATATTTGCCATTGTGAACGTCTTACCGGAACCGGTCACACCAAGCAGCGTCTGGAATTGATTACCGTTCTGAAAGCCCTTTACCAGTTCTTCAACTGCCTGCGGCTGGTCGCCGGTGGGTTTGTATGGCGATACTAATTCGAAGTGGTCCATAAAATATCCTTTCATTTGAACTATTTACATTTTAAAAACAACTTTCTCGAACATACATTCTATCTTAGTATACCACAAAAAAAAGAAAAGTATAGAGGAAATTACTTTTTCTATACTTTTCTTATAAAAATTACAAGTCACTGATAAATTATTTATCTCCCTTTTCGGATTTGTGTACCCAGTAAAAACGAGCCTATAAATATACATTTCTTATGTATAAAAATATATTCTGTTTTTCCCATGCATTGAAATATGCAATAAAATATAGTATGATATAAAATACATTTTTTGAGGAGGATATTATGATAAAAAGATTATGCAACATTATTGGATTATGT
>CAZKOR010000120.1:0-11138 GCA_964554405.1 uncultured Bacteroides sp. | reverse complement strand
TCCATACACATACGCTTCCTGCATCGGGGTGTCATACTCATCCAGAAGAATAATCACTTTTTTTCCATAATAGCGGTATAAATATTCGGTAAGCATCTTTAATGATAACGTTGCCATATAGTTTTCCATATCCGCTGATATTTTCTGAAAATCACTTTTTTCGTTCTCTCGCAGCACATTCCCATCTAACAAAAAGTCAAATTGATTATATGTCATCTGAATGATTTTACATATTTTCTGGCGTGCCTCTTGAAATGTAGTTTCTTTTATATCTGCAAAACTTAAAAAAATAACCGGATGTGTCCCCTGCAATTCCTGATATTTCTTATTTTTCCATATGGAAAGTCCTTCAAATAAATCTCCTCTGTCCGTATAGTTCACTGAAAAAAACTTCTCCAGCATACTCATATTTAAAGTTTTGCCAAAGCGTCTCGGACGTGTGATAAGCGTTACGCTGTCTCCGCTTTCCCACCACTCTTTTATGAAGTTTGTTTTATCAATATAGAAATAATTCTCTCTTTGAATCGTTTCAAAATCCTGATTCCCGATGCTTATCACTCTTGCCATACTTTATCTCCTTTTTTCTATATGACGCCTAATGGATGTTCCTGCCAATCAGCACTTTCTTTCCACAGAAAGCAAATCCATATTTTCTGATACGTTCTTCCGGTATCCCTTTTGCCTGCAAAGCCGCCTGATAATTCTTTTCCTCTATCTGCTGCAATGCACTCTGCACCGTATCTGACAATTCCTTTTCATCGTCCTCTTCCTGCACCTTAAACTCTATAATGACAGCATTCCTCTGTGGATTTCTCGGCTCCATCATGACATCATATCTGCCGAACCCACTCTCACGGTTTGATGTAACCGTATATTCATCCACCAGTTCCACCATCAGACCAAGCACAAATCCGTGATAAAAACGCTCCGGTTCTTCCTCTGACGGATTCTTTCCGGTGTCAAAATAACTGAATGTCTGCAGGGCAATCTTATTCATATAGGTGTTCATTCCTTTTACATCATCAGACATCAACGCCTGAAGAAAAGCATTTTTTACTCTGCGGCATCCTTCAAACCATCTTTCTATCATCCGCTCAAACATTACTTTAACTTCCGTATTTGTCAGCACTAAATCATATTCCGCTTTTCCCCGCTCTACATTAAATTCATAGCGTACCGCCCGCAGATATCCGCTTGCAAGCAATAAACTCCAAACGGCATCATCTCCCTGTTCCAGTTGGCTGAATACTATCTGCTCATCAAATGTAGTACTGAAAACATCTCCCCGGAGCAGACTCTCCATTGTCATTTTTATTTCCGAACTTCCCTCACGAATCAGATTTCCGACCAGACTGTTACTGCTGGTATTTGCCCAATAAGCGCCGACTCTTTTTTCAGAAAGAAAATATATAATAGACCATGGGTTATAGATATCCGTCCTGGTTCCAAATGTAAATCCGTCATACCAGTTTTTGACCTGCTGCTTTTGCTCTGACAAGCCATATTCTTCCAAAGCCGTAAATACTTCTGACTCTGTAAATCCAAAGCAATCCGCATACTTATCAGCAGTTGTTGTTATTACCCTTAAATTGTTTAAATCTGAGAAAATTGATTCTTTGCTAATTCGTGTAATACCCGTCATAACAGCGCGTTCCAGATAGGGATTCGTCTTAAACGTAGAGTTAAACAAACTCCTGATAAATGCCACCATTTCTTTCCAATATCCATACACATAAGCTTCCTGCATCGGGGTGTCATACTCATCCAGAAGAATAATCGCTTTTTTTCCATAATACCTGCCGAGAAAATCTGATAAAGACCTAAGAGATACCGCCGCTGCACTGTCTGACATCTCTGCAGAAACTTTCTGATAATATTCTTTCTCTTTTTCGTTGAGCAGATTTCCTTGCAATAAGTAGTCATGCTTATTGTATTGCTCTTCTATTATCCGACAAATAGTCTCTCTGGCTCCTTCATAGGAATTTTCCTTAACGCCTGCAAAGCTGATAAAAAGCACAGGATACGTCCCCTGCAATTCCTGATATTTTTTATTCTCCCATATGGAAAGTCCTTCAAATAAATCTCCTCTGTCCGTATAGTTCACTGAAAAAAACTTCTCCAGCATACTCATATTTAAAGTTTTGCCAAAGCGTCTCGGACGTGTGATAAGCGTTACGCTGTCTCCGCTTTCCCACCACTCTTTTATGAAGTTTGTTTTATCAATATAGAAATAGTTCTCTTTTCGAATCGTTTCAAAATCCTGATGCCCAATGCCTATTACTCTTGCCATACTATATAACCATGCCTTTCCTTAGCCTGCGCCCCTGACTCCTCTATCCCGCAGCAATCCCAAATTGATACTTTCAACTATTTCCCCTGATTATAGTATATCCGCTTCTCTTTTTAAAAGCAATGAGTCCTTAATTAAAAACAGCAGGAGTTATGTTCCTGCTGTCATCCATTCATTATATTTACATAATCTTCAATCTGATTCACAAACCACTTTGCATTTTTAAGCTGCCCTCCATAGAATGATTCCCTCCTTTCGAATATTCTGATAAAACGGCAAAACATTTTCCCACTTTTTCATATTACTTTCCTGTATATCCACAATCGAAAACACTCTTTCATAACGGATATCCATATCAGCAGCCCAACTGACAAACTGTTTTTTTGTCTCATTATCCATTTGATTCTTTACAATAATTGCAACATCAATATCACTCGTATCCGTTGCCTCATTTCTCGCCGCTGACCCATATAAAATAATCATCAATATATTATTTTGGAAAATGGATGTCAACCCTTGTACCAATTCTTCCCTCATGCCATCTGATAACATCTATTTCACCCCCAGAAACATTCTTTTCTCCATAAATATTCCCTATCAGCAATATACATATATCTATATTTATTTCTTTTTGCAAAACGGATTTTCTTTGGAGAAAGCAACTGCCGACTCGTTAAATTCATCAGAACTCATATTGTCAAATCTCTCTCGCTGCCATTTTGTATAATCAAATCTTTCTCTATTAATCACGGAAATAAACCGCTCTGTTTCCACTACTCCACCCATACCTACTCCTTCTTAGTAAAATTCTATCGTTGGTCTGTTATATGCATCTTCTGCCCAAATCTTATCAATAATATCCTTAAAACGCGCAGGAAGGATAATACATCTTGCCTTCACATCCCGCTTCTTCATACAAAGCCCCTTATCAAGCATCTCACAGAAAGCTCCCTGCTCTATACTTTTCACAGAATCAGGAATTACAAGCGTCATTGGCAATAACAGCATACAAAAAGCGTTCTTTGCTATTTTTACCGTGCTCATTGGCAGTTGAATATATAGATTCTCCAAATCACATTCCAACTCATCAAATTCGGTTGTCTTGCCGGACGGATAACAGATAAGTGTTTTTTCATCTTTGTCATAAAGCATATCTTGAACAACTGAAAAATATGGATTACCGCTCTTTATCGAAAAACCGGTATTATGGTATCCAAAGCACTCATATGTATCGACTATCTGTTTAAGTCCTACACCAATTGCCACGTAATACTCATTTCCTTCATCCGCAGAATGACAGCAGATATTATCATATATTTCCACTTCATCGGGAATGACAAGTTCTTGAAGGTCTTCTGCGCTGTAACCATACAATATTTTTCTGTCCCTGCTTAAAAGGAATGGCTCTTCATAAAGAAACAAATCAGCATGTGATGCAGTATATTTTTCCAAGTCCTCTTTACTAGGACAATATGCCATCTTTTTATGTTCCAGCAAATCCGCAGGACTCATCTCCTTACCTGATATCAGGTCTGTAAATGCACCTATGTAGATTTCTTCACCTGATACACCTATATAGTCCTCTCTCATCGTACCACCCCATAACATTTGATATCTGTTCCTGCTATCATTCCGCCCTGTTTCGCTCTAAGCAGCTTGTATTCTGCATTGGAATCCGCAAAAATAATGCCTCTCCCATCTTCAATGAAAAATGCTTTATCATCAATTTCCGTATTGGGAGGCAGTACCATCGCCTTTATAAAGCCTTTCATGTAAAAAGCATATTCTCCAATCTTCAAATCACATGTCGGATTATACTGCACATATCTTTCAGGATTGCTTATTCCGCTTCCGGATGGAAAAAGAATCAGCTTAGAGCGAGCGTAATCATCCGGCACCTTATCGTATAAGATTCCTGAATCCGAAGCGAAACTGCCATTCCGTTCATCTACTACATAATCTTCTACGAAAAAACCAAATGCATTCTGAATATTTACAATTTCTTCTAGGTTTCCACCTATATGTATCTTCTTATATCCATACTCTTCTTCATGAAGAAATAAATTATCATACACAATTACACTCTCCGGAATTTCAAGGACAGTATCCTCCGATACTGCAAATCCATAAAAAATACTTCTGTCACGGCTTAATAGGAACGGTTTATCATACACAAACCACTCCGGTTTTAAAGCCGCCAGGGTTTCCATAGCCTCATCATCCGGATTATATAAAAGGTTTCTGCTCACATCAGATGCATCTGAAATTCCATACCATCCATCTTTTTCCCAACATTCCTGAATTTCTGCATTTCTCTCATACATAATTTTTATGCCTCATCTATCTTTACTTTTTATAACTACAACCAATGTATGAAATCATTCACTTATATTATACATTATCAAATAATATCCACGCAATTCTCATAGCATTTAAATTTCATACACATCACCTTCTTATTTTCATACATAAAAAATTTTTTCATCATCCAGCCGAATACAGGCAAGTCTGGCGTCAGAACGTCGGTTGCGGAATACGCATCCGCAGTCTATATCATAAAAAATACAATCCTTTTCCTTATCATAATACCTAAATACATTGCCCTCATTATAAACAAACTCACCATTAACTATCGTAGGGGTATGACCTGCTATCACTATCCCATGCCGTTTACCTCCCGATTGATAGCCGTCTTCTCTGGCATACAGATAAAATTCTTCCAAACCGGAAAATGATGTAGCCGTATCTTCTATTGTTTCCGTATATCCCGCATGGACAACAACGCATTCTCTGCCGCCAACCGACAGTTCGTGATAATACGGCATTTTACGGATAATTTCTGCCCATCTGCACAAGTCATTTAATGTGACGCTGGAATTACTGATTAAATTTCTTATTGTTCCGTATAAGTCAAAAAAAGCATTGGACAGCTTCGTATTTTTATTTTTAAGAAAATATTTTATGGAACCGTATAATGCCGCTGCATCTTCATTGGAAGCAAAATCAGATTCCAGTTTCTCTTTTTGGTCGAGCCACAACATCAGATTAACATAAGCGGCAAACTCCTCTTCATGGTTTCCCCGGATAAGAATCACATTAGACGGATGGTTCTCCATATATTTCAACATCTCATAGCTGTGTTTACCACGGTCAATATAATCTCCCGCCATAATCAACCTGTCCCTTTCAGAGAAATCTATTTTATCAAGCATCGCAAGGAACTCTTGATAACATCCGTGAATATCGCTTATTGCATATGTACTCAATCAATATCCATCCTTTCGATTCTTTTGGGATCTGCGAACTCTATACACTCCTTTAAAATCTTACTGACAAGCTCCCAGCGCTCGCAATATACCTTGTCTTTCGATTTTTCTATGTATTCCTTAAAATCCTTTTCACCATCTTTTCCATCACAGTAATTACTAAGTACTAATTGTCTATCTTCATCAATTCTACTATCTTTGTCATTTTCTCCGTCGGGAACTAACAATATATATAAATAATCAGCTTCCTTATTTTCATATTTATTTATTAACCTTTTTTGAAAATTACCTATATCTTTTGTTAATTCTTCTTTTTCGCAAAACTTGTAAAATGCATTGCGGTATTTTCTTTCATCAAGCCGATTTCCTGTTTTTGACTGAATAATATCACAATAAAATTCGATTATACCTCTTACTCCCTTCTTTATTGCCTTTTGCATAAGCCCCATCTGGCCCTTATTAAAACTGTCTTTTGTTGTCTTTAATTCCACAAGAAGCAACTGTTTATCGTCAATACTAACTAAATAATCTACTTTCGCATTTCGAAGATTATCATCATTCGTCCTTATCGGAAATTCTTTTGTCAGCATCTTTGCTTTTATTTTTCTATTAATATCATTAATATAATGATATTCAATCAACTCTTCGATAAACTCTGACAACAGCATATCCAAAATAACTTCTGCTTTTATTCCGGGTGCGCAATAATCATGAACCGCCCATTTTTTTACCATTGAAAAAAATATATCTTTATCCATAGCGTATATCTCCTTCTGTTTTTCTATAAAGTATACTCTTCACCGTCTTTCAATACCTTAACTCTGTCCTTATATGATGCAAACGCCTCTATCTCACTAAACTTATCAGCACATTCCGTATGCATTGGAATAATCACTTTCGGATTTGTCAGGCGTATCAGCTTTTCAATCGTCTCCACATAGGCATGTCCGCTGGTATGCAGCTTTTCCATCCTATGGTTTCCGATGAACTTTTTTATTGCCGGATCCGCATGTTCTCCCTCCAGATATCCGCTCCATTTGGAATAAATGATAAGCGGGTCCGGCATAGTCTCCATTGTCTCAACAAAGATTGCTTTCTTCTCTCTCGCCAACATAGTAAAACCTTTGTTCATTAAAATAGATGGGGTCGCCTCATAACAATTTTGTCTTGCACCAAGTCCATCCATACCACCGATAATATAAAGGCGCCTCACTTTTTTGTGAATCATCTCCGGTTTATATTTTTTATAATATTTTCCTTTATCCTCCATAGCAGCAAGTATCAGCCTTGCCTGGTAAGCGTCACACACGAAGTCCATTCCGTGCGGAATGGCATGGTAATACTCCATAATGCTATCCAAGTTGGTCGATGATACTAAAATGACAGAATGTTTATTCTCCTCAAATAACTGCCTTGCCCATTTTCCTAAATCTTCTTCCGTATGAATCGGATTCCACTTAGCCTCATCTATGCGGGAGAGCATTGTTCCTTCCGTAATTAAAATATCTATTTCCCCTATGTACTTTTTGATTGTTTTCTCAAGGGTATTCTTTTCCCCAATGATGCCATGGTCGCGGAAGTCTCCGCTAAACAAAATCTTCTTTCCGGCAGTCTCAATTAAGAGCATATAAGCATCCAGCGCCGAATGGTCAACAATAAACGGTGTAACAACAATATCTCCAAACGATTCTATCCTCTGTGCCGGAATATAGCAATTCATATTTTGTATTCGCGGCAATCCTTTCTCCGCTGTTCCCGGAATACTGTCAAGTTTCTCCGTAAGAATCTCAAGAATTTTCTTCGCTGTTGAACCAATATAGAGCGGAATATCCTGTGGAATCTTTTTATACAGTCCTATATGATCTCCGTGGTAGTGGGTAAACAATACACCGTCGCACGGTCTGCCGTCAAAAACAGTGCCGGTAAGTTCCTCATCCGTCATAACGTTATCCGATTTACTGCCGGGAAGATTGGAACCAATGTCAATGATGATACGATGCCCTCCGGTTTTAATCTCTGTTGCGCAGCCACCGATTTGATGACTTCCACGGTAGATAGTAATCTTATTGTTCATCTGATTCATAAATCTCTCCCATTTCTGACAATTTATTAATAACATCCAACGCTTTTTCAATATATTTCAATACTTCTTGTTCCTCAAAAGAAGTAAAACGAACAATCTCTGCTATCACTTCCCCCGCATAGCGCGACGACATATTGTCTAAAACTTTTTTCCTTGATTCCTTTCTCATTGTATATATGCTGATTGCCGCACAATGGGCCTCCAAGTCGCGCACCACCCGCTGTATGGTACGGTCTGAATATTTACAGATTTTGTTTTCCAATATATGAATTTTTTCAATGACCTTTTCATCATGAAATACAGGACAGATACAGGCTAATTTCTCTGCATTTTCTTTTCTGTTCTTTTCTTCCAAAACATTTAATTTTACCTGAAGTTTTGTCTGATACTCCGAACGCATCCCTTGCGGGATGAGCGTCTGTAAAAAATCTACAAGTATTCTGTCATTCAAGCCTTCCAGTACACAAAGCATTCCCCTTATATATATGTAATCAGCCATTGCAAGGGCGCCTTCCGATGCCTGCATCCAATATTCATTTACTGCCATTTCAGACAGAAGCTCAGGATCTGTTCCATCAACAACTAACATTACAAGCCATTTTGCAAAAACGGATTCGTGATCTTCTACTAATTCTTCTAAACAAAGCAATCCTTCTCTGTGTGCTATACGGGATATCATTACGATATCGACCGCCGCATCCGTCAGCAACGTGTATTCTTCCGTTGTTTCTTTCAATTTTGCAAGAGCATCTCTGTAAACATCAATCAAAATTCTTTTCATATTGTATTTCTCCTATGAAGTTTTTTATATCCGGACATCTTCATGCTTCTTTTCATCTTTTTTCATATTCCATTATTTCTATAAGCAGATAGGTCAGTACATCCATCAAATCACACATTCGGACAGGTCCCATATAAAGACTGCTATCGATAATCTCTTCCTCAGTTTCTTTTGTCATGCAGGAAAACAGCATCTTCCTTGTTTCATTAGAAAGTCCTTTTATGGCTATTTCCAAATTACATTGTTTTTCCCGCGAAGTAGTTTGCGCGTCAATAAATGATTTTAGCATATCTTCCGGTATTTCCATAATCTTTTTTTCCAGTTTATTTTTTACCGTCACAATAAAACCCTCTTTTTCATTCAAATGAATCTCACTTTTCATAAGGTATTCCTTATTTGTTGGCTTCTTAAACTGAGGAAAATGTTTTTCTTTATATCCTTTATACATTTCCTCATATCCATCTGGCAGGCATGCGGTAAGCAGCCTTTCCAAACTCATCCAATTATCGCCATAATTCTCATCCATCGCATTCAATGCACGAATTACGATATAATTTGCCATAGCATAAATACCTTGCGGATTATTCACCCAATATTTGGTAACTAATATCTCAGTCATATGTTCGCAGCTCTCGCCATCAGCTCTCAATTCCATTCCGAGCGGGATTGCAAACACCTCCTTTAATTCTTTTGGAAAGTCTTCCGATTCTAAAGCATCTGCTAATTCAAGCAATCCTTCTTTATGCACAAGCATCGCCAAATCTATCATCTCAAGTATCGTAAGAAACAATATTTCCGATATTTCTTCCCCTCTCATTTTTTGGCATGCATCCATCATCACATCTCTCAATAATTTGTTCATTTCATGACTCCCCCTTTCGTAAACTTCCCTCATAATATTGAACTGACTGCCCACTAATAAAATTGAGCGTTGTTTTAGCGTCATGATTTTGTGAATACTCTATTGCTGTCTGCAAAAGTTTCTCCGGTGTATCATAATCAGAGTAATTTTTATCGTTTGCGGCAAAACGGTATTCCACACCGTTATCGCAGATAAAGCTTACACCTGTTCCATTCTGTTCTTCTACAATTCGGATATCAAGAATTTCTGATATTCCCCTTTTTGTAAAATTCCCACGTCTGCGATATGTTCCATTCTCCAGAGACTGCCTGATTAGCTTTGCTGATTCCGGCATATGCAAACTATCCACAGAATTTAAAAAAATAAGCAGCTTTTGTTCAGCATAAATACATTCTTTCATCTTCTATTTCCTTCCCTTTTTCTTCGCATAATCTGATATTTCTGTTAACATATTTACAATTAATATCATGAGTAGAACTATGGATGCTGAGATTAGCGGCGTTATAGCACAAAATGTAATCACATTCTTACGTATATCGTCCGGCAGCATTTCCTGTGTTCCCCGCAAAGGTTTTGTTTTCAATTCGTTGTTCAATCCGGAAACAAGGCAGATAAATAAAAATATCGCAAATATGGATAGTATCGTGAAGGATGCTTTTCCCCAGAGCTTTTCGGAAATAAGTATCAATGCTAATGGAAAACTATAACCATAAGCAATCGTGCCTTTGGGTATCATCTTCCAGTAAGGACTTTTCTTTAAACTTTTTCTTATGGTAAGTCCATGCATACAACATACAAAGAGTACAATAAGAAATGCTATATAAAAAAGACCCATGATAAATTCCTCCTCGTCATTTTTATATAGCATAGCATATATACTTTTAGTAAAAAGACACACGTATTGTCGCTTTTGGGGTATAGCTTATCAAAAACATTTTCCGGGGTATTCATAGCACCATTTCCCGGGTCCCCACTCATCTGCCGCCGCATAAACAACCTTATATCCAACTTCGCTTAATTGTTTGAAATCCCGCTGTCTTGTGCGGTCAGATAATTTCTCATACTTCTTACGATACCAATCGACAGGGTCTTCTACTTCCGCCATTATCATTTCCGTCATCAAAGTACAAAGCCGTATTATTTTTTTCATATACAACGCTTTTGAGCGCTCTTTCGGCAATTCCGGCGGGTGATAATTTCCGTTTCTGGGTACAAAGTAATCTTCTGTTTCCAAAGGTTCATATGCTTTATATTTTTTAGAATACCGCGCCCGTATCAGCCCTGCCTGCTTTAAAAACCGGATATCCCGCTCAATTGTTCTCTGGCTTACCGTAAGATTGCAGGCAGATAAATATCTGATTATTTCAATCATCTCAACTTCCCTGTAGTGATAAAACAAATCAAAAAGCTGTAACCTACGGTTTGTTTTGCGATCTTCCATTCTGTCCTCCTGAAATAATCTATTCCCTCTCTCACACCCCCGCCACCGGAAAATACCATACATCCCTGCTATACGGCAGCATCTCATCCGCCATACATAATATTACCCCCGGCTGAACATCCATTTTTAACTTATGAAGCACGGAAAAATTTTTGTCCGCATGATTCGGCATCTTTGCCTTTTTTATCTCGATGGGATATATCTTATCCCCTTCAACAAACAGCAAATCAACCTCTTTTCCGTCAATATCCCGATAATAATATAAATCCGCTCTTTTCCCTGCGTTATAATAGCTTTTTACAATTTCACTGACTACATAAGTTTCAAAAAAAGCGCCGTCCATAGCGCCGTTTGCTAATATTTCCGCATTGGGCCATCTGCACAGATATGCCGCAAGACCGGTATCCATAAAATA
>CAZKOR010000119.1:0-11217 GCA_964554405.1 uncultured Bacteroides sp. | reverse complement strand
CTTTGCGTTCTGGTGAGAGTTTTCTTTGTCTTGCCATAAAAATATCCTCCTGGATCAATATTTATTTTAACATCAATCCATGAGGATATATAGATTGCCTATATTTAGTTTACACAAAATTTATTACAGTCTCTCGTATTTCTCGATAGTATTCTTCCCTGTCCTGACACCGTTTCCGGATTATCTTTTTCTGCACAGAGCCGAAGCATCGTATTGGAAGCTTTATTGATATAGCCGTTTTCGGAAGCTGACATATGAATCTCCTCCTAATGTTGAAGACTTAATAAGTCTGTATTAAATAATCAGGTCCAATGATTAGTCATTCAATTTATATAATTCTAGCTGGGACTTTAAATGTGAAATTTCATCAGCCATATTTGCGATAATGTCATCTTTTTGGGCAATGATATGCTTATAAGTCCGAATTTCCCGATAGTATTCTTCCCTGTCCTGACATCGTTTCCGGATATCTTCTTCGGCGCTGAGCCGGAGCATCGTATTGGAAGCTTCATTGATATAATCGTTTTCGGAAGCTAACATATATATCTCCTCCCACGTTGTGGCTTTGAACAATTTTGCCCAATAATCAATCTGGTATTTTTTATCTTCATCAGTTGCTAAATCTATCCGAGATAAGTCTACCACACTCAGGATAAAGTTGTCACTATAAACTTCATGATTTTTTACATTAATTAGTTTGTATGTAGCATAAAATTCCGGTGATTTTTCGAAAAGGGTATAATCAAGAAAACCGATATGTATCACCGGCTGTACTTCGCTATATTCCTGTCCGTGGTCAAGCTGGTCGAAAGAACGGCATAGATAAATGAGGGAACGGCTCTGCCAGTTCATCTTATTAGAAACCTGCATTTCCAGATTGATTAGGGTTTGGTCATTAAGACGGACATTGATATCCAGCCGGAATTCTTTGTTGTCGATAGCTTCGCCCAGAATAATCGGATTTGTAATCTCTACAGAAATGACATCTTTTTCTGAAAGATGGAGCAGAGAGCAGATGAGACCGCGCAGGACTTTGTTGTTTGTCTGTAAAACAGCTCGAAACATGTAATCGTTAGTCATATTGAAACGGAGCGGACCGCTGGCATTCTGTACGGCAGAGAATGTTTCGGTGTTTTGAGAGGTAACAGATTTGTCTTGATTCATAGAAATGTCTCCTTTGTAAGATAGAATTGAGTTAATTGGCTCATGATAGAGCATGATACCGGAAAGTTAATATGAGTTTGTTATAGCATAGGAAAATATAAAATTCAATTATTTTGGCAGATAAAGGTGTAGAAAAATAATAGATGAAATTTCGCACATACATATAAATTATCATGATATAGACGATAAGTAAAGGATGATTGTATCCAAATACTAAATATTGTATTGTGCATTTTTATATTCCCCTCTGAACATAAAAGAACTACATGCGAAATTACAAAAATGAATGATTGACAAGCAGAGAGAAAACATATAGAATACTTACATTAAGACGATAATGTATTAACTCAAAAACAATATAAGGAAGGGAGTATTCTGCATGACATTACAAGAGGCTGAAACAAAATTATTAGAACTAAATAATCATATAGCTGAATTACTAAAGGAGCGTGAAAAGGCTTTAAAAGAATGGAGCATTGTTTTCAACACGGAGAAACCTGAGAAAATTACATGTATAGCAGAGAATCCGGGAGCAACTCCGAATGGACCGCATTTTTTATATTTGGTTAACGGAGATTCTAAGATGCTTGTGTGTCATCTACATTGTGATTATAAAAAATGCAGCATAGAGGAGTTTTACAAGCAGATTGATATTTCCATGCATCTTTTGAGTGAAACAAATGGGCGTGGCTTTGATATTCCGGAACTTCATAGAAATCTCGTTTATGCAAAAGCCATGGAAATTAGAGAGCATGCAGGGAAACCAATAAATTGCTCTGAAATGGATAGTGCTTTTGGCTAATATATTTGGCGGATAAGACAGTAAATAGTTACTGTCTCATTTCCACATCTTTTCAAAATAAGAACCAATACTTGCAATAGTTGCCATATCTTGAAGTTTCTTTTGATATTCGTTATAGGATAGTTCTTTATTCTGCATAACAAGATAACCGGCTAACGCATTTTTATATTTTTGTGCCCACAGTTTTTCTATTTCCACACATATTTCAGCACAGGATAGTTGGTTAGTGTTTACTTTTTGAGCATATATTTCATACAGCATGACAAATTTGTGTGAAATGACCTTAAAAGTTGCTGCCCAACCCAGGTTATTAAAAAGAGTGACAAGTTCTCCGCTGCTGTATGGAACAGCATATTGTTCTGCGTGAAGAAGCGGTTCCATATCCAGAATAATCATACGACCTTCCGGTTTCAGTTTTTTCTGCGATTCATTTATAATTTCTGCAAAGGATGGGGGCGTTATTTCGTGTACTACATTTGCGACAATAACAATATCAAATTTTCCATCTGGAATCTGTTCATAATTCATGACCGGGAATACATTCTGATTTTCGTGAAACAGTTCTTTTACTTTTTGATTCTGCTCTTCACTGGTGTTCAAAAGATACCATAAAAAGGAATCAGAAAATATAAGATTTTTTTCAAGTTCTTCTTTCATGCGGCCCAGTCCAGCACCGATGTCCAATATCCATTTTTTACAAGAATATGTACCTGCGGTTTTTACTTCATCATAAACCATCCGGGTCTGTTTATCAGGAAGTACAGAATTTCCGGATGATACAGGTGCGTTAGCTGTGGGAAGAGATTCCAATATTTTATATAAATTCAATTCTCCTTCCTGCTGAAAATACTTTGACAGATGAAGCAATTGCATATCTTTTGGATCGAACAACTTATAGACACTGGAAATTTTGCTATAGTCCGTCATCAAATTTGTTATTATTCGTGGAAAGGCTTTTGTTGATGGTCTATAATTTATAATTTCGCGTTCCTTTGTTGGGAAATCTTGTTTTTCCAATTCTATATAGTAAACCTGATCAATATATTCACTGAAGATTACATGGGGATGATGCGTAGAAACAATGCATTGCCTTCCGCTTTGTTTAATGACCTCAAGTATTTTTGAAATAAAATTAGGGTGCAGATGGTTCTCAATTTCGTCTAAAATTATTACACTGGAATTTTGATAGTACAAATTCAGAAGCAGATAAAAAACGCTTTTTTGTCCATCACTCCATTTACTTTGTGTTGTAATGCGGCCATCCGGAGTTGTAAAAACAAATTCCATACATATCTGCTCTTTTTTCTCATGATAAAAGCGATAGTACAAGCGACGGTTAGATATGGCTGTTTCTATCTGTCTTACCAGGGGATGAGCCGGATTGCATGGATAGCAGATTTCTCCGTTTTTATCGGATATGGTTTCCTCAATGAGTTTTAAGCGCAAATCCATATTTTCAATATTGGAAAAATCTTTTTCGCAGATATCTAACTTGTTTTCATGAAAGACCAGTTCATATAGGAACTTTAATGTATTTTCATACAAATTAGCCGGACCGTCTGTTGGGTCTGCGCCTTTGTTTTTCTGTGTTGTGAAATGAAAACTTGCACACTTATCCTTTAGTTTCCAGATTTTACCGTAATATAATGCCTTCTCGTCAGATAAACCGTCATCGCACGTTTGGTAGGAAAGCTCAAATCCAGGACTGCCTTCCCCGTTTTTCCCGGATCTGTATATCATCTCTAATTGTTGTAAAATATAGGATTTCCCAACACAATTTTCACCACAAATCAGATTAACTGAACCTATTCCACGTAATGGTAAAGCGAAGTCTATTATTTTGTCTCCTCCGGGAATTTTAACTGTAGAAATAAATCTTCCCATACTGATTGTTCTCCTTAAACATTCATCTGCTGTTTCTCAATTTCTATCAATATTATATGCTATTTTCATTGTATATACAATGCGCTTTTAAATTCTTAAAATACCCCTTGCATTCCCACACATTTATGATATGCTATTTATGATATATTAGTGTTGCATAAAATATATCATAAATAGCATTTTGCTTAGATGTAGAATCATCTACTGTTTGGGAGAGGAATCCATAATGCCTAAAAGAAGAGAATATACATGGTGGGCGGATAAATGTATCATACTGCTTATTGTTTTATCCATGCTTGTCGTTGTGGATATTGAAATTGCAGGTTTTCCGCTTTATATATTGTTGCTTTTAATAGTGACAGCGGGGTGGATGACAATCTGGATGCGGTTCCATGCAGGAAATGAAAACTTCCTGCAGCTCCGTAACCTGACGGATATTGCAGCAGTTGTTGCCATTGGTATTGGAATGCTTTCTGTTATATATAAACTTTTTCAGAATCCTGATAAGACAACAATTGATTTTTCAATCAATGCGGAAGTAATTGCGTTTGCGTTACTTTATTTATTGCTATCTTCAGGTGTACGGATGAAATTGCTTTACATAGATTTCATTTTATATGGAGGTCTTCTCGCTTCGATAGTTTTTATGCTTCCTTTTTTTATAGAAGAGAAGATGGATTTTTTTACAAAAACGCTGTTTCAGGATACGGGTGCGGCATCATCTTATTTTCTGCTTCTAAGTATGCTTGCTGTTTATAGATATTGCACTTGTAAAGACAGGCTGCGCTCATGGTTTTATTTATCGGTATCGGGAGTTGCTTTCTTTTCCCTGTTCCTGAATCATAATATCATAAGTTTCTGGCTCATGATCATTTATTTTATTGCAATGCCGGTGATGTTCCGCCCGACAGCACTGTTTGTAAAAAAAGATATGCAGATGCTTTTCCTTTTCGTTTTGATGCTAAGTAATATGAGCCTGCTGGCCGGATATACACAGGTTCTTGTGAAAAAGCTGCCTTACTCTTTGGAACACAGTGTATATTTGGATTTATTGCTGGCAATCGGCGCTCTTTTCTTTTTTCATTATTGGGACCAGATTCCGGAAAAAATTGATTTGGAACGTCTTGTCTTGCGTAAAATGAGACGCGGATATCGGTTATTGTTGAAAATAATATGTATTCTGTTTATCGGGATAGTTCTTGGTCTGGATAAATGGAAAGAATTGGGAGAAGGATTCTTTGTTACAGCATTTGCAGGATTCGCAGTGCCTTTTTCAGAGAGTGTCCGGCAGACAGAAAGTGCTTTTTATACCTGCTTTCGCGATATAGGGGTTGTGGGCAGCATATTCATTATCATTTTTTTCATTTTATTAGCGGACAGGATGTATCGGAAATTCAGTTTCGACAGACCTGTAACGGGAAACATGATTTTGATTTCGAGTTTTTTTATGATACAGCTGTTTTTCTGGAAACCGGCGGTTAATACGCTGACGGTTTATCTTATTTTATTTTTTGGAGCCACTTTTTATATAGAAGAAAGAGTAAAAGTGACAAGCATAAAAATCCGAAAAGAAGAGTTGTGGCAGCGGGATGTGCCTTCTGCCATCTTATATAAAAATAAAGAAGAGAAAGGATATGGTTATAAAGATGAAAAAGCAAATAACTGATATGGAGGATAAAAGGGAGTATTTCAAAACAAAAATGAGGAGAATATTGATTATTGCGGGTATGTTGTATAGCATATATGGCATGAAAACATCTGTGATATGCGCGCAGGCGGCGCAGGACGAATCACAGACAACGTCCTATAATCAGCTTATGGTAGCGGAACGGGATGTAGACATGAAGGCAGAACCGGATGCCAAATCGCAGACGCTTATGACTTATAAAAAGGGAGATTTGGTGTTTTCGTCAGGAGAAACGGCGGACGGGTGGTATCTTGTGATGTATCAGGATAAAACCGGATATGTGGAAAAAGAAGCGTTAATCGTACAGGAATTGGATGTAGAAGGCATAGACGCAGAAATGGCTAGGGATGAACAAGAAGGAAAGCTGGTTGTGGAAACAGTGGAAAAATATCATGCAGAGGCAAGGCGTACTAAAATATGGGGCGGTGTTATTATTACGTTGGTGTTTGGTATTTTTGCAGTCGGTATCTTTTCGGCATTGAAAGCGAAAAAGGAAGAGGAGTCCGGTAAGGCGGACGGGAAGAGTTTAAAGATTGAAGATTGGAACGCATAGAGAAAAGGCATAGTCAGAATACTGGCTGTGCCTTTTTTGACGCCATTTCTATTGCAATACCCAAAGAATCTTGCTAAAATTGTAACAAATTAATTCGGCAGGCAGACGGAAGTTGTGAACCGAAAGAAAGGCAAGATAATTACGATGGAAACGAAAGACGATTTAGTAGTAGGCGGTTATCATTTTGCTACCATAGCGGATGCGGAAACGGCAAGACTGGATGCCAAACGTATCAAAAATCTGGAAGATAATCTTGACTATAAAAAACCACAGAATGTTCTTATGCTATATAATAAAGCATTGGATACCAGAATTCTGCAGACTCCGATAGGGTTCGCTTATCTGCTGCAGATACAGGAACAATTAAAACGCTGTGGTATAGAGAAAGATAAAATCAAACCGATTCCGTTATATACAACATTTACTAATAAGACGGAGTCAAACCGTTCCATCAAACGCAGCATTGCGGCAAGACAGCCGGAATATAAGGGCAGATTTATCACATCGGTCTGTCTGAATGTAATTATGGTAATCGTTATCCTTTCTATGTTTAGTATTTGTTTAAAAAGTGATTCTCCGAATATCATTAATTATAAAAGAGCGATTGAGAATGAATATTCCGAGTGGGAGCAGGAACTGACAGAAAGAGAGCAGGCGGTACGGGAAGCGGAACGAATGTTAAACAATCCGTAAAAGAAAGGAGGACTGGATGCATGGATAAGAGAAAAATACTGGTTGTGGATGACGAAAGCCGTATGCGGAAACTGGTAAAAGACTTTCTTGTCAAAAACAATTATGATGTGCTGGAAGCCGAGGATGGTTCTCAGGCATTAGACATTTTCTTTGCGGGGAATGATATCGCACTTGTTATTCTCGATGTCATGATGCCGAAAGTAGACGGCTGGCAGGTATGCAGGGAAATACGAGCCTACTCCAAAGTTCCGATTATCATGTTGACGGCAAAATCAGATGAACGTGATGAACTGCAGGGATTTGAGTTAGGAGTTGATGAATATATTTCCAAACCGTTCAGCCCGAAAATTCTGGTAGCACGGGTGGAAGCGATTCTCAGGCGGACGAATCAGATGAGCGAGGATGTACTTTTAGAGGCAGGCGGCATCTTAATCAATAAGGCAGCTCATATTGTTACGATAGACGGCAAACAGGTGGAATTAAGTTATAAAGAGTTTGAGTTGTTGTCCTATTTCATAGAGAATCAGGGAATTGCACTATCCAGAGAGAAAATTTTGAACAGTGTCTGGAATTACGATTATTTTGGCGATGCCAGAACCATTGATACCCATGTCAAAAAGCTGCGTAGTAAATTGGGAGATAAAGGCGACCTGATAAAGACAATCTGGGGAATGGGGTATAAATTTGATGCTAATGAAGCAATATAAAGCGGCAGACGGTGCTTTTTATTATATCGAAGAAAAAAGTACTAAAGCAGATGTCGGCCTATGTATCACTGCGTATGAAGGAATGACAGAAACAATTTCTGTTCCGCCGCAAATAGATTCTTATCCGGTAAAAGCCATTGGAAAGAAAGCATTTTTGGGCAATCGGTATATGAGACATATCATTTTTCCCGATACGATAGAGACAGTCGGGGACTGGGCGCTTTCCAGATGTTATGGATTACGGAAAATAACGATACCGAAACGGGAGATAACTTTTGGAAGACAGGTGTTTCAAAAATCAAATCAGCTATATGATATTTCCATTGAGGGAAATGACGGATCTTATGATAGACTGCTTGCCATGGCAGTAACCATGCTGGAGGCGGAATATCTGCTGACGCCGCCGCATGTAGGGAGCAGTAAGTGGTGCAGAAATCTGGATGCCCGGATTATGGCGGTACTTAGAGAGCCTGAGGAGAGTGCATTGAAAAATTTGGTTTACTGTGCTGAAGAGGATATGGCATCTAAGCAGGAGGCGTGTTTGAAAGAATTGGCAAACCGAAAAGCGTGTATTGCCTTTTTACGTCTTATCCATTCGGAGAGAATAGAGTCTGATATACGGCAAAGTCTGACAGAGTATTTACGGCAAAGAACAAAAGGATGCAGGGATGAATCAGCATGGGAAGCTGTGAAGGAAGATAAAAGTGAAAAGTTGCAGTATTGCGATATACTGATTGAAATCGGAGGTATTCATGAAGAAAATATCAGTGCCGTATTGGAAGATTTAAAAGAAGACAATGTGGAACTGAAAGCATATATATTAAAGAAATGGCAGAACAGACAGCAGACGCAGAGACCGTGGGAAGCGTTAAATTGGGAATAGCAAAGGATGTGTATAACGTATGGAGAGAAAACAAAAAGGACAGAATATTTCAGTAGAAAAGATGGATGATACAAATCTGGAGCAGATTGTGTCCATGTTGGATAATTTTGCATCTTCCGATGCAAGCAGGATGAAAATAGACGTTTCGGATGAGTATATGCAGGGAGAGGTCAAAAAACAGTATCATCATGGACGCTGCGATATTGGCAGTCCATGGGCAAGAGGATGTGCTTTTGACGTATTAGAGGA
Source organism: uncultured Bacteroides sp. (assembly GCA_964554405.1). Taxonomy (GTDB): domain Bacteria; phylum Bacillota; class Clostridia; order Lachnospirales; family Lachnospiraceae; genus UBA3282. The sequence goes on along the minus strand of CAZKOR010000119.1, from coordinate 2,595 downwards.
CTGATTATGAAATATTCCATAAGAAAACAGTTTGCCGTTATTTCCTGTGTTCTGATAGCCGGGACGATAGTGCTTTGCTGGTTTATTAACAATACATTTCTGGAAGATTATTACATTAAAAATAAGCAGAATGTACTAATGAATGCTTATAACTATATGAATGCCGCTTCTAATGACGGAAGTATCGGTACGGAGAAATTTGATATTGAATTTCAAAAAATCAGCGGTAAATACAATATCAGTTTCATTTTACTTGATGCGGAAACGAAAACTTTAAAAGCATCAGCTAATGACTACGAAATATTAAGCAGACAGCTTTTAAATAATTTATTTGATAAAGGAGCATCTTCCAGTATCCGGGTGTTGGAAAAAGGGGAAACCTATGAAATCGGTATTATGCTCGATGATTGGACGAAGACGGAATATGTGGAGATGTGGGGATTTTTGGATAACGGTAATCTTTTTTTATTTCGCAATCCTTTGGAAAGTATCAAAGAGAGCGTAAAACTCGCCAATCGGTTTCTGGCGTATGTAGGTATTGCAGGGGTATTTGCCGGAACACTGGTCGGCTTGTGGGTGTCGGGCAGAATAACAAAGCCGATTATGGAACTGACCAAAATATCCGAGCGTATGATACATCTGGATTTTGATGCAAAATACAGTGGGAAGAGCAGAACGGAAATTGCGCTGCTTGGACATAATATCAATGAATTATCCGGTATTTTGGAGAAAACAATTTCCGAGCTGAAAAGTGCGAATAATGAATTGCAGAGAGATATTGAAAAGAAAAATGAAATTGACGAAATGCGAAAAGAATTTCTCTCGAATGTATCGCATGAATTAAAAACGCCGATTGCCCTTATACAAGGATATGCGGAAGGGTTAAAAGAGGGAATCAGCGAGGATGCTGAAAGCAGGGATTTTTACTGTGACGTCATTATGGACGAAGCTGTTAAGATGAATGCTATGGTAAAAAAACTTTTGACACTCAATCAGTTAGAGTTTGGTAATGATACGGTGTCAATGGAGAGATTCGATATTGTTTCTTTGGTTCGGAATTATATCCAATCGTCGGAAATCCTGACCAGACAAAAAGAAATTTCTGTTCGTATGGAAGACTATGAGCCGATATATGTCTGGGCGGATGAGTTTAAAGTAGAAGAAGTTTTTATGAATTATTTCAGCAATGCAATGAACTATACGCTTTATGAAAAAGTCATTGATGTAAAATTACAAAAAGAGGGAAATAAAGTCAGAATTTCTGTTTTTAATACCGGGAATCCGATACCGGAGGAAAACCTTGCACATTTGTGGGAGAAATTTTATAAAGTGGATAAGGCAAGGACAAGACAGTACGGAGGAAGCGGAATCGGTCTGTCTATCGTCAAGGCTATTATGGAATCTTTAAATCAGGCATATGGCGTTAGAAACTATGATAACGGTGTAGAATTCTGGTTTGAATTGGAAGTTGCTTAAACTGCCTGAAAAATCATAAATAAATAATTTGTCATAAAACAAATTATAGAGTATAATGTACAAGTAAGGGGAGGTATGCGCTTTTTACAAGAGCATGACTTTGCCCAATATATAGTATATGCGGGGAGAATGAGATTTCAGTGAAAAAGATAAACATTTTTTTATGTAGTCTTAGTATAGCCTGTGTCCTGACAGGCTGTGGTGCAACAGTAGAATTGACAGAGGAAGAAAATGAAATCATTACGGAGTATGCGGTCAATCTATTGTTAAAATATGATAAGTATTACAGCGATCATCTGGTGGACTTATCTTTATATGAAGAAGTCGCAGCCGTGGAGGAAGTACAGCCGGAAGAGGAGCCGTTGGAAGAAGAAAATAATGAATCCAGTGTGGACAATACAGAGGTTGTGGATGTTACGCAGGAAGCGGAACCGGAACCGCAAGTATCTTCTATAGAAGAATTTTACGAGATACCTGGATTTACTTTTCAGTATATAGGATATGATATGACAGGAACATATCCGGAAACGACAGAAAATCCAGCGGATGCTTTTTTTGCAATGGAAGCAACTCCCGGTATGCAGCTGATGGTACTAAAATTTCAGGTAATTAATCAAAGCGGCGCAGAGACAGAACTTAATATGATGAATTATAATACAAAAATTAGATTTTCCATTAATGGAGAAGCATCAAAGAGCGCCCTGTCCACAATGTTATTAAATGATATACAGACATACCGGGGAACGGTAGGCGCGTATGAACTGGTGGAACTCGTTGCAGTTGTAGAGGTGCCGACAGGAACTTCCGTAGAAAATGTATCTATGATATTAAGAGGCGACTCCGGCAGTGCAACTATCGGGCTGTAATTTCTTTATTACTGTACAGATAAAGACTACAAAAAGATATTTGCAAAATTTATCAAAAATTCTGTTGACAATGCAATTTTATGGTGATATACTCAATATCGTTGCGGAAGTAAACAGATAGCATATAAGCAGTAAATTAACTGGTGAAACAGCAACAGTACCTTGACAAATAAACAGTAATGCAACCCTGAAAATTCAAAAAGTAGAAAAACAGAAAATTTACTTCGTAAATTATCTGGGCAGATTTAGACAA
>CAZKOR010000118.1:0-11406 GCA_964554405.1 uncultured Bacteroides sp. | reverse complement strand
GAGGGCGATTTCCTGCGGCAGCAGTATGAGGATATCATTCCCGGATATTATATGAATAAAACCCATTGGAATTCAATAAAACCGGATGGTGAAGTGCCTGATGATTTATTGAAGGACTTGCTGGATAAATCGTATCAACTTGTGCTTGGGGGATTTAGTAAAAAGAAACAGAGGGAAATATTAGAACGTAATAGATAGGAGCGGATAAAAAGATGGCATTTGATTTTAAAAAAGAGTACAAGGAATTTTACATGCCGAAGAATAAACCGGAAATTGTAAAAATTTCTCCTATGAATTATGCTGCAGTTCGAGGAAAGGGCAATCCTAATGCAGAGGGCGGGGATTATCAGCAGGCAATAAGCATTTTATATGCAGTTGCTTATACATTGAAAATGAGTTATAAAACAGATTACAAAATTGAAGGTTTTTTTGAATATGTAGTACCGCCGCTGGAAGGCTTTTGGTGGCAGGATAATATCAAAGGGGTGGACTATAGCAACAAAGATACATTTAATTGGATTTCTGTTATTCGTTTGCCTGATTTTATATCCGAAAAAGATTTTGCATGGGCGGTGCAAACAGCAACCAAGAAGAAAAAAACAGATTGTTCACCGGCAGAGTTTTTAACGGTTGATGAGGGACTTTGCGTTCAGATTATGCATCTGGGTTCATTTGATTCGGAACCTGCAACAGTAGCTTTGATGGAGAATTACCTGAAAGAGCAGGGCTTTGTGAATGATATAAATGAACAGCGTTTACACCATGAGATTTATCTGTCGGATGCAAGAAAGGTTGCTCTTGAAAAATGGAAAACCGTTATCAGGCATCCAATCAGGAAAGCATAAGGAGAAAAATAGATATGCAGATTACGCCAACACTTAATTTTGGAGGGAATTGCCGGGATGCAATTCAAATGTATGCAAAAGCATTCGGAGGGAAAATAAGTTGCTTAATTACTTATAGAGAAGCAAATGACCCAGCATATATGCCGCTTCTGAATGAAGAACAAAAAGAATATATTTACCACGCTGAACTCATGTTGGATAATCAAAGGATAATTATGAGTGACCATGTAGATATTGAATTTCAAACTTGCTACTCTAATTTCCTGACTATTATGTATGATACAAAAGAAGAAGTGCAGAGAGCATATGAAATCATGAAAGAAGGAAGTAAAACCATTTATCATATGGAAGCAACACCATATAGCTCATGTAGAGTAGTTTTCGTTGATAAATTTGGAATCCGCTGGGGAATCATGACCGAGCAGACTGAGCGATAAAATTCCTGTTTATTAAGTTGTTATAATAGTGTATAACCTGATAGGTTACTCTGAATCGTCGCTGTCAAGCGGCGATTTTTGCATTAGTGAATATTTTATTTTAGTAAAAGGTTGGAGATAGTAAATGGATGGGAGATGTGATAAAATAAACGCAGCCTAAGCAGCCAACGCAACAAGAATTGCAGAGCAATACTTGTTGAAATCAAAAAATGGGAGAGATATTAAAATGAACATAAAAGAAATACTTGATGAAAACTTTAGAGGAAATATATGTATTGTGCAGAATGGAAAAGTTTTGTATGAAAGAGTAAATGGGTTTGCAGATATGCCAAATGAAATTCCCAATACACTGGATACAAAATTTGCGAGCGCATCAGCAGGAAAAGTATTTGTTGCTGTAGGAATCTTGCAGTTGATTGAACGAGGAAGAATAAAGTTTGATGATACATTGGGGATGTTACTTGATATTTCGTTAAATGATATTGACAAGGATGTTACAGTCAGACAGCTTTTAAATCACACATCGGGTGTTCCAGATTATTTTGATGAAAGCATCATGGACGAATATGAAGAATTATGGGTAGATTATCCTAATTATAAAATCAGGCATAATAGTGATTTGCTTCCGTTGTTTATCAATAAACCGATGATGTACCCCAAAGGTAAAAAATTTCAATATAATAATTCCGGGTATGTATTGCTTGCAATGATGATAGAGAAAGTTACAGGAATGGATTTTGACCGGTATCTTAAAGAAAATATTTTTGATATATGCGGTATGGAATCAACGGGGTATTATGAATTGGATAAGCTGCCGGCTAAATGTGCGAATAACTATATCTGTTGTGCTGATACAAATGATTACCGCACAAATATTTTTTCTGTTGATGCAAAAGGTACGGGTGCGGGCGGGGCATTTATTACCGTAAAAGATATTATTGGTTTTTGGACTAACTTACTGGAAGGAAAGTTAATCTCAAAAGAGCTTGTTTCAGATATGCTTAGTAAACAGAGTGGAGATGGTGTTGACGCAGAAGAAGGGTACTACGGCTATGGCATGTGGATAATTGATAATCCGAATGGCAAGGATTTTGCGTATTTTCAAGGTTGTGACCCGGGAGTAAGTTTTATTTCGGAATACAATCCGAATAATGGGCTTATTTCCGTTCTGGTAAGCAATTACGGAGATAATGTTTGGAGAGAAATGCGAAAAATAAGAGAGGTTCTTTATTAAATACGAGTTATTTGATTGCTATATAAAAAGTAGTAAAAAAAGATAGAAAATAGGAAAAAATAGACGAAATATCAATATGAAAATTTGTTAAACTGAAAATAACAGAAACATTAATAATTGTATCATTGCCTTACATATGGAGGAAAATAGTTATGGAAAAAACCTTTATGGATAATTTTAGTGAAATAAAACAGTATGTTATAGGTATTAAAAACAATTATGTTGTTGATGAAACTAATTTTGCCTTTCAGTTTGAAATCCTTGGTGAGGGAAGTGGAATATTTTATATTGAGTACAAAAATGGCAATTTAAGCATAGAACCATATAATTACTATGATAATTCAGCCCAGATACAGGCTTCTGCTGATATTATCAAAGGGCTTATATCAGGCAAAATTAAAATATACGATGCAATTCAATTGGGTGATATTAGTATTATTAGTAATATGAATGATGGCGTTAAAAAAGTTGTTTCATTTTTTACTGCATGTTATAATTCACAGGAATCATTTGATATTAGCAGTATCGGTGAAGAGAATGAGCCGGTATTAAAATCTCCCAATCCTTGGGAGAATCTTCGTATTTATATTGAAAAGTCAGATATAGACGAAGAAAGTAAAAATCAGTTACTTGCAAATCTTGTAAAATTTACTAGCAAAGAATTACATATTCTCATAGTAGGAGGATGTGGATGTGGAAAAAGTTCAACAATAAATGCTTTATTTAATATGGATATAGCACAGGTTGGTTATGGGGTGGATGCGGAAACACAGCAGGTATCTGCGTATAAACTGGATAATTTATATCTGCATGATACCCCCGGGATAGGAGAAAGTCCTACTGCCGATGAGAGACATAAAGAAAATATAAAATCGGCTCTACAGGAAGTAGATTCTGATGGGAATGCGGTAATTGATGTGGTGTTAGTAATTGTTGATGGCTCAAACAGAGATATGAGATCATCGTTTGAGCTAATCAATGAGGTCATTATTCCTAATCTACAGCACAAAGATAGAATTTTAATAGGTATAAATCGTTGTGACCTGGCTTTGGATGGTAAAGGATGGATAGAAAAATATAATTATCCAAATGAGGAATTATTACAGCGGTTAAAAGATAAATCTGAATCTGTAAGAAGACGCATAAAAGAGGATACAGGAGTTGATGTTGAACCAATCTTCTATTCGGCTTTATATAAATATAATATATCGAAATTATTAAGTTATTTAGTTAAAAGCGCTCCAACTCAAAAACGTATTTTTTTCGCGGAAAAAATAAATAAAAATCCAGATAATTTTTTGCGGGATGATACCATTTCTCTTGTGAAAAAAAATAAGGTACAAGAGGAAACAAGAAGATGGCAGCAGGACTTAACGCAAAATAGTTTTTATAGCTCTTCAAGCCCCAATAATGTATATAATTCCAACTCAGATAAAATATATGAGGAAGTTACTCATATCAAGTCTCATATGAGAGGGATTGAAAGAGAACTTGAAACAATACATACGGATATAAAATTAAAAACAGAAACGGCGCCATCAGCAGTGCAGGAAGAAATGGACGATGATACGGAATCGGAATATGAATTGATAAAAACCGATGAAACTCAATACGAAGAAGAGTTTCAAGCCTCAATGGAAGAAGCGTTTGAAGCTGCATCTACAGAAATAAACAAAGGAAGTACGGAAAAAATTAAGCTTTCATTTGTAGATACGTTAGATAGTATGAAAAACGGTGTAAAAGTTGGAGCGGATTTAGGTAAAGAATTAGGGAAAAGAATTCCGTTTATTGGTGTTACTTTGGGAAGTGCAGTTGGAGCTATTGTAGGAGGAGTTGGAGGATTTCTTACAAGTGTGTTTAAGAAGAAAAAGTAAAATCTTGATTATCTTTACGAGTGTTCTTCGACAGCTTTTTCGTCTATACTCCGAATTGTATTGCTGGAGTTACCCATCCCGACCAACTCTGATAAAGTTCGATTCTTTATGTGACGGTGGGTACGATTTTGGCATTACATTTTTCTAAACTTAGAGGGGGTTATCCCCTCTATTTTTTTTAACAAACTTGCAAATTCTCCAAAAAGGAGAACCATTCTTCTGTTTAGGGATTGAATTCAGAGAGTGTGACACTATATACTTTTAGCAGCATTTATCGATAAAGAGCACCATACCCGGCATATCACAAGGAGGTCAGATAATGGATCAAATCAAGATAGGAAAGTTCATTGCGGATATGAGGAAGAGGCAGGGACTGACGCAGAAACAGTTGGCAGAGTTACTCAATGTGACGGATAAGACAGTATCCAAGTGGGAAACAGGATACAGACTGCCGGACGCTTTGCTCCTTCCGGAACTTAGTTCTGTATTGAAGGTCGATATTAATGAACTTCTGGCGGGGGAAGAATTTTTATTAAAAGAGATTTCATCCGAAGAATATATGAAAAAATCAGAAAACAATATTCTTGGGTTAGTGAATGAGCTAAATGAAATTGACAAAAACAGCAGGAGTAAAAATATTGGAATGTTAGCCGGTTTTTTGTTGACCAGTCTGGCATTTTTATATTTGGTTGCCGTTTCCTTACGGATGGGGAGAATCACTGATATTTTCGATTTCCCTACATTGCTTTACCTGCTGGGATTGAAGTTTGCCATTTTGTCAATTTGCGGCTGGACTCATGATTATCTGAACGCGTGGAAAACATTACTTCCTAAAAGAGCGTTGTCAAGAAAAGAAGTGGAGTTAGCTATACAGGCTGTAGATTATGCCGGAAGTCTGACACTGACACTTGGATGTCTGATTGCTTTACTGAGCTTATTTTCGTTGTTGAATTACATGGATCAGTCCATTCCGATATGGACTTCTCTTGCACAAATCGTGTTGGCATTACTTTATACGGCAATAGGAAAAACTGTTTATGTGATTCTGTCATATAGGATGAAGCGGATGATTCGATGAAAGGAGCATACCATGGAAAATTTATTAGAGGTTAAAAATTTAGTCAAAAAATATCAGGAAGGCGAGATAGAGAGCAGAGTTGTGGATAAGGTGAATTTGGAAGTCAATAAAGGCGAATTTATCATTATCATGGGAGCTTCCGGCTCCGGGAAAACAAGTCTATTGCATTTGATAGCCGGTATCGATACCCCTGATGAAGGAAGCATTCTGTATCAGCGCAATGTGGACTTTGGACATATGAGAGATACGGCGAGGACGATATTCAGACGCAAAAATATAGGAATTGTATTTCAGCAACAATGTTTGATTCCGGATCTTACGGTCTATGAAAATATCATGCTGCCGGTTATGCTGGGTGAACGTGGGGCAGCGAGAGATGCTATGAAAGATAGGATTTTGACCCTGTGTCAGCAGTTTGGCTTAAAAGAGCATATCAAAAAGTACCCTTCTCAACTATCAGGCGGACAGCAGCAACGTACTGCAATCCTGCGTGCTGTTGTAAACAGACCGACTCTCCTGCTGTGTGATGAGCCAACCGGGAGTTTGAATTCAGCTCAATCTAAAATTGTAATGAAAATGCTGAATATATTAAACAAAACGGGACAGACGATTATTCTGGTTACACATGATATCAAAGTTGCTGTCGGAGGCAAACGGGTTGTCTATATCGCAGATGGCCGTATAGCGGATGAAATAAAATTTACGGATGAGGAAACGCACCAGGTGGAACACAGAGAAGAAGAACTTAGGAATTTTTTACAGCAGAGAGGATGGTAGATTTGAAAACGGTTTTTATGTGCGCTATTTCAAAAATGAAAAGAAAACGGGTTCCGAATTTGATCCTAGGAATATGTATTCTGATTACTACAGTTCTGTTAGTAAATGCCCTTATTTTGCTGAAAGAACTGAATACAATATTTGACAGAGCCTATGAGGATATGAACGGACCGCAAATGTGCTGCTTGTGGAGCAATGAAATGTTTTCACCGGACACCGTTCGGCAATATCTGGATAATTGGCAGGAGGAAATGACATATCAAATTACAGAAAAAACGAAAACAATTGATTACATAGAAAAGGACGGTGTGAAGCTGAGTAACGGAATCCTGCTGGAACTTCCCAAAACGGTGGATTGTGATATGCTTTCTCCCAAAGTGCCGGACGGTGAAACGCCCGAGATGCCCGGACAAAACGAGATATGGATTACGACAAAAATGGCAAATATTTTGGGTCTGAAGACTGGAGACAGTATTACATTGCAATTAGCAGGCAGGTCCGTTCAGGTCAACGTTGCAAAGATTGTAATAGACCCTGTTTTCGGAGGCAGCAGTACAAATGTATATCGGATGTGGTGTGGTTATGGTCAGCTTTCCGGGTTTCCGTTGGCAGAAAATAATGCAGTAAGTTATCTGGAAGTTCGCTTCAAAGACTACAGCCCGCGAACGGAGCAGAATTTTATTCGTGATGCGGAAAAATACTTTAATGTGCCGTTAGGAGATACAATTTACACTTATAACAGGATAAAAGGCGGATATACGGCAGCCTATCAAATGGTGGGTACAGCATTATGCTTTGTCAGTGTAATTCTGACCGCTGTAATCGTTGCATTGACACTGTTTTTGATTAAAAGTGATATGGATGAAGACATCAGAACTATCGGTATATACAAGTCATTGGGAATGACCGGAACACAGATTATCGGTATTTATCTTGGCTGTTATGGGATAATCGGTTTTACTGGGAGCTTTCTGGGGAGTGTTTTGGGCGGTAGACTAAGTAAAGGCATTATAACAAAAATTTTGGGGGATATTGGAATATATGCAGTTACTTTTGAGAAAAACAGTATTTACCAGTTTCTTGCCGGGATGCTTGTATGGAGTGCAGTGATAATAATCTGTTTTTGTGCCATATTTAAAATTAGGAAATTGAATGCGGCGCATGCAATCAGAACAGGTTTCTGGCACAGCAAGGAACGAAGCCGGAAGAAATCCGGGAACGCAAGTTATCATGGCAAGGCCTCTTTTGAACTATATTACACGCTCAGAGGAATACAAAACAAGAAGCTGAGGTATGGGTATATAGCCGGCGTATCTCTTATACTCGGATGTCTTACCATTATCTGTCTGGGATGTTTGAATGCTGTCGGAAATATTGATAAAGAACCGGAGATATGGGGTTTTATCAAAACGGATATTTACGTTACAGCGCAGGAAGATATTCCGGTGAGCAGCATAATAGAGGAATTGGAAAACGAACCGCAGGTTATTTATACATACGGAGTGAATAAGGTAACTTCTCAGTATAAACCTGAGACGAAAGAAAACTGGCAGAATATTGTAACAGAGGTATATGAACTGCCGTGGCAAGACGAAATCAAAGACAGAGCCCTGTATGGGCGGCGTCCCCAGCATGAAAACGAAATAGCGGTTGGACTGTCATTGGCAAAAGAATACGGATTGGAAGTCGGTGAGAGGATAGAACTCATGGTAAATGGGGAAAAGGCGCTTTATGAGATTACAGGAATTTTCCAGACACTTTCCAACTACGGAAATATTATACGAATGGTTACGGACGACTTGGACCAATTTGTAAAAGCGGATGGGAATTACGCAGATTATATGCTTGTACTTGCTGATGATGCCGATAAGTGGGGATATGCAAAAGAACTTGCTAAGCGGTATGACGGGAAATTTTCTTTTATTGCATCAAAGTCAAACGGAGAGAACATTACAGGCATTCTGAGACCTGCTATTAGAACCATTTTAACCGTTTTGTTCATGGTTACTGTTTTGATTACGATGAATCTTACCTTTTTATTGATTCGACACGAACAAAGACAGATTGGTCTTTTGAAAGCCGTGGGGATGACATCCGGACAAATCGTGAAAATATACTCATGGAGAAATGGTCTGTCCGCCTTTGTAGGGAACGGCTTGGGAGTTTTGTTGGGTATATTTGTAATTCCGAAAATGCTGACTCCGTATGCCAGATTATTGGGACTTTCGGAATTTCCGTTTGTGAACTCTTTGGCAGGAACGACAGCAAGTATTTTACTGTTGCCGGTTTGTATGGTTTTAGGTACATATGCAATTATGAAAGCAATCGGCAGAGTATCGATAAAGCAGCTGGTGAGTGAATGATATGAAAATTAAATTATGAATCTTGAGTATATATTTCAAGTAAGGACATAAAATAATGTAAAGACAATGTGTTGAGTTTGTCTTTATTGCGTGGTAATATATAGATGAGATTAAGGAAAGGAGCATTATTATGGCACAGACGTTGGTAAATATTCGTATGGATGAAGAATTAAAAAAGAATATGGAGCAGACTTGTCAGGAACTCGGAATGAATATGACTACCGCAATTACTATATTTGCAAAAAAGATGACAAGAGAAAAAAGGATTCCCTTTGAAGTATCTGTTGATCCGTTTTACTCTGAAAGCAACATGGCACATCTGCGCAGAGGTGTGGAAGCTCTCAATGCCGGAAAGGGTGTAGAACACGATATTATTGAGGTGGATGAATGAAAAAGATTTGGTTCGATGGTATTGGGAAACCGGAAGCATTGAAGGGAGACATGAGTGGATTCTGGAGTCGTAGGATTGACGATGTAAACAGGCTGGTGTATCGGATTCGTGGTGATGTGATGGAGATTGTCTCTTGTAGGGGACATTATGAGGATTAAGTCAGAGAGTCGAAAGGAATACCCATGATTGCACTTAGGCACATTGTAAAAGAATACAACAAAAAAATCGTTTTAAATGATATTGATTTAACAATAGAGCAGGGACAATCGCTTGCATTTACAGGAAAAAACGGCTGTGGAAAAAGTACATTGCTAAAAGTAATTGCAGGACTTGTAAGACCTACGGCCGGAACAGTCTGCCTTGAAAAAGAAAAATTGATTCATTATGTGCCCGAACATTTTCCGCAAATGCGACTTACAGCAAAGCAGTATTTGCTTTACATGGGCAAGATGGAAAAAATTGAAAGTGCGGAATTAGAAGCACGTATACAAGAGTTGGCAGAAGATTTTTTTGTATCTAATATGTTGGACATTCCCCTGAAATATCTGTCGAAGGGAAGTCTGCAAAAAATCGGCGTGATACAGGCATTATTAAAAGAACCGGATATTTTGTTATTGGACGAGCCGTTGTCCGGGCAGGATGTGATGTCCCAGCAAGTATTTATACAAAAAATGAGGGAGCTGCAAAAACATAATGTCGCAATTTTGATGTCCTGTCATGAGCCTTATCTGGTAGATGCCATTGCAGATGAAGTATATCAATTTGCTGATGGAAAAATTGTTTTAGCCGACCATAAATCAGCGGGTGAGACGCAATGGTATACGATGCTTTTCGTAAGATCAGAAAAGGTGGATGTACCGGAAGATTGGAAGGGACACCTGCAGTTTACAGAGCAAGGGTGCACTTTAAGAGCGGCAGAGAGTGAGTGTAATCGTGCCATAATTGAGATGGTAGAGGCCGGATGGAATTTGAGAGGTATGTACAATGAAAGTGATAAATGAATTAGTGAAGTACCAATATAAGCAGTATGCTCTGTCTGCAAAATATTTAGTACCGCTCATCGGATTATTTGTAGTATTTCAGGTTATGTATAGCGTGATGCCGATTGATATTGTCAGCAATTTTTCGCTTATGAGCCTTATATTGTTTATCATCATGGTCGGAGTTGGAATGACTTGCCAGACGATAGAACCTGAGGTGTCGGAGCAGATTATTATTTTGCGTATACAAAGCGAAAGAAAATACTATATCGGGCAGGTATTATTTTTTGCTGCTCTTAGTGGGATGGTTACACTGTTGTCTCTTTGCTATCCGGTTATAGACAATTTTTTGAATGGAAAAATGTTGTTTACGCGAAATATACAGCCGTCGGATATTATAGGGGGATTTTTGCTGATGTCTGTATGCTCTTTTGTGGGCTGCATGGTGGGAGAAATTTTTTCGCCAAGAGTCATCAGAAAGCGCGAAACGGGGATTGTACTGACAATTATCCTCGCACTGATTTCTGTGGTAAGAATTGGGATTATAGCTGAAGCTCCGATAATGAAATATATTCTATGGATTGTGCCGCCGGTGTCTGATATGGTGGGCTGGTTTGCGAGAGACGAATATTTTCAGATGGGGAAGGTGTTGGCAGCATTTTTTATATTAATGGTTTATGGATGTGTATTAGCGGTCATTAAAGTGGAAGTGTCAAGAATCAGGAAGTTTTAGGGAGAAAACTGTGGAGGCTGCGGGAAGAACTTGCGATTTTGATGAAGGGATGATATGATTTTTGAGGTGGTGTAAGTGAAACGTTAATGCTATTTTGGGGAAAGGATTACTATGTTCAATATCGTATCAGACAGCTTTTTTGTTCCGTTAGCGTCTCCAAACAAACTGGTATATTGGGAATGTATCTGCAAGCTGTTTTCTATTATGGATAACCAGCTTTCTTTCGGTGTGGAAAGGGACGTGTTGGTTGATGAACTGCAATACTATTTTGAGCAGATGAATGCAGTGGATTTTTCAGAGGAAGAATTGGTTGGAACGGACAGTCGGAGCAAGGCAAATTGGATGCTGCGGCAATTAGAGAAGTATGGATGGATTGAAATTGAAACTGACAAAAGCTATGTGCAAAGGGTTAATTTTAGGGAGTATGCGGTCAGGATTGTTAAAACTCTTTTAGATATTGCGGAAGGAAATCAGATTGAGTATCAGGGATACATTTATACTATCTACAGTCTGGTGCGGAGTAACACGGATCATCCCGGAGTAGTGCTCATGGAGATTCTGAAAAATACGGACTTGCTGATTACAGGTCTTAAGAATTTAAATTCCAGTATCAAGCATTATATCGATGAATTGACCAAGCATAAAACAGTGGCAGAAATTATGGATGCCTTATTTAATGATTATATCACGAATA
>CAZKOR010000117.1:0-11427 GCA_964554405.1 uncultured Bacteroides sp. | reverse complement strand
TTTTTCCATTCCGCAGTATTCTATGATCAACAAAGCATGGCTGGATGATCTGGGATTGGAAGTACCTACTACACTGGATGAGCTTCATGATGTGCTGAAGGCGTTTAAAGACAATGACATGAGCGCAAAATATTATGGAAACGCTCCGGGAAGTACGATTCCTATGAGTACCGGATTTGATGAATGGTGCTGGGGACAGAATATCTTTTATGCAGGATTTGGATTTACGAACTGGCCTGCAGATGTGTGCAATGATTTGGTTCTTCATGGGGACGGCACAGTGGAATTTATATGCGTGACGGATGCGTATAGGCAGGCAGTTACTTATTTCCATGACTGGTATGCAGACGGTCTGATGGATCTTGAGATGTTCAGCCAGGATACCACACAGTTGATTTCAAAATGTTCTCAGGGATATGTTGGCGTTTCAACGTGGTGGTACATTGAAGAGTTGATGGGTGATTATGCGGACGATTATGTGTTCCTGCCGGTTCTGGACGGACCTGACGGTACTCATAACGTGACGGTGCGTACAGGAGGCGGAATCAACAGCGGTCAGCTTAATATTACCAAGGCATGCAAAAGTCCGGCTAACCTTTTGAAATTCTATGATATGTGGTATGACCCTGAAATCGTTATGCAGCTTCAATACGGACCGATTGGCGTATACTTTAATGAACAGGATGAAAACGGCGTATGGCTGAGTATTTCAGATGATGAAAGCCGCGAGAAGTACGGAAAGAGTTCCGGAGAGTTAAAGGGAGAATATGAAGTGAACGGACCGAAGCTGATCTTAAGCGACTATTATCTGACCACTTTCAAGATGGAGGACCGTGCGATTGAGCGTCTGACAGATTTGTATGATTACTGGATGCCATATGTGAGTGACACAGCCTTTTTCCCGGTGGACTGCGTATATACGAGCAGGGAATTGGACGATATCGACTGGTATAAACCCAGCTTTGAAAGCGCTGTATCAGAGCAGGAAGGCTTATGGATTAAAAACGGCGGACCGACAGATGAAGAATGGGAAAACTACATTCAATATTTGAGAGATAAATGCGGTATGGATAAGCTGTTAGAAGTATACCAGAATGCCTATAACAGATATGCGAGTGCACAGTAACCGATAAGTGAAAAAATTGTTTCAGTGCTTGTTGTCAATATGGAAAAATGTGGTATGATAAACGTATCAGGATAAGAAAACAGAAATAAAGCGGGGGATTATCATGACAAGTCAGACTTTGCGCGAGGCAAGAAAATACGAAGAAACAATGGAAAAAAAGATAACAGAGGGGCAAAGACCGGGTTTTCATTTGTCTTCCCGTGTTGGTTGGATGAACGACCCTAACGGATTTTCTTATTATAATGGAGAGTATCATTTATTTTACCAGTACCATCCTTATGATTCCCACTGGGGACCGATGCATTGGGGACATGTGGTGAGCAAAGACTTACTGCACTGGCGCTACCTTCCGGCAGCGCTTGCCCCAGACGCAGATTATGACAGAGACGGATGCTTTTCAGGCAGTGCGATAGCGCTGCCTGATGGAAAGCAGTTATTGTTATATACGGGAGTTACGAAAGAAACGCAGCCCGATGGAAATCTGCGCGAAGTGCAGAGACAATGCATTGCAATCGGGGATGGTACGGATTATGAAAAATATGCCGCAAATCCGGTTATAGACGAGAACAGCCTGCCGGAAAACGGAGGCAGATACGATTTCCGTGACCCGAAAATCTGGCAAAAAGCGGATGGTACTTATCGGTGTGTTGTAGGAAACCGGACGAAAGACGGTGACGGACAAATCCTTCTTTACAGCTCAGATAATGGCATGAACTGGAAATATGAGAAGATTCTCGCCGCGAACAACGACCGTTTCGGTAAGATGTGGGAATGTCCGGATTTCTTTGTATTAGACGGTATGGGCGTTCTTTTGACAAGTCCGCAGGATATGCTGCCGCAGGGCTTTGAATATCATAACGGCAACGGAACGCTCTGCCTGATTGGTACATATGATGAAGAAGCTGAGAATTTTACGGAACAGCATAATCAGGCGATTGATTACGGAATTGACTTTTACGCACCGCAGACGATTCTTTCACCGGACGGCAGGCGGATTATGATTGGCTGGATGCAGAACTGGGATACGTGTAATCTGCATTCTGCGGAACAGCCGTGGTTTGGACAGATGAGTCTGCCGAGAGAGCTTTCCGTGAAGAATGGACGGCTTTATCAGCAGCCGATTCGGGAATTAAATGACTTGCGCGGTGAAGAGGTAAAATATGAGAACGTTACTTTCACCGATGTAATTAAGTTAGACGGGATGAAAGGCAGGAAAGTGGATATGGAACTTTCACTCCGACCGGGAGATGAGGAAAATATTTACCGGAAGTTTGCATTGCGTTTTGCACAGGATGATACTTACCAGACTTCCATCAGCTTTCGCCCTTATGAGTCGATTTTAAAAGTGGACAGGAAATTTTCCGGTTCGAGAAGGGCGATTATCCACCAGCGCCGCGCGAAGGTAAGAAATGAGGATGGCAGAATCAAATTACGGGTTATTTTAGACAGATTCAGTGTGGAAGTATTTGTAAATGACGGAGAATATGCGATGTCCGCAACCATGTATACAGATTTGTCAGCGGATGGTATTTCCTTTTTTGCAGACGGTAAGGTGACGATGGATATCGTAAAATATGAGCTGATTTAGGGTTTAGAAAGAGAGGATGCAGACGGATGGGTACGAACAGATTTGACGTAACGGCATTAGGAGAATTGTTGATAGATTTTACGCAAAACGGCGTAAGCGGACAGGGAAATCCTCTGTTTGAAGCAAATCCCGGCGGTGCGCCGTGTAATGTTCTTGCCATGCTTACAAAGTTAGGGCATAAAACGGCTTTTATCGGAAAAGTAGGAAATGACTTTTTCGGAACACAATTAAAAGAAGCATTGGACGAAGTCGGTATCTGTTCGGATTATCTGTGCAGGGATAATGAAGTACATACAACGCTTGCGATGGTGCATACGCTTCCCGGCGGAGACAGGGATTTTTCCTTCTATCGAAATCCGGGCGCGGACATGATGCTGACAGAAGACGAGATACCCGAAGACTTGCTGAAAAATACCCGGATTTTTCATTTCGGTACATTATCGATGACTCATGAAGGCGTACGCGAAGCAACGAAGAAAGCCATAGCCATTGCTAAAGAAGCAGGAGTTCTTCTTTCTTTCGACCCCAATCTTCGTTTTCCACTATGGAGAAGCGAAGCGGAAGCAAGAGAGCAGGTTTTATACGGATTAGGATACTGTGATGTCTTAAAGATATCCGATAACGAGATACAATGGCTGACCGGCGAAGAGGATTACTCTAAGGGTGTGGAATGGATAAAGGAAAGATATGATATTTCCCTGATTCTGGTTTCTATGGGAAAAGAGGGAAGCCGTGCATACTATCAGGGGAAGATGGTAGATGTTGCCCCCATCCTGAGAGAAAATACAATTGAAACAACAGGAGCGGGAGATACTTTCTGCGGATGCGTTCTGCATTATCTGCTGGAGCATGACATAAAAAGCCTGACAGAGGATGATCTGCGGGAAATGCTGCGGTTTGCAAACTGCGCGGCGTCGCTTATAACGACGAGAAAAGGGGCATTGCGGGTAATGCCGTCTAAGGAAGAAGTTTTAGCGGAATTATAATGTTTTCTGAGGTAAATAAAGATGTGGTTATTATTTGCTCTTCTTTCCTCCGTATTTGCGGCTTTGACATCTATTCTTGCAAAAGTCGGAATTGACGGAGTAAATTCAAATCTGGCAACGGCAATCAGGACGGTAGTTGTGTTGATTATGGCATGGGGCATGGTATTTTTGACAAACGCCCAGTCCGGGATTGCCGATATCGGGAAAAAAAGCTGGTTGTTTCTGATTCTGTCGGGGCTGGCTACGGGAGCTTCCTGGCTGTGTTATTACAGGGCATTGCAGATGGGAGAAGCTTCCAAGGTCGTGCCGATAGATAAATTAAGTGTTGTCATTACGCTTGTAATGGCATTTGTTTTTTTACATGAAAAATTTACTGCAAAGTCCGTTGCAGGCTGTATTTTAATTGGAGCGGGCACGCTGCTGATGGTTTTGTAGGCATTTAATTTCATTGCCCTACCTGCTTTACCTGTGAATCTTTTCCATGTATAATATATTTTAACAAAAACAAGCTTTTAAAGAAAGGCGTTTTTGTGAATAAAAAGTAAAGGAGAATGTGGTATGGCAAACAGATTTGTGTTAAACGAGACAGCTTATCATGGAGCAGGAGCAATTCAGGAGATTGCAACGGAAGCAAAAGGAAGAGGATTTACGAAAGCATTTGTATGTTCCGACCCGGACCTTGTCAAATTTGGGGTGACAGGTAAGGTTTTGGAAGTATTAGACAAAGCGGGACTTGCTTATGAGTTGTATTCCAATATCAAGCCGAATCCAACGATTGAGAATGTACAGACAGGTGTGGAGACGTTTAAAAAGTCAGGAGCGGATTATCTGGTGGCAATCGGCGGAGGTTCTTCTATGGATACGGCGAAAGCAATCGGTATTATTATTAAAAATCCGGAGTTTGAAGATGTTGTCAGTTTAGAGGGCGTAGCACCGACAAAAAATAAATCCGTGCCGATTTTTGCAGTACCTACAACAGCGGGAACGGCAGCAGAGGTTACGATTAACTATGTTATTACAGATGCAGCTAAGAGCCGTAAGATGGTATGCGTTGACCCGAAAGACATTCCGGTTGTAGCATTTGTTGACCCGGATATGATGTCATCCATGCCGAAAGGGCTGACAGCAGCAACAGGTATGGATGCTTTGACACATGCCATTGAGGGATATATTACGGCAGGTGCATGGGAGCTGTCCGATATGTTCCATTTAAAGGCAATTGAAATTATTGCCCGTTCTTTAAGAGGCGCGGTGGACAACACACCGGAGGGAAGAACGGATATGGCGCTTGGACAATATGTTGCCGGTATGGGATTTTCCAATGTCGGTCTTGGTATCGTTCATTCTATGGCGCATCCGCTTGGTGCATTATATGATACACCGCATGGCGTTGCCAATGCGATTATTTTGCCAACGGTTATGGAGTACAATGCAGAAGCAACCGGAGAAAAATATCGTGAGATAGCACGTGCTATGGGCGTTAAAGGTGTAGATGATATGTCTCAGGAGGAATACAGAAAAGCAGCGATTGATGCGGTGAAGAAGCTGTCACAGGATGTTGGTATTCCGGCGGATTTAAAAGAAATCGTCAAGAAAGAGGATATTCCGTTCCTTGCACAGTCTGCTTATGATGATGCATGCAGACCGGGTAACCCGAAAGAGACAAGTGTAGAGGATATCACGAAGCTGTATGAATCACTGATTTAAAATAGAAAGTCTGTTTTATAAAGAAAACAATATTGACAACCCTAGTCTAATGGTGTTAGACTAGGGTTGTCTAACGTTATTAGACAATACATGTGCTCCTGCAAAACGGCAAGCTGAGCAAGAATGGGGGATTAAAATGGAACCATACAAATTAGGAGAAATGGAACAACGATTTGCGGATATGATTTGGGAGAAGGCCCCGATTGCATCAGGAGCGCTTGCCAAATTATGCGAGGAAGCTTTCGGATGGAAGAGAACGACTTCCTATACGATGTTGAAAAGACTGTGTGATAGGGGGATTTTTGCTAATCAGGAAGGTATTGTTACCGTGTTGATGTCTAAGGAAGAATTTCAGGCAGCACAGGGAGAACAGTTTTTGAATGAAAATTTTAACGGTTCCCTGCCGCAATTTCTGCTTGCTTTTTCAAAAAGAAAGAAGCTTAACGGACAGGAAGTGGAAGAGTTAAAAAAGTTAATTGAGGAATACGAAGAAGGGGGAGAGGTATGATGTCTGTTTTGGAAGCAGCTTTTATCAAAATACTGAATATGAGCCTGACAGCGGGCATTGTTATCTGTATTGTGCTTTTGATGCGTTTTCTTCTCCGCAGAGCGCCTAAGATTTTTTCTTATATATTATGGATGGTCGTATTATTCCGGCTGCTCTGCCCGCTCTCTTTTTCTTCGGCAATGTCGTTTTTTAATATTTTGCGAGTGCCGTCCGCGCAGCAGGGGGAAATAACGTATATCCCCGAAAATATCGGATATATGGAGCAGCCTGCCTTGAATTTGCCGATTCCGGCGATAGAAAATGCCGTGAATGGCTCTCTGCCGCCTGCGTTTGCGGAAACGTCGGTAAATCCTATGCAGATAGTATTATGGCTTGGCGGATGTATCTGGCTGTCTGGTATTATTATCATGACATTATACAGTGTGATTTCTTATTGGAAACTGCGTGGAAAATTAAAAGCGGCGGTATGGGAAGAAGATAATGTTTATATTACGGAAATGATAGAAACACCGTTTGTCTGTGGTTTCTTTGCACCGCGGATTTATCTTCCGGCCCAGTTTGCATCTGATAAACTCTCCGAAACTGAGCAAAAGGAAAAACGCTATATTCTGCTGCATGAACAGATTCATATTAAAAGACGGGATTATATCTGGCGGCTTGTCGGTTATTTTGCGCTGTGCATTCATTGGTTCAATCCGTTGGTCTGGCTTGCTTTTTTCTTAAGTGGAAAGGATATGGAGATGTCCTGCGACGAAGCTGTAGTTAAAATGCTTGGGGAGAATGTGAAGAAAGAATACTCGGCATCACTGCTTTCATTTGCTTCCGGCAGACGAATCAGGATCAATACTCCGCTTGCTTTTGGGGAAGGAGAAACGGGAAGCCGTATTAAAAACGTGCTTCGTTATAAAAAGCCTGCGCGGGTTGTGATAGGGATTGCGATTGTTATCTGCGTAGCTGTGATAGCGGCATTGGCGGCAAATCCGAAAGGTTCTGACAGTGAAAATAAGACGGATGGCGTTGTCAGCACAGACGATGCTGCCGGCATTGATTCTGAAGCTGGGCTGAGTGGGGAAGTATATTATGGTGTAGTTACAAATGTAGAAATGGAGGGACCGCCCAGGGAAGTGGTAACGATTCCGGGTTTGGGCGAGTTGGAGATACCCGAAGCGGAAGAAGTATATCCTTATATTGAAATAGAAAATTTCACAAAACCGGAAGAAGGAGATTTACTTGCGATTACATTCCCAGAGGGAGAGGAAGTTTCGATACAGGAAACTTATCCCGCAATGTTTTCCGTACCGGCGCAGAGCATTGCTGTGATGGGACAGGGATTCGGCTTACAGCGTACCGATTCCGGCACTTATCTTTTTACGGTTCCATGGGGCCATGCACAGGAAGCGGAAGAAGGGGATGTACTTGTCATTTATTATTATAATGACATCGTGGCGGATGGCGGAGTAAGAACGCAGTTAGCGGTTGTCCCCGTACTTTCGGTAGATGTCGGTAATTATGATGTGTGGGTGGAACTATCGGCGGATGAGGTACGAACATTTCTGGCAAATTTCGGACATGGCATTGAGTGTGAAATCATGGAAAATGCCTTAAATGAACTGACGTTTGACGATATTATGGAAGGCGGCGCTGTCGATGGAATCTGCCGGGTATATGCGCGTTCCTTATCACGCAGTGCGAGGGGGATTGACCTTTATCTGGCAGAGGGAATGAAAGATACGGACGATACGCTGCCGTTTCTTGCTTTTTCAGAAGATTGTAAGTTTATGGTGAACAGGGAGATGGAAACGCTTCGGTATGAAGAAGTATCCTTTGAGGAATTTGCCGATTTGGCACAGGAAACCTTTTTTTATTCAAATCCGCCTATGCTTCTGACATTTCATGATGGTCTAATCGTGGAAGCGGTATTGGAAAATTATTACGGAGCGGGCATCTCTTTCGCTTCGGCTTCGGCTGATGAGTGGTATAGCGTGGAGGGTGAAGAGATAGTGGCGCAGTTGACTGCGCAAGAGGTTTTTGATGTGAATTATACCATTGAACATCAGATATATCTGGATGTTGGAGATAGCGAGGGAATGGAGCGTATTGAAGTGTATACAAGTAATAGTGGTGACGGAGGTATTGTATTTGTGAAAAATGCCGAACAGGAGGATTTATTTACTCCTATGTATGCTATAGGCGCGAATACATCCCGTGCGGGCTGGAATAACGTATATCTGGGGTATATGGAAGACTACGGATTTATTATGACGCTGCATATCGAAAACAGACTCGATTTCGGTGAGTATTATTATTATGTCTTCCGGCTGTCAAAAGATGGAGAAGTAGCGCCGATGGCGGGTTCTTCTTTCAACTTTGATAACAGGGGGATTCCTTACGATGATGATTTATTTGCACAGTGGACGGAAAATCTGGGGCAGTACCTGGAAAAAAGCGAATTGATTCTCAGCACACAGGACGGTGATCTGCGGACGGAAATGGTATCCGAAGCGGATAAATATACTTATGAGACACTAAAACCCTGGTAGATAATTCTTTTCCTACTTGTAAAGATATTACGGATTCTCTATAATAAAATAAAGAACACAAATACCCCGCTGAAAACAACGGGGTATTTGATTATTGTGAGAATATAGGCGAAAGGGTATGGGTAATTACAATATGGTTTACATAAATCAAGAGGAAACAAACAAGATTAACTATATTACAACAAGCGATTCCATTACTTTATTTTGGGAGAAGCCGGAAAGACTGCCGGAGAAATTTGTTTACCGCATTTTTTGTGAAGGAAAGCAGAGCGGTGAAACAGAAAAGACCCATTATACTTTACATGATTTAACTGCGGAAACGGCGTACCGGATAGAAGTAAAACTTTATACTATTACGGATGATAAAAAAGCCTGTAATGGCGGGCAGGACACTTGTTTGTCATCTGAGGAAATTATGATAAAAACCACTCGCACCAAAACGCTTATAGATATTACGAAAGCGCCTTATTTTGCGGTGGGAGACGGGCAGACAATGAATACCGAAGCGATTCAAAGGGCGATAGACGGCTGTAAAGAGACGGAAGCCGTTTATATTCCTGCCGGTGTTTTTATGACGGGGGCGCTGCGGCTGCACAGCGATATGGAATTGTATCTGGAAAAGGATGCTGTTTTACAGGGAACGGACAGATTGGAAGATTATCTGCCTAAAATCAAAAGCCGTTTTGAGGGAACGGAGATGGAGTGCTACAGCAGTCTGCTGAATATGGGAGAGCTTGATCATGAGAGCGGCTATAACTGCCGGAATGTAGTAATCCGCGGAAAAGGGACGATTGCAAGCGGCGGCGTTACTTTAGCGAAACGTGTGATTGTTTTTGAAAGAGAGCGCCTGAAAGAGTATCTTGCCTCTCTTGGGGATAAAATTAATGAGTGTGAATCAAAGGATACGATTCCCGGCAGAATGCGTCCGAGACTCATTAACATCAGTAATTCCCAGAATATCGTACTTTCCGGTCTTACGCTTAAGAATGGTGCAAGCTGGAATGTGCATATGATATATTCTGACAATGTAGTGACAAATAACTGTACGTTTTATTCGGAAGGAGTCTGGAACGGAGACGGATGGGATCCGGATTCTTCCACGAACTGTACGATTTTTGACTGTAACTTTTTTACGGAGGATGACTGCGTTGCGATTAAATCCGGTAAAAACCCGGAGGGAAATGTCATTAACAGACCATGTAAACATATCCGCATTTTCGACTGTATCAGTTCTTTCGGACATGGCATTATCATCGGCAGTGAAATCTCGGGAGGAATTGAGGATATTAAAATATGGGACTGCGATGTGAAAGCTTCGTTGTGCGGTATCGAAATCAAAGGAACGAAGAAACGCGGCGGATATGTGCGGAATATCCATATACGGGATTGTAAGACATCCAAGATTATGCTGCATTCCGTTGGCTATAATGATGACGGAATTCCGGCTAAGACGCCCCCTGTTTTCGAAGATTGTCTGTATGAAAATATCGAAGTCGGCGGGGAAATTTTAGAGGTTGACAGAACGTGGTCGCCCGATACGGCAATTACCGTTCACGGTTTTGATGTGCCGGGGTACGCGGCGAAGAATATCACATTCCGGGATATTACGATTATCGGGAGAAAAGAAAATCAAGAGCAGCAGTTTTCGTTGAAAGACTGTGAGGGTGTGACATTGGATCGGATTCGGTGTTTGTAAAATGATTTTAGGTGTTGAATGAGAAAAAGGATAGGAGAAGGGTCATGGAATTTATCAAAAAATTTATGGAGCCCGTAGATATGACGGAAGGCTCGCCGTGGCAGAAAATTGTTTTGTTCGCGGTTCCGATGTTGGTAGGAAATATTGCGCAGCAGCTCTATAATACGGTAGACAGTGTTGTGGTCGGAAAATATGTAGGCGATAATGCGCTTGCGGCAGTAGGCAGCGCCGGACCGATTTTGAATCTTCTTATCGTTCTGTTTGTAGGAATCAGCGTTGGCGCCGGAATTATGGTATCGCAATATTTCGGCGCAAAGGAACGGGAAAAACTCTCGATTACTATCGGCAACTGCATTACGCTTACGGGGATTGCTACTTTATTTGTTATGGTAGTGGCATCTTTGGTGGCAAGACCGCTGTTAGAGCTATTGGGTACGCCGGAATCCATTATCGATTGGTGTCATTCTTATCTCTTGATATTATTTATCGGTTCAATCGGGCTTGCGTATTATAATATTTTAGGCGGCGTACTGCGTGGATTGGGAGATTCCGTATCTGCGCTTGCTTATCTTTTGGTTTCTACGGTCATTAATATTGTTTTGGACTTATTGTTTGTTGCCAGGATGGGCATGGGAGTAAACGGTGTGGCGTTCGCTACTGTTATCGCACAGGCAATTTCTGCATTGTTATGCCTGCTTCGATTAATGAAAATGAAAGAACTTTTCGATATAAATGCCGGCTATATGAAATTAAAGAAAAAGTATACTAAGAAAATTATCTGGCTCGGTCTTCCGTCAGGTGTAACACAGGCGATTTTATCCATGGCGATGATTGTCGTGCAGTCTTTGACAAATAGCTTTGGAGAAATGTTTATTGCGGCGAATGTTATTGTTATGCGTGTAGACGGGTTTGCCATGATGCCGAATTTTTCTTTCGGAACGGCAATGACTACATATGCGGGACAGAATGTTGGTGCAAAACGTCTTGACAGGGTTGTGCAGGGAGCAAAACAGGGAACGTTTATAGCGGTCGCGACTTCTGCGGTAATCACCTCCCTGATTCTGCTTTTCGGTAAAGCGCTTATGGGTATCTTTACCAATACGGCGGAACTGGTGGAATTAAGCCGGAACATGATGGGAATTCTTGCTGTTGGTTATATCGCAATGGCGGTAACACAGAGTCTTTCCGGCGTGATGCGAGGTGCCGGTGATACGATGACTCCTATGTGGATTTCGCTTGCTACAACGATTCTTATCCGTGTGCCGATTGCGTATGG